>JAQBQH010000327.1 GCA_028287105.1 Myxococcales bacterium
GCGCCGTCGCCGTCGAACCAGTGGCCGTAGCGGCGGCCGAAGGTAGAGAAGAGGCTGGGGCCGTTGCGGTAGAGGGTGCCTCGGAGCTCGGCGGGCAGCTGCCCTTCGATGGAGAGCCGCTCGAAGCCGTGCTCGCGCGGCAGGTCGCGGAAGGCCTGGTGCCAGGAGTGGGCCGGCGCGACGGCGGAGGGAGCGAGATGGGCGGAGGCGATGGCGGTCGACATGGCTGGCTCCTCGGTGATGTTGACAGTGTAAACTTGGAGTAGGCGGTGTCAACATCGAACGTAGACAGCGCCTACATTCGTGGCATCATGAGGAAATCGGCATGGCCAAAGAGCAGCGGCGGTATCACCACGGGGATCTCCGGCGCACGCTCGTCGACGCGGCGCTGCGCATCGTGGAGCAGGCGGGGCCGGGGGCGCTCTCGCTACGCGAGCTGGCGCGGCGGGCGGGGGTGAGCCACGCGGCGCCCTATCGCCACTTCGCCAGTCGGGAGGCGCTGCTCGAGGCGCTCGCCATCGAGGGCTTTCGCGGGCTCGGGGACGAGATGCAGGCGTGCGGCGGTGACGAGCGCGATCCGCTGCTGCGCTTCCGCGCGCTGGGGGTCGCCTACGTGCGCTACGCGGTCGCGCATCCGGGACACTTCAAGGTGATGTTCTCCAGCGAGCTGCACGAGGCGGAGCAGTCGCCGGAGCTGCGCGCCGCGGGCGAGCCGACCCTGCAGGCGCTGGTCGACTGCCTCGCCGAGGGGCAGCGCGCCGGTGTGGTGCGCGACGGAGAGCCGGCGGCGCTGGCGGTGCCGGCCTGGTCGATAGTGCACGGGATCGCGATGCTGCTCATCGATGGGCAACTGGCGGCGCTCGTCGGGGACGAGGTCGATGCCGAGGCGCAGGCGCGCGCGGTCATCGACGTCCTCGCGCACGGGTTGGCGAAGCGCGCTCCCAAGAAGTCGAAGCTGAAGTCGAACGCGAAGTCGAAGTCGAAAGTGACGCGAAAGGCGCGCCGCTAGGGCGCAGCGCCGGCGAAGCGCTCGTGCAGCCACTGCGACCAGCGCAGCTTGCCGTCGGTGTGCGCCGGCGCGGTGAGCGCACCCGCGCGCATGGCGCGGCTGACCGCCCCGGGTAGCGGCAGCGCCCAGACCGGCTTCCGCGTGCCGCCGGCGCGCTTCCAATCGCGCGCCATCTGTTCCCAGGTCAAGAGCTCGGGCCCAGCGAAGTCCGGCAGCATGCCGGCGGGAGGGCCGGCGGCGATGTCGGCGAGCTTGTCGGCCACCTCGCGCACCTCGACCGGCTGGATCTGCCAGCCGCGCCCGACCACGAGCGGCCCGAAGCGCCCCAGCACCGGAAACATGCGCTCGGGCAGAAGCTCGAAGAACTGCGTCGCGCGTAAGATCGTCCACGGCAGCGTCGAGCCGCGCACCAGCGCTTCGCAGTCGAGCTTGACCCGGTAGTAGGCCATGCCGCTGAATTTCTCGATGCCGACGATCGAGATGTAGATGAAGTGGCCCACGCCGTGGCGCTGCGCCACCTCGATCAAGCGGCGCGTCGCGGCGACGTCGTGCTCCGGATGCTGCGGATCGCTGGCCGCGTGAATGATCACCGCAGCGCCGCGCACCGCGTCCTCGAGCCCCTCGCCGGTGGTGAGATCGGCGCGCACCTCGCCGCGACGGCTGAGCGCGCGCACCGCCAGGCCGCGCGCCCGCAGCGTGGCCACGAGCGGCCGCCCGAGCGTGCCGGTCGCGCCGGTGACGACGATTGGATTCGCCATCGCCCTACCCCGCTACGCGTTCGATCGCGGCCACGTCCTCGTCGCTGAGCTCGAAGCCGAGGCTCTGCAGATCTTCGTCCATGTGGGCGCGATCCGAGGTACCGGTCAGCGGCAGCATCCCCACCTGCAGGGCGAACCGGAAGACCAACTGCGGCACCGTGCGTCCGGTGCGCGCCGCCATCTCGCGCACGGCCGGTACGGCCAGCTCGCGCCGGTTCGCCGTCAACAGCGAAAAGCCCTGGTAGCCGATGCCGTGCGCGCGGCAGACCTCGCGGATCTCGCGATCCCAGCCGGTGCGCGCGTAACAGCGGTTCTGCACGAACGCCGGCTTGATCCCGTCGTCGCGGCACAGCTCGAGCACCTGCGGCAGCGACACGTTGCTGACGCCGACGAGCCGCGTCTTGCCGGCGCGCTCGAGCTCGCACATCGCGTACCAGATCTGCCAATCCTCGTTGCTGAGCCGATCGCGCAGCGACGGGCCGTGCAGCACGTAGGAATCGACGTAGCTGCTCTGCAGATGCTCGAGCGACGACGCGAACGACTGCGCCACCTGCTCGGCCGGCCCGGCGCCGGCGTCATACGGCAGCCGGTGGTCCTGCCCGTCGACGTGCGTGAACTTGGTCTGCAAGAAGAGCTGCTCGCGCGTCCCCTTGCCCGCCGCCAGCCAGCCCGCTACCGCTTCGCCGACGGCCGCCTCGAAGTAGTGCTTGCGCTGGTTGGCGGTGTCGATGGCGCGAAAGCCGGCCTCGAGCGCTTGCGTCACCAGGCCGGCCGTCCGCTCTTCCTTCCACGCGGTGCCGTAGAAGAGCGCGGGCACGGCGACCTCACGCACGGTCAGGGTGGTCACGCCTTGGCTCCCGAAGGCGGCGGCGGCTCGATGGCGCCCTTCTTCTCGGGGAAGCGCGCCTCGACCTTCGAGTAGAAGTCGCGGAACACCTGGAAGTCGGCGGCCAGATCTCCCGTCGGCATGAAGGCCGGTCCGAGGCCGGCGACCTTCTTGCCGTAGTCGATGAAGCCCAGAACGATGGGCACCTGGGCGCCGCGGGCGATGTGATAGAAGCCCGTCTTCCAGTAGGGCGCCTTGCCGCGCGTCCCTTCCGGCGGCACGGCCAGCGCCAGCCGCTCGTGATCGCCGAACCGCGCCACCGCCTGCTCGACCACGCCGTTGCGCGCGCTGCGATCGATCGGCACGCCGCCGAGCCGCCGCATGATGGCGCCCATCGGAAACTTGAACCACGAATCCTTCACGAACCACTCGAGCTTCAGCCCGTAAATGCGCGCCGCGACGAGGAGGATCACCGCATCCCAGTTCGAGGTATGCGGCGCGGCGATGAGGACGAATCGTTCCGCTTCCGGCAGCGCACCTTCGATGCGCCAGCCGGCCATCCGAAACGCAAGCTCCGTGAGTCTGGCCATACTTCGTCATAGCGCGTTTTCGGCCGCGCGATCTACTGCTGCGACGGTCAGGCCGGCAGCATCTCGCGCGCCATGACCAGCGCCTCGCCGTCGCACACGAGCGCGCCGGACGCCGAGAGGCACTCGACGCGCAGGTTGACGAGCTGCTTTTCCGGGCGCAGCCGCACGATCTCGACCGACGCGAACAGGAGGTCGTCGACCGAGGCGCGCGCATGAAAGCGCAGGGTCTGCTTCATCCAGTTGGTGCCGCGGCCGGGCAAGGAGGTGCCGAGGAGCTGCGAGAAGAGCCCGCCGAGGAGGCCGGTCGGCACGGTCGCCCCGTCGTCGTCGATGGCGCCGACCAGCGCCAGGAACTCTTCGACCTCGTCGCGACGAAAGCGGCGCGTCAAGGAGGCGCGTTGACCGACGGTGAAGTCAAACATGGGTGCGCACCAGGGTCCGCCCCTCGCAGCCGATGCCGCCGTCGGGTCGGGTCACGCGCGCCCGCACCTCGACCTCGTTGCGCGCGCGATCCACCTTGACGACCTCGGCATGCACGATGACCACCTCGTCGGCGAAGGTCGGTCCTGGGAACATCAAGTCCTGCTCCAGCTCGATCGCCCCGGGCAAGAGCTCGGTGCGAATGGTTTGGATGATGAGGCTGTAGAGCAGCATCCCGTGCGCGAGCGTGCGACCCCAGCGGGTGCCGGCGCAGAAATCGGGATCGACGTGGATCGGGTTGTCGTCGCCGCTCAGCCGCGCGAAGCGATAGAAGTCCTCTTGCGTGAGCAGGCGCGGCACCGCCACGGCCCGCCCGACGACGAGCGACCCTACATCGGGGTTTCGAACAAGATCCATTTGACGCTCACCACGGCCTGGGGTTTGAAAACGTCCTTCTGATCGCCCTTGAGAAAGACGTAGGAGCTGGTCTCGCCGGGCGCGATCGACGACGGATCGAGCGCCACCTCGACGACGCTCATGCCGTTGCCGTGCGCGTGATAGGTGACGTTGCCGCGCCCCGCCCACGGGTGGCCGCCGTAGACGTCCTTGGACGGATCGGCGTCGTTCTCGTGCGTGACCGGCATCTTCGTGTCGGCCATCGGCGCGGTCTGCCCTTCGTACAGGTTCGGAAACTCGGTGTAGACCGGTCCCGACTGGAACATCGTCCAGTCGTTGCCGTTGACGCCGGTGGCGAGCGCGCCGGTGGCGGTGTACCAGGGGCCGTTGGTCTTGTCGCGATGCATCGGGTCGCTGGTGCAGGCCGGCGGGTCGACGTAGGTGCTGGTGAAGAAGCTGTTCTGCAGGAGGCCCGAGTGCGCGAGCGTGTACTGCCCGCCGCAGCCGCAGGTGCAGGTGGGGCTCGACGGCAGCGCCTCGCCGGCGGGCGCTCCGCTGGGCGCGTAGGCGTAGAACTTGGCGCCGGGCTGGATCGGCGTGTGGTCGATCTTGATCTTCGGACGCTGCCAGTTGCCGGAGTGGAAGAAGAGGTAGTCCCAGGCGCGCGCCCAGTTGCCGTCCATGAGCACGAGGTTCTTGGCCGGCGCGCCGGGCAGCTCGTAGACGACCATGAGCGACCACGAGGCGGCGCCGGAGCAGGAGTTGTACATGGTGTTGCCGGCGGGGTTGCCGCCGTTGTGCGCCGAGTCGTTGCCCGACGGATCGAGGCGCTCGGGCGGGTTGACGGTGACGCTGAGCTGTCCCGAGGCGCTCGCGAAGACGCCGGTGACGTCGAGGCGGTTGGCCCAGGTCGTCTCCTTGACGTTGGTCCAGGTGCCGAAGTGCGGCTCGTACTCGACGGGGGAGATCTGCGCCTCGGAGCCCACCGACGACGGCATCGGTGCCAGCCGCGTCGACGAATCGAAGGGGCCGTACTTGGTGCCGTTGACCGTGAACGTGATGCCGTTGGCCTTGACGTCGGCGAGCGAGTCGAGCGTGCCGCCGACGTCGGCGGTGAAGTCTCCGGCCGCGCCGTTGTCGCCCGGCTTCATGAACAGCGCGCCGCCGTACCAGAGAAAGGCGTTCTTGACGACGGCGCCGGCCGGCAGCGTCACCATCGCCGACGAGGCCAGCGGCGTGGTGCGCGGGAAGGCCGCGCCGCCCTGCGCGTCCGAGGCGATGAGGTGGCCGCCGGCGAGCGCGACGCCATAGCTGCCCTTCAGATCGAGGACCTTGGCGAGGCCGTGCACCGTCTCGGATGCGTGCTCGTAGGGGGCGCCGCGCGGCGTCACCGGGCCGATCGGCACCGCCATGTCGACGTCGCCAGCACCGCCGCCGCCACCGCCCGAGCCGCCGCCGTTGCCGCCGGTGCCGCTGCCACCGCCCGAGCCGCCCGCGTCACCGGTCCCGTCTGTCGCAGGCCCACAGCCGACCTGTGCACAGCTAATCAAGAGTGCCGCGGTACAGCCCGCGACCAAACAGATTCCGACCGGGATCGTGCGCGCCATGGCGACCGCACGAGCATTAGACGTGCCGACGAAATGTCGGCGAAAACTCGGTGAAACGCGCGCGCGGCCGTATCGCCGCGCTGTATCGACGGCGTTACAGGTTGCTGTGAGGGCGATACAGGCTATTTCGTGGCGGCGAAGTTGAGCCCGGGCACGAGCGCCCAGCCATCGACCGACAGATCGCGGAACACGTTGACGTAGGGCGAGATGGTCCACTTGCCCCAGAAGACGGAGAAGCCCACGCCCGCGCCGAGGAGAAACTCGGCCGCGCCCACGTCGGCGCCGGGCTGGTCATGAATCAAGACGACGTCGACGTCGAGGCCGACGCGGTCGTGCACCGCGAAGTCGGCGACCAGCGACCAGACGAATCCCCAGCGTCCGCTCTCGGGCGCGGCCTCGACGGACAATCCGGGAATCAGCGTCATCTTGCGTGTCGGGAACACGAGCGAAAACCCGAGATAGGGATAGAAGCCGGCGTGCTGCCGAGCCGGAACCGTGATGACTTCGACGGCTCCTGCGTTGACAGCGAAATCGTACGCCTCCGCCGGCATATCCCATCCGGCCGTCACGAGGACGGCCAGTGCCGCGCTTGCAGATCTACTTGACGTGCTTCGAGACCAGTTTCGTCATCTCGAACATCGAGACCTGCTTCTTGCCGCCGAACACGACCTTCAGCGCGTCGTCGGCGTTGATGTTGCGCCGATTCTTCGCGTCCTGCAGGCCGTTCTTCTTGATGTACGCCCACAGCTTCTTGGTGACCTCGGTGCGCGGCATCGGCTTGTTGCCGACAACGGCCGAGAGCGCCGCGTCGGGCTGCACGGGCTTCATGAATGCCGCGTTCGGCTTGCGGGCAGTCTTCTTGGCGGTCGTCTTCTTGGCAGCGGGCTTCTTTGCGGGCTTCTTTGCAGCAGTAGTCTTTTTGGCCAACGGTCCCTCCTTCACCCAGCATAGGAAGCCTCGAGGCGACAAACAAGTTTCTGTTTCGAGCTAGAGTCTGCTTCATGCGCCTCCGCACGGTCGCCGCCACCCGCTATGTGACGCCGCTCAGGGAGGGCGGATCGGTGCCGGCCATCATCGAAGCCGACGACTGCGGGACCTACGTGCTCAAGTTCCGCGGCGCCGCGCAGGGAGCCAAGGCTCTCGTCGCTGAGCTGGTCGCGGGAGAGGTCGCGCGCGCCCTCGGTTTGCCCATCCCGGAGCTGGTGTTGGTGGAGCTCGATCCGGTGCTCGGCCGCTCCGAGCCGGACCCCGAGCTGCGGGCCCCTTTGCGCGCCTCGGGGGGCCTCAACATCGGCCTCGATTATTTACCGGGATCGATCGCGTTCGACCCCGCGCTGGCGGTTTCGTCGCTCTCCGGGCTGGCCGCGCGCATCGTTTGGTTCGATGCGCTCATCGCGAATGTCGACCGCAGCGTCCGCAATCCGAACCTCCTCCTGTGGCACAAGGAGCTCTACCTGATCGATCACGGCGCGGCGCTCTACTTCCACCACGACTGGGCGACGTTCTCGTCGCACAGCGGCGATCGCTTCCAGCGGACGCGCGACCACGTGCTCCTGCCGTTCGCGCGCGATCTCGCCGAGGCCGATGCGCAGCTGGCGCCGCTCTTGTCGCGCGATCGGGTGCGCGAGATCCTGGCCGCGGTGCCCGATTCGTGGCTCGCCAGCGACGGGCCGCCCGAGGACGCGCGCGCGATCTATGTCGACTGGCTGTGGCAGCGGCTGAACGCGCCGCGCGGCTTCGCCGAGGAGGCGGCTCATGCTTACGCGCAGCTCGTTTGACTACGCGCTCGTGCGCGTGGTGCCGCGCGTCGAGCGTGGCGAGCAGATCAACGTCGGCGTGATTCTGTACTGTAAGACGCGCGACTTCCTCGCCGCGCGCATCGCGCTGGACCCGGCGCGGCTGGCGGCGCTCGACGCCACCGCCGACATCGACGAGATCGAGCGCGCGCTGGCGCTCATCCCGCTCGTCTGCAGCGGCGACCCGCGCTCGGGGCCGATCGGCCGTCTGCCGCAATCGGAGCGCTTCCATTGGCTCGTGTCGCCGCGGAGCACGGTGACGCAGACGTCTCCCGTGCACTCGGGGCTGTGCGAGGATCCCGAGAGTGCGCTAATCAAGTTGATCGAGAAGATGGTCCTCCCGCCGACGAAGTGATGGGCCAAGCGCTTCGGCCGATTGAGTCACTTCGACGCCGAGATCGTGGCCAATTGAAGACGGAGCGATTCGGGCATCGCGTCCGTCCAGCTACAAGCGCGCGGTCGACACGAGCACATCAGGCCTAGCGCTCAGCTCCGCCCCCGTCTTCATGGCCAATCAAGCAGACGAACGCTTGCCTAATCGTCCAGGTGCTGCCGTCGTTCGCCTCCGTTACGAGCGCACCGTTGACGTGAGCATATTGGGCGTAGGCGCTTCGAGGAGGCGTGGAGGCGGCGTCGGAGCGCGCTCGCGCCGCAGGCGCGATGCCAGCGCGACGCCGAGCGGCCCCGTGCGGCGCCGCAGGCGACGCGTAAGGCCGCGTCCGCCGCCACGCCTCCTCGAAGCGCCGAAGCGCTCTGATAGCTCCAAGCGACCTACGTCGGCGCGGCATCCTCGCACAACCTGATCTAGACTCAGCGCGTTGCGTATTCTTTTGCTCACACCGCCGATGACTCAGCTCAACACCCCGTACCCGGCGACGGCGTACCTCACCGGCTTTTTGCGCCAGCACGCCGCGCGCCTCGGCTTCGAGGTCACCCAGGCCGATCCGGCGCTCGAGCTCTTCCTGCGCCTCTTCAGCCGCGCCGGCCTGACCCGCGTCCTCGACGCCCTCGCCGATCGCTCGCGCGGCCGCACCCGCGGCAAATCAGCGGCCCCGCCGACCGTCGCCGCCCTCCTCGCGCGCGCCGACGAGTACCTCGACACCGTCGACGCCGCCGTCCGCTTCCTCCAGGGACGCGACCCCGAGCTGGCCCTGCGCATCGCCGGCCGCGCCTTTGTCCCCGAAGGCGCGCGCTTCGCCGCCCTCGCCGCCGGCGACGAAGATCCGCTCGGCTGGGCGTTCGGGTCACTCGGTCTCCAGGATCGCGCGCGCCACCTCGCCAGCCTCTACGTCGACGATCTCGCCGACGCCATCCGCGACGGCATCGACCCGCGCTTCGAGCTCTCGCGCTACGGCGAGCGCCTCGCCGCGAGCGCCCCCACCTTCGACCTGCTGCGCGACGCGCTCGAGGGTCCGCCGACGCTCGTCGACACCCTGCTCGACGAGCTCACCCGCGAGCTGGCTGCCCGCCACCGTCCCGACCTCGTCGGCTTGACCGTCCCCTTCCCCGGCAACGTCTACGGCGCCTTCCGCATCGCGCGCGCCTGGAAGGCGGCCGCCCCCTCCACGCGCATCGCCCTCGGCGGCGGCTACGTCAACACCGAGCTGCGCGGTCTGGCCGATCCGCGCGTCTTCGACTACGTCGACTACGTCACGCTCGACGACGGTGAGCGTCCGCTTTTGGCAATCATCGAGCAGCTCCGCTCCCCCGCCGCCCCGCTCCTCCGCACCCTCGTCCGCGACGGCGACCGCGTCGTCGAGCGCAGCGACCCGACGCTGCACGACGTGCCCATGCGCGACGCCGGCACCCCGACCTACGACGGCCTCCCGCTCGATCGCTATCTCTCGCTCTTCGAGATGCTCAACCCGATGCACCGCCTCTGGTCGTCGGGCCGCTGGAACAAGCTCACCATCGCACGCGGCTGCTACTGGAAGAAGTGCAGCTTCTGCGACATCACGCTCGACTACATCGCCCGCTACGATCTCGCCGCCGCCGATCTCCTGGTCGATCGCATCGAGGCGCTCATCGCCGAGACCGGTCAGACCGGCTTTCACTTCGTCGATGAGGCGGCCCCTCCCGCCGGCCTGCGTGCGCTCGCCGAGCGCCTCCTCGCCCGCAAGGTCGTGTGCACCTGGTGGGGCAACATCCGCTTCGAGAAGACCTTCACGCCGCGGCTGGCGACACTCCTGGCGCGCTCGGGCTGCGTCGCGCTCTCGGGCGGTCTCGAGGTCGCGTCCGATCGCCTGCTCGAGCGCATGCAAAAGGGCGTCACCGTCGCGCAGGTCGCCCGCGTGACGCGCGCGCTCACCGACGCCGGCATCATGGTGCACGCCTACCTCATGTACGGCTTCCCCACCGAGACGGTGCAGGAGACCGTCGATTCGCTGGAGCGCGTTCGCCAGCTCTTCGCCGAGGGCTGCGTGCAGTCGGCGTTCTGGCACCGCTTCGCCGCCACCGCGCACAGCCCCATCGGCCAGAAGCCGGAGCTCTACGGCATCCGGCTGCACCCCGAGCCCGCCGTCACCTTCGCGCGCAACGATCTCGGCTTCGACGACCCGACCGGCTGCGATCACGACTTCCTCGGCGCCGGCCTGCGCAACGCGCTCTACAACTACATGCACGGCATCGGCCTCGACGCTGACGTGCGCACCTGGTTTCCCCCCGCGCCCGCGGCATCGGGCGCACGCCGCGCACGCGCCTCGGTGCCGCGCGCGACCGTCGCGCCCGACTTCGTTCGCGCCTCGCTGCGCGCAAAATCTTGACCTGAACACCGGTTCAGCCTGACACTCGGTCTCGTGGTCGAGTCGACGTTCCAGCTTGCTCGAGGCATCGGTCCCGTCCGCGAACGGCAGCTGTGGCAGTCGGGCATCACCCGTTGGGACGAGTTCCCGCCGTCGCCGGAAGTCGCCGTCTCGACGAAGGCCGACCGCACGCTGCGCGCCGCCATCGCCGAGGCGACCGATGCGCTCGCATGCCGCGACGCCGACCGCCTCGCGGCGCTCCTGCCCTCGGGCGAGCACTGGCGCCTCTTCGACGCGTTCGGCGACGACGCCGCCTATCTCGACATCGAGACCAGCGACGACGTCGTCGGCCACGCCGGCATCTCGGCCATCGGTATCCTCGACCGCCACGGCCCGCAGCTCTTTCTCGCCGGACGCGATCTCGCGCGCTTTCCCGAAGCGACGCGCGACTGGTCGATGCTGGTCACCTTCAACGGGCTCTCGTTCGACGTACCGATCCTGCGGCGCGCATTTCCCGAGTGGGAGCCGCCGGGCTGTCACGTCGATCTGCGCCACGTCCTGGCGCGGCTCGGACACTCGGGCGGTCTCAAGGCCATCGAGCGCAGCCTCTCGACGCTCAACCTGGCGCGCCCGGCCCACCTCTCGGGCCTCGGCGGCTGGGACGCGGGCTGGCTCTATCGCCGCGGCCGCGACGGCGACCGCCAGGCGCTGCGCCGCTTCGCCGAGTACAACCTCTACGACGCCGTCAACCTGCGCACGCTCATGGCCTACGCCTACAACGCGCTCGTCGAGAGCAAGAGCGCCGAGTCGCCCGCGCTGCGCGCCCCCTGCGTCGCGGTTCCCGGCCGCGGCGACGTCCTCTACGACGTCTCCAAGATTCTGCTCGCGCTCTGATTCGCCGATGTTACAGAGAGGCGATGAGAGCTTTTCGAGAGGCGGTCGAGGCGAAGGATCTGGCGAAGGCCACGGCGCTCCTGGCGCCCGACGTCGTCTTCAACAGTCCCGTCTCGTTCAAGCCGTACCACGGGCGCGAGCAGGTCGGCTGGATCCTGGCGACGGTGGCAACGGTGTTCGAGGACTTCGAGTACGTCGACGAGCTGGAGACCGGCCTGCACAGCGCGCTGCGCTTTCGCGCCCGCATCGGCGACCGCACCGCCGAGGGCATCGATCTCATCGAGCGTGACGCCGACGGCGCGATCCGCTCCTTGACCGTGATGCTGCGCCCGCTCTCGGCACTGCAGGCGCTCGGCGAGGCGATGGCGGCGCGCTTCGGCAAAGCCCCGCCGCGGTAGGCGGCGCGCGCTGCGGCGACCGGGCCGCGCGAAAATTGTGCGTCGCGCCGGCGCGGATACAATCGCCGCATGGGTCTGGACAAGCGCTTTCTGATCGAACAGCTCGCGTCGCACCTGAAGCAGTCGGACGAAGTGGCCCGCCGCGCCAGCGAAGAGGCTCGCGAGGCCGCCCGCTCGCTCGCGACCGAGTCCGAGAAGAAAGAGGACGGCCGCGCCGCCATCGAGTACGGCAGCCTCGCCACCGGCCAGACTGCCCGCGCCCGCAAGGCGCAAGAAGATCTCGCGCAGCTCTCCGCGTTCTATCAGCGCGGCGTCCCGCGCTTCGCCGGCTCGAGCCCGGTCGGCCTCGGCGCCGTCGTCGACGTCGCCTTCGATGACGATCGCGGCGCCGCCGAGCGCACCTTCATCCTCTTGCCCGTCGGCGCCGGCACCGAGCTCACCGGCCCCGGCGGCGACGGCTTCCTCTCCGTGATCACGCCCGCGTCGCCCGTCGGGCGCGCGCTCCTCGGCCGCCGCGCGGGTGACATCATCGACGTCACCATCGGCGGCGAAACGAGGGAATGGACCGTCGTCGAAGTCAGCTGACTTCGTCGGCGGTCCGTTATTCAGTTACGTAGTGAGAGAAATTGATACGAGAGGGTGTTACGGAACTTTGCGGACGTTCGCGGCCTGAAGGCCCTTGGGACCCTGGACCGTGTCGAATTCCACCTTCTCGCCCTCGGCGAGGCTACGGAAGCCTTCGCTGACGATCGCGGTGTGATGGACGAAGACGTCCGGACCGCTCTCGGGAGTGATGAAACCAAAGCCCTTCGCGTCGTTGAACCACTTCACAGTGCCTTTTGCCATTTTGCTTTTTCCCCGTAAATGCCCGCTCGCGGCGTAGGACACGAGCTGCAAATTTGCTTTGTAAACCCCTACGACGGCCAGACCCTACCACGATCGGGGGTTTAGCGCCTCGGTTTCGGAAAAAAAACACCCGGCCCCTTTTGACGCCCTTTCGCGCCCCCGGTCAGTCCTCCTTACCGCCGGTGCCCGATCCGGTGAATCCGTCCTCCTTGTGGCGAAACAGCACGTTGAACGTGGTCAACGAGCCGTAGCAGCGGGTCACATATTGCTGCAGGTGGACCTTGTCCGCGTCGTCGAGCTTGGCGTGACCATTGATCTGCTGCTCGAGGACCCGCAGGCGGTCCCGCAGCATGACGATCTTGTGGAAGAAGACGTCGATCGGGATCTCCTTGGCGCCGAGCTCCTGGTCGCGCGGCCAGATCTCGAGCTTGCCGCCGCTCCAGCGGTTGGCGAGCTCCACGGGCTCGTCGTCGGCGAGCGCCGGCGTCAGCTCGTCCTTGACGGCGTTGCGCACGATGGTGGCGATCTTGTCGAGGTCGCTGAGGTCGAGGGGCATGGCGCATCGTATACTCGACGCGTGCTCTGCGTCGATCCCGCCCGCCTGGACCTCGCGCCAATCCTCGCCGAGTTCGCCAGCCTCGGCTACGCGCGCCTGGGACGGGTCGTAGCCGACGAGACCGTGGCGGCGCTGGGAGCGCGGCTCGACGACATCATGAATGCCCGCGTGCGCCACGAAGGGCTCTTCTTCCAGCGCGACGCCGACAGCGGCCGCTACGAAGATCTCAGCTATGGCGCCGGCTGGCAGGGGCCGCGCAGCGACTACCGCAAGGTCGAGAAGCTCGAGATCGACCCGCTCTTCGCCGCCTTTTTGGTCAACCCGCTCTACGAGCGGATCGCTCGCGCGCTCATCGACGGGCCGATCGCGCTCTACCGGGCGCTGGTATTCACCAAGAGCGCCGCGGGCGGCACGGCGCTGCCGTGGCACCAGGACGGCGGCGCCTTCTGGGGCGTCGATCGCGCGCCGTTCCTGCAGATCTGGCTGGCGCTGGACGACTGCACCGTCGACGGCGGCTGTGTCGAGGTGCTGCCCACGAGCCACCTCGCCGGACTGTCGACGCCGCAAGGCGGGGTCATCCTCGACGATGCGCTGCGGGCCGCCGAGGCGGAAGCGCGCGCCGTGCCGCTGCCGGCGCGGGCCGGCGAGGTCATCCTCATCCACAACCACCTGTGGCACCGCTCGCGCGTCAACACCACGGGGCGCCGCCGCAGCGCGCTCTCGGTCTGCCTCATGAGCGCCGCGACGCGCTGCCTGCGCAAGAAGCGCGCGCCGCGCCAGTTCGTCCGCCTCTTCGACTGAGCGAGCTAGCGCGCGTCGTAGCTGGCGGCGAGGTAGGGCTCGGCGATCCAGCGGTATTCCATGTAGCGCGCGGTCTTGTCGGCAGCGGCGCGGCCACGCAGGCGCGCCACCACGCGACGGTGGCGCCGGCGGCGTGGGCGGCTCGCAGCCACGGATGGGCGGCGCGATCGAGCCGCGGCAGCGTCGCCGAAGCGGTCCCCGGCACGAGGATCAGATCGCCACTCTCCGGCGGCGGCAGCGGCTCGAGGGCCGAGAGGGTCAGCCCCTGCGCCGAGCGCACGCTGGTGCGCGGCCCGCAATGGACGAGCGTGTAGGCGCCGCCGAGCTGCGCGGCTTCGTAGAACACCTGGACAGGACCGGCCAGATCTTGGACGTGGACATCTTGCAGAATCAGCACCAGCACTCGCCGCGCGTTTCCCATCAGCGACGAAGATACTGCCGTGGTGCCGAGCTAGCCAGGTCGCGGCGAGACGTTCACCGGACGGAACTGGCCATTACTCAGTGTGCGTTGCTGCAGCGACCGCTCGAGCAGCGCCCGCCTTTGCAATCGGAGTCGGAGCCGCACGAGCCGCACTTCCCGCTCGAGCAGCGCCCCACCTTGCAGTCGGAATCGGAGCCGCACGAGCCGCAGCGGCCGCTCGAGCAGCGACCGTTGCCGTTGCAGTCCGAGTCGGAGCCGCACGAGCCGCACTTGCCGCTCGAACAGCGCCCCTCTTTGCAGTCGGAGTCTGAGCCGCAGGCGCCGCAATGGCCGCTCGAGCAGCGGCCGTTGCCGTTGCAGTCGGAGTCGGAGCCACAGGCGCCGCAATGGCCGTTCGAGCAGCGGCCGTAGCCGGCGCAATCGGAATCGGACCCACAGCTCGAGCCCGCGTAGGCGCTCTGCGCGCCCCACGCCACGGCCAGGAGCGCGAACATCATCGCCAACAACAGGTTTCCTCGTCGAGCCATCATGCCTCCCCTGCGGCCATGCGACCGCGCGCGGCAGCGTACCACGCGCTACCCGGGACGCTGCCGATGGGACCGCCGACGCCCGCACGCGGCTCGCCCGCGTCTGAATTGCAGGGCAGGCGCCGGGGTGTGCCGGTGAGGATCGCCGATTAGATTGCTCGCATGACCTCGAAGAAGAACCCGAAAAAGATTCGTTTTGCCGTCGGTACATGCGCGCTCGGATCGGTCCTCGTGGCCGCCACCGACCGCGGAGTCTGCGCCATCCTCCTCGGTGACGACCCGCACGACCTCACGATCGAGCTACAGCGTCGTTTCGCCCGCGCCACGCTCGTCGGCGGGGAGGCGGCGGTGGAAGCGCTGGCGGCAAAGGTGGTCGCGTTCGTCGAGCTGCCGCGCCAGGAGATCGATCTGCCGCTCGACGTGCGCGGCACCGCGTTCCAGGAGCGGGTGTGGCAGGCGCTGCGCGCAATCCCGGTCGGTGCCACGGCGAGCTACGCCGATGTCGCCAGCTCCATCGGTGCGCCGCGCTCGGTGCGTGCCGTGGCCCAGGCCTGCGCCGCCAACCCGCTCGCCGTGGCGATCCCCTGCCATCGCGTCGTCCGCAGCGACGGTGCGCTCTCCGGCTATCGCTGGGGCATCGAGCGCAAGCGCGCGCTCCTCGACCGCGAGCGCCGCGCATGAACGCCGCCGCCGTCGACTGGGAACGCGTCTCGACCGACCTCGACGCCGAGGGCTATGCGGTCGTCGACGCCCTCCTGCCCCCCGCCGAATGCGCCGCGCTCGCCGCCCTCTATGCGAACGAGGATCGCTTCCGCAGCCGCGTCGTCATGTCCCGCCACGGCTTCGGCCGCGGCGAGTACAAGTACTTCGCCCATCCGCTGCCCGCCCTCGTCGCCGACCTGCGCACGACGCTCTATCCCCCGCTCGTCCCGATCGCGAACCGCTGGAACAGCGCCATGGGCCTCACCATCCAGTACCCCGACGATCACGCCGCCTTCCTCGAACGCTGCCACGCCGCCGGCCAGCTCCGCCCCACGCCGCTGCTCTTGCAATACGGCCCCGGCGACTACAACTGCCTGCACCAGGACCTCTACGGCGACCACGTCTTCCCCCTCCAGGTCGCCATCCTCCTCTCCGCCCCCACCCGCGACTTCACCGGCGGCGAATTCGTCCTCACCGAGCAGCGCCCGCGCATGCAATCACGCCCGATGGTCCTCCCGCTCCGCGAAGGCGACGCCGCCATCTTCGCCGTCCACCGCCGCCCCATCCAAGGCACCCGCGGCACCTACCGCGTCACCCTCCGCCACGGCGTGAGCCGCATCCGCTCCGGCCACCGCCACACCCTCGGGATCATCTTCCACGACGCGACCTAAACCACCTGCCGCATCAACCACGTCCGCGTCCGTTGCATCACACCATTGACCGCCCGTGCGACTCTCACTCCCAGCCCCTGCATTCCCTTGGACAACGCGCCCCTATCCACCGCCTCCACGATCAAGTGGATATGGTCCTTTTGAATAGCGTAGTGCACGACCCGAAAGCCCCTCCTTCTCCGCCGCGTACGTCGTGCTCTTCGGCGCACGAAAAAACCGCCCCTTCCACCCACTCGACTTTCGGCTTCACCCGCAGCCGAATCCCTCTCCCTACCTCTCCAACTCCACCTACCTCTCCAACTCCACCCCTGTCGCCACGATCCTCACCTCCTGCGCACTCCCATCCTTCCCCTTCTTCCCAAACACGGCCCCCTCTCCCTCCAAATGCGCCACCTCCGCCGCCGCGATCGTCTTGACCCCGACCACGCCCTCGACCCGCGCCTTCGCCCCCGCCGCATCCGTCGGCACGAAGAATCCATAGTCCTTGAACGTCACCCTGCACCCCGCCGTGCCCTTCTCCGCCGACGGCGCCAGCTCCATCCAGCACCCCTTCCGCGTGCACGCCGCGCGCACCATCCCCTCGACCACGACCGTCTTGCCCTCGTACCCCTCCGGCTTCGCCAACAACGCAGCAACCTTCACGGGCGCCGCCTTGAGCGCCACGCCGGCGCCGTGCTTTGTCACCGCCGCGCCAGCCACCGTCGATATCGCGAGCAGACCGCCGACCATCCATGCATTCCAATTCATGGACAAAAACGTACCACCGGGCGCAGCCCAAGTCTCAGCGGCTTGACATAGACTAAACGGTCAACTATTTTAGTCGGCATGGGACGGGTGAGCGACGCACGCGACCGGATGATCGACGCCACCATCGATCTGATTCGTCGCGCCAGCTATAGCAGCGTGACCGTCGACGCGATCTGCGACGTCGCCAAGGTCAAGAAGGGCAGCTTCTACCACTTCTTCAAGTCCAAGGACGATCTGGTGGTCGCCGCCCTCGAGACCCACTGGGAGAAGCGCCGGCCGGAGCTCGATCAGCTCTTCTCGCCCGTGCACGCGCCGCTCGACCGCCTCCGTAACTATTTCGCCTCGGTATTCGAGAAGCAGACCGACCTCAGGAAGAAGTACGGTCACTTCGTCGGCTGCCTCTACTCGTCGGTGGGCGCCGGCGTGAGCGAGGCCAGCCCCGAGATTCGCAAGCACGTGCAGCAGATCCTGTCGAACTATCAGCGCTACTACGAGAGCGCCCTCCGCGACGCGCAGGCGCGCGGCCAGATCCGCGTCGACGACATCCCCGGCAAGGCGCAATCGCTGTTCGCCTTCATGGAGGGCGTACTGAGCCAGGCGCGCATCCACGACGATCCACAGGTGGTTCAGAACCTGGGCGACAACGCACTCCGCTTCCTCGGGCTGTCCGAGGCCTCGGCGCCGACCGCGTCGACACGCTAGGACCCTTTTTTTGGACACTTACTTGACGAAACAGTCATCTATTTGGGACGAGCGGGAGGCCGGCCGATGTGGATCGTAGAGCTAGCCCTACGCAGGCCGTACACCATCGCCGTGATGTCGATCCTCATCCTGGTGATGGGGATCCTCTCCTTGACCCGCATGGTGGTCGACATCTTTCCGCCCATCGACATTCCCGTCGTCGCGGTGGTGTGGGCCTATCCCGGCCTGCCGGCCGAGGACATGGAGCGGCGCGTGGTGCTCATCAGCGAGCGCGCCTATTCGACGACGGTCAACGGCATCGAGCGTATCGAGTCGCAGTCGATCCCCGGCGTCGGCCTGCTCAAGGTCTACTTCCAGCCGGGCGCCGACATCGGCGCCGCCATCGCGCAGATCTCGTCGGTCTCGTCGACCATCCTGCGCATCGCGCCGCCCGGGATGAATCCGCCCAACGTCATCCAGTTCAACGCGTCCAACGTGCCGGTCGCGCAGATCACCGCCTCGAGCAGCACGCTGCCCGAGGAGAAGATCTTCGACTACGGCCTCAACTTCATCCGCGTGCGGCTCTTCACCATCCCGGGCCTCTCGTCGCCGGCGCCGTTCGGCGGCAAGCAGCGCCAGGTCAACGTCGACATCGATCCGCAGGCCACCGCGGCCAAGGGGCTCTCCCCTTCGGACGTCGTCACCGCGCTCACCGCGTCGAACATCATCCTGCCCGCCGGCACCGCGCGCATCGCCGACCGCGAATACAACGTCGTCATGAACTCGTCGCCGTCGGTGGTGGCGCAGTTCGCCTCCATCCCGATCAAGATCGTCGGCGGCGTCCCCATCACCATCGGTGACGTCGCCAAGGTGAGCGACGCCTACGCCGACCAGACCAACATCGTCCGCGTCAACGGCCACCGCGCCACCTATATGGCCATCCTGAAGCACGCCGATGCCTCGACGCTCGCCGTCGTCGACGCCACGCGCGACGCCTTGCCGCAGATCAAGGCCGCCGCCCCCGATGGCCTCGACCTCAGGCTCGACTTCGATCAGTCGGTGTTCGTGCGCGGCGCCATCAAGAGCGTCCTTCGCGAAGCGGTGATCTCGTCGTTTTTGGTCTCGCTCATGATCGGCCTCTTCCTCGGCAGCTGGCGCTCGGTGGTCATCGTCTGCACCTCGATCCCGCTGGCCATCTTCTCCGCCGTCATCGGGCTCAAGCTCACCGGCCACACCATCAACATCATGACGCTGGGCGGGCTCTCGCTCGCCATCGGCATGCTCGTCGACGACGCCACCGTCGAGGTCGAGAACATCCACCGCAACCGCGGCGAGGGCAAGCCGCTCACGGTCGCCATCCTCGACGGCGCGCGACAGATCGCGGTGCCGGCCATCGTCGCCACGCTGGCCATCTGCATCGTCTTCTTCCCCGTCGTGCTCCTGGTCGGCCCGGCCAAGTTTCTCTTCATGCCTTTGGCGCTCGCAGTCGTGTTGGCCATGATGGCCTCCTATCTCCTGTCGCGGACGCTGGTACCGACGCTCTCGCGCCTGCTCATGGCGTCCGAACGGCACGGCGCGCCCGACGATCACGCCGGTCGCTGGACCCGCTTCGCCCACCGCTTCAACGAGCGCCGCGACGCCGGCTTCGAGCGGGTCCAGAACGCCTACGGCCGCGCGCTCTCTCTGCTGCTCGCGCACCGTCGCTTCGTCATCGCCAGCGCCGGGCTCATCTCGGTCGCTTCGTTCGCGCTGGTGTGGGTCATCGGCACCGACTTCTTCCCGTCGGTGGATGCCGGCCTCATGAAGCTGCACTTCCGCGCGCCGTCGGGCACCCGCATCGAAGAGACCGAGAAGCTGGTCGGCCGCGTCGAGCAGCGCATCCGCGACGTCGTCCCCGCCGGTGAGCTCGAGACCATCAACGACATGATCGGCGTGCCCATCTACTACAACCTCGCCTTCGTGCAGACCGACAACGTCGGCGGCATGGACGCCGACATCCTCGTCGCGCTCAAGGAGCACCACCACCCGACCGAGGGCTACATGCGCACCCTGCGCAAGGTGCTCGCCGACGAGTTCCCCGGCTCGAGCTTCTACTTCCAGCCCGCCGACATCGTCAGCCAGGTGCTCAACTTCGGTCTCTCGGCGCCGATCGACGTGCAGATCGAGGGGGCCAATCTGGCGGTGACGGCCCAGGTGGCGCGCTCGCTGCGCGACAAGCTGCGCGAGATCCCGGGCACGGCCGACGTTCACGTGCAGCAGGTGCTCGACTACCCGACCCTTCACCTCGACGTCGACCGCGTGCGCGCCGCGCAACTCGGGCTGTCGCAGCGCGACGTCGCCAATTCGCTGCTCATCTCGCTGTCGTCCTCGTCGGGCGTGGCGCCGTCGTACTTTCTCAACCCGCAGAACAACGTCAACTACTCGGTCGTGGTCAAGACGCCGCTGACGCGCATGGCGACGGTGCCGTCGCTGCTCGGCACGCCGCTGACGCCGCCGTAGGCCGGCGCGCTGACGCAGCTCAACGGCATCGCCGGGCCGCTGGCGCTGCCGTCGGCCGCGACGCAGACGCTGTCGAACGTGGCGACGCTGACGCCCGAGGTGCGCGCCAGCCTCCTCAGCCACTACACGGTGCAGCGGGTGCTCGACGTCGCCGCCAGCCTCGACGGGCGCGACCTCGGCGCGGTCTCGCAGGACATCGAAAAGAAGATCAAGGAGCTCGGCCCCCTGCCCAAGGGCGTCAAGATCAAGCTGCGCGGCCAGAACGAGGTCATGGACGCCTCGTTCCGCATGCTCGGCCTCGGCCTGATCCTCGCCGTCGTCCTCGTCTACTGCCTCATGGTGGTGCTGTTCCAGTCGTGGATCGATCCGCTGCTCATCATGGTAGCGGTGCCAGGCGCGCTCGTCGGCATCTTGTGGATGCTGGCTATCACGCACACCACGCTCAACGTCGAGTCGATGATGGGCGCGATCATGGCGGTCGGCATCGCCGTGTCGAATTCGATCTTGCTCGTCAACTTCGCCAACGACCTGCGCACCGAGCAGAATCTCGGCGCGCTCGAGGCGGCGCTGGAAGCCGGCAAGACGCGGCTGCGCCCCGTGCTCATGACCGCGCTGGCGATGATCATCGGCATGGTGCCGATGGCGCTGGCGCTCGG
This sequence comes from Myxococcales bacterium, assembly GCA_028287105.1. GTDB lineage: Bacteria > Myxococcota_A > Polyangia > Palsa-1104 > Palsa-1104 > JAQBQH01. Next base: position 20,543 of record JAQBQH010000327.1, read on the forward strand.
CGAGGCCGGCGAGCAGAACGCGCCGCTCGGTCGCGCCGTCATCGGCGGCCTCTTGATGGCGACGTTCGTGACGCTGTTCGTGGTGCCGGTCGTCTATTCGATCCTGCGCACCAAGCTACCGGAGAAACATCTGCTCGAGGAGCGGTTCCAGCGCGAGAAGGCGGGCGCGGAGCCGGGAGGATCGCATGCGTAAGAGTCGACCGACAGGGCTGTATCTATTGGGTGTCGCCGGCGTGCTGGCGACGATGGTCGGCGTGGGGGTGATCTGGAACGGGCGCACCGCGTCGGCGCGCGCCGAGGCGGAGACGCGGAGGGCCGAGGTGTCGGCCGGACCGCGGGTGGAGCTGGCGAGCGCCAAGATGTCGTCGCCGCTGAGGCGCATCGAGCTGCAGGGCGAGGCGCGTCCCTTCGCCAGCGTCACGCTCTACGCCAAGGTGAGCGGCTACCTGAAGCAGATGCTCGTCGACAAGGGCGACCACGTGCGCGCCAACCAGACGGTGGCGGTGATCCAGTCGCAGGAGCTCGACCAGCAATATGACGCCGCGGTGGCCGACGCCAAGTACAAGCAGGCGGAGGCGCGCCGCGCGGCGTCGCTGGCGGGCCCTGGGGTGATCTCGGCGCGGCAGGCGGAGCTCGAGGAGAGCCAGGCCCACGTGGCCACGGCGCAGGTGGCGGCGCTCGAGACGCAGCGCTCGTATCAGACGCTGCGCGCGCCCTTTGCCGGCACGGTGACGGCGCGCTTCGCCGATCCGGGCGCGCTCGTGCAGAGCGCCGCCAATGCGCAGACCGGCGCTTTGCCGGTCGTGACCATCTCGCAGATCGATCGCCTGCGCGTCTACGTCTACGTCGACCAGCGCGACGCTGCCTTCGTGCACGTCGGGGACGCCGCCGAGGTGCAGGTGCCCGATCGGCCCGAGGCGAAGCGCATCGGCAAGGTGGCGCGGCTCGCCAGTGAGCTCGATCCCAAGACTCGCATGATGCTCGTCGAGGTCGACATCGATAACGCCCAGGCCGACATCGTCGCCGGCAGCTTCGTGCAGGTGGTGCTGTCGATCGTGGCACCGCGCCGCGTCGAGATCCCGGCCGCCGCCATGGTCATTCGCGACCACAAGCAGTTCGTCGCCGTGGTCAACGACGGGGTCGTCGCGTTCCGCCCCGTCCAGGTCACCGACGACGACGGCGCGCTGGTACGCCTCGAGCGCGGATTGAAAGAGGGCGAGCACGTGGCGCTCAACCTCGGCGACTCGGTGGCCGAGGGCGCGCGTGTCCGCCCCGTCGAGGAAGGCCATGCCGCGGCTCGTTGATCGAACGCTCGTTGATCGAACGCTCGTCGTCGGCGGAGTCGGCGTCGTCGTCGCGGCGCTGGCGCTGGTCGGGGGCGCCCGGCGCGTCGCCGCGGCCGAGGAGGTCGAGCGGCTCGGCTTCGCCGACGCGGTGACGCGCGCGCTCCAGCACAACCCCAACGTCACCGTCGCCGTCGAGGAGATCCATCGCGCCCAAGCCATCGTCGAGCAGACGCGGGCGCAGTCGCTCCCGACGCTGACGGTCAACGGCGCCTACACGCGGCTCGACGGGGACCGCATTCTTGGCGCCAACGTCGTCACGCCCGCCAACTCGCTCAGCGCCAACCTGGTCCTGGCGGTGCCGCTCATCCAGCCGCGCGGCTGGGGGCAGTGGTCGCACGCCCGCGAGAATGTCGACGTCTCGCGCCTGTCGGCGAACGAGGTGCGGCGACAGCTCGCCATCTCGACGGCGCGCACCTATCTGTCGATCATCGCCGCCCGTCGCGTCCTCGAAGTGACCGTGCGCGCGCGCACCACCGCCGAGGCGCACTACCAGTTCGCGCATCAGCGCTACACCAGCGGCTACGGCTCGCGCGTCGACGAGGTGCGCGCCGCGCAGGAGCTCGCCACCGATCGCTCCCAGGTCGAGAGCGCCGAGGCGCAGCTCACGCGCACGCGCGAAGCGCTCGGCGTCCTCCTCGGCACCGACCACGCCATCGACGCCGCCGACGACGCGCCCGCGCTCGGGGCCGCGCCCATCGACATGGGCGCTTCGCTCGCCGAGGCGCGCTCGCAACGCGCCGACATCAAGCTCAACCAGTCGCGCGTCGAGGCGACCCATCACCTCGTGCGCGACGACTGGCTCGACTATCTCCCGTCGCTGTACGCCACTTTCGTCCCCTTCGTGGGCACGCCGACGGTGACGCTGCCCGGGTCCGGCTGGCAGGCGCAGCTGTCGCTGTCGTGGTCGATCTACGACGGCGGGCTGCGCTACGGATTGGCCAAGGAGCGCCGCGCCCTCGAGAACGAGGCGCGCGCGCAGCTCGAAGGCAGCGTGCGCCAGGCGGCGTCCGAGGTCCGCACCGCCGACGAGGAGGTCCGTCGCACCACCACGTCGCTCACGGCGGCGCGCGACGCCGCCAAGAACGCGGCCGACGCGCTCGACCTGACGACGCTGGGCTATCGCGCCGGCGCCACCACCAACATCGAGGTCATCGACGCCGAGCGCGCCGCCCGCGACGCGGCGACCGCTGTCGCCATCGCCGAAGACAGCTGGCGGCAGGCGCTCCTGGCGCTGCTCATCGCCACCGGCCGCTTCCCCGTTTGAAAAAATGCGGTAAGCTGGCGTCATGCACGTTGGAGGATTGATCCTGGTCGTCGAGGACGACGAGAGCATTCGAGACAGCCTGGCCGACCTCCTTCGCGACGAGGGCTACACCGTCGCCACGGCCGAGAACGGCAAGGTAGCGCTGCAGCTCCTGGCCAAGCAGAAGCCCTGCATGGTGGTGCTCGACCTCATGATGCCGGTCCTCGACGGATGGCAGGTCATGGACGAGATGCAGAAGCACGCCGACCTCCAGGACATCCCGGTCTGCGTCGTTTCGGCGTCGACCATCGTGAGTCCGCTGCGCGCGGTGTGCGTCATGCCGAAGCCGGTCAACGTGGCGCGGCTGCTCGACACCGTCGAAGCGCACTGCTAGTACCGCTCGTCGCTACGCGCCGTTCGCCAGGAGCTCGACGGTGAACGTGGTGCCCTGCCCGACCTTGCTGGCGACGGTGATGGTGCCGCCGTGGCCAACGACGATCTCCTTGGCGATCCAGAGCCCCAGGCCGAATCCGCCGAAGTTGCGCTCGGAGACTGCGCGCTCGAAGCGACCGAAGATTCGTTTCTGACTCTCGGGATCGATCCCGATGCCGTGATCGGCGACGGTGAATCGAACATGCTCGGCGTTGCGCGCCAGCTCGATCTCGATCGGCTCGCCCTGACCGTACTTGACGGCGTTCGAGATGAGGTTGGTGAAGACCTGGTCGAGCCGCGGCGGGTCGCCCTGGATCATCACCGACGGGGCGACCGTCAGCTTGACCTCGCTTCCGACGCGCTTGAAGTCATCGCCGAAGCGCTCGACGATCTCCGTGACGAGCTGGCTGAGATCGAGCTCCTGGGTCTGCAGCGTCAGCCGCGAGGCGGTGATTCGCGAGACGTCGAGCAGCTCGGTGATCAGTCGGTCGAGTCGCGCCCCCTGCGCCTCGGTCTTGAGGAGCCGCTGCTTGAGTCGGTCGAGATCCTGCGTCAAGGTGCCACGCTCCGCGCCGCGCACCAGGCTGTTCACCTGGAGCTGCAGCGCCGCCAGCGGCGTCTTGAGCTCGTGGCCGGCGATGGAGAGGAACTCGTCCCGCAGGCGGATCGCCGCCTGTGATTCGCGATAGAGCCGCGCGTTGTCGACGGCCGTGCCGGCGCGCCGCCCCAGCTCCTCCATGACCAGCAGATCGTCGCGACTGTAGCGCCGTCCCGACTCCGCCCAGATCAGCGAGAGCGCGCCGATGGTCGTACCGCGCGCGACCAGTGGAACCGACAGCGCCGAGCGCAGACCGAGCTCCCGGATCATGCGCAGATGCTCGTCGTCGCGCGCGCCGCGGACCAGGAGCTCGTCGGGGATCTCTTCGTACAGCTCGGAGGCGCCGGTGCGCAGGATCTGGGGCGTGCCCGTCTGAGCGTTGGGATTGGGCGGGTAGCGCTTCTGGAACTCGTGCGCCAGCTCGACCTTGGCCGGGTCGACATGGGCCACCGCCACCTGGCGGATCGCGCCCTCCTCGAGGATCTCCACCGCGCACCAGTCGGCGAAGCGCGGCACGACCAGGCGCGCCACGGTCTGCAGCGTGGTCTCGTAGTCGAGCGAAGATCCGAGGATGGCGCTGGCCTCCGCGAGGAAGGTCATCACCGTCTGTCCGTGCTGCGCTTCGCGGTAGAGGCGCGCGTTGTCGACGGCAATGGCGGCGCGGTGGGCCAGCTCCTCGGCGAGCACGACGTCATCTCGCTCGAACCGCCGCGCCCCGTCGCTGAGCATGAGCGAGATGACGCCCACCCCTTCGCCGCGGATGCGCATCGGCACCATGATGCAGGACGAGCATCCCAGCCCGCGCATGACGCGCAGGTGCTCGGGGCTCTGCGCCGCTTCGACGAGGTTGGCATCGGTGACGACGTCTTGCAGGATCGCCCTGCCCTGCTTCATCGCCATGGCCAGCTCGCCGGCGCGATGGTCGCCCGGCGGGAACTTCTCGCGATATTCGGCCGCCAGCTCGCGCCGCTCGGGATCTTTGTGCACCACGGCGATGCGGCGGAACGCGCCGTGCTCGTTGCGTGCCGAGACGGTGCACCAATCGGCGATCTGCGGAACGGCGAGCTGCGCCACATTGCCGAGAGTGACCTCGTAGTCGAGCGACTCCGCCAGCACGGCGCTGGCCTGCGCCAAGAAGCGCGCCCGCTTCTCCGCCGCCTCGGCGCCGAGGCGCGCCTGCTGCTCGCGGGCCAGCTTGAGCCGCCCCTCTTCGGCCAGGCGACCGTCGGTCAGGTCGCGGGTGATTTTGGAGAATCCGACCAGCTTCTGGTGCTCGTCACGCACGGCGCTGATGACGACGTTGGCCCAGAAGCGCGACCCGTCCTTGCGAACGCGCCAGCCAAAATCCTCGACGCGTCCGGTGCGAGTCGCGACCTCGAGCTCGATGGCGCACTTGGCCCGGTCCTCCGGCGGATAGAACACGGAGAAGTGTTGGCCGATGATCTCCGACGGACGATATTGCTTGATCCGCTCGGCGCCGGCGTTCCACGTCGCCACGGTGCCGTCGGGGTTGAGCATGAAGATCGCGTAGTCCTTGATGCTCTCGATGAGGAGCTTGAGTCGTTGCTCGGTCTGAGCGCCGGCCAGCTTCCGATCGTGAATGTCGGTGTTGATTCCGACCCAGCGGACGATGGCGCCCTCGGCGTCGCGGATGGGGTTGCAACGGGTCAAGAACCAGCGAAAGGCGCCGTCGTGCCGTCGCAGCGGGAACTCATGCTCGAACGGCTCGCCCGTCTTGAGCGAGTGCTGCCAACGCTCCGTGATGGCCGGGAGCAGCTCCGGGTCGTGGACCTTGGCCCAGCCCCACCCCTGCATGTCTTCGAAGCTGAGGCCGGTGTACTCGTACCAGCCGCGGTTATAGAAGTCGATGGCGCCGTCGGCGAGGGCGGTCCAGCCGAGCTGCGGCATGAAGTCGAAGAGCGCGCGAAACTGTGACTCGCCGAGCGCGCTCAGGCGCGCGTTGGCGTCGTGCAGGAGGCGGTTGGCGACCTCGAGCTCGCGCGCACGTTGGAGCGCCTCCTGCTCCATGGTCTGGGCGCGCAGGCGCAGCGCGTCGTTGGAGCGGGTCTGCTCGGCGCCGAGCTTGCCGAGACGCACCAGCTCGGTGACGTCCTCGACGCGATGGAGGATGTAGACCAGGGCGCCCGTCGGCGAAAGCACCGGCGAGTTGCTCGGCATCCAATAGCGCTCTTCGTAGCCGCCGCCGTCCGCTTCGGAACGTGGGATATCGTACTTCTGCACCGCCAGGACGTCCGGCGCGAGCGTGGTGCGCACGCGCTCGAGGGAGGCCGCGACGTTGCGCATGGTGGCGACCGCGTCCTCCGAGTCGTCGCTGAACACCTCGAACAGGGTGTGGCCGACGAGCTGCGCCCGCGTCGTCTTCGTGGCGGCCAGGTAGGCGTCGCTGACGGCAATGACGGTGTACCGGGGCGCATCGGGTTTGAGCCCGACACAAAGTCCCGGCGCGGCTTCGAAGAGCGCTCGAAAGTCGGGCGTGTCGTCGCTGTCCGGGGGCATCCGCGATTCCAGCATACCGTAAGCACCCCCGCACTGCGAAAGAACCGGCAAGAGAGATGCACAGAACCTCATGCGAGGCGCGTCAGGCCGAAAGGTGGCTGGTCCAGGCGGCCGGCGTGCCGATCCAGTTCTCGTTCTCGATCTCCGCCACGGTCTCGAGCATCTGGCGCGCGAGCTCATCCTTCTGCGCGTCGGACGCGCGCTGCGCCAGGTAGGGCAAGAGGATGCGTTCCTCGTCGACGATGTGCTGCTCGAGCTGCGCGGCGAGCACCTTGAGCGCGGAGAAGAAATGCGGCCCGTCCTCGCACAGCCCGCGCAGGTCGTCGACCACGTGGCAGAGCGTCTTGTGCGCCTCGATCGACCGGTACATGTCGGGATAGCGGAGGCGCTCCAGGAGGGGATAGAGATGTCGAGATTCGACGCTCCAGTGCGCGTGAATCGCGTCGGCGAGCGCTTCGAAGTGAATCGTCAGCTGTTCACCCGAGCAACCACGCACCCGCAACAGGAGCCCCCTCATCTCGGAGTGTTGTCCGCGCAACAGGCGATCGACGGTCATGTTGGAAGAAAAATGCACGGCGCATGCCCGCGGCCGCCTGCTCGCAGGCCGCGCAGCCGGCACCCCGGTTTCGAGCCGAGCCAGCCATGGTGCGAGCCCGCTGGGGTCGCGACCGCAATTGCGACCGCCCCGGATGTCTCGCCCGATCGGCGCGACTAGCTTGTCGCCAATCTTTCCGGGAGGCGCTCATGCACCGTGGTCTCGTTCATCTCGCTCTACTGGTTCCCCTCTTCGCCGCCACCGTCGGATGCGACAACGATAATGGCAATGGCGCCGATCTGGGCGCGGCGGACCTGGGCGGCGCCGCCCTCTTCGATCAGGGCTTCGCGCGCGCGACCGAGGCGGACGTCGCGTCGATCCTGCTGACCGTCAACGCCGGTGAGATCATGGTCGCCGAAGCGGCGCAGCCCGGCCTGGCGACGCAGGCCGCGAAAGACTACGCGCAGATGATGATCGACATGCACAGCGCCGCGCGCACCCGTCAGCTGGCTCTCTTTCAGCAGCTCGCCATCACGCCGAACGACGCCAACCCGTTCACGCAGATGCTCATGGTCGAGACGGCGCGGATCCTCACGATCATCCCGAACCTCGGCGGTGTCGAGCTGGATCGCTTCTATGTCGACACCCAGGTACAGATGCACCAGTCGGCGGTCGACCTCGTCGACTTCGTGCTGCTGCCCAACAGCGCGACCCCGGCGCTCGTCCAGGAGCTGATGACGACGCGCACGGCGATCGTGCAGCATCTGGCGCTCGCCAAGCAGCTCCAGAGCTCGCTCGCCGGCGACGGCGGGGTCTAGCACCGTTCGTCGCCGCCGGAGCTTGTCTCGACGGGTCGCGAAGCGTATCGTGAGCGCTACCTGCGATCGACATGACCAGCCTCGTCAACATTCGACGCGCGACCTTCGTCCTGGTAGCCGCGATGGCGTGGATGGGCTGCAAGCAGACCAACAGGCTCTACTGCGACGTCAGCACGCCCTGCCGCGATCCCGCGCGGCCCTCGTGCGATACCATCGCGCACGAGTGTCAAAGCGCGTCGTCCACGCATCCGGACATGTCGACGGTCGATATGAGCTCCGGCTGCAGCACGTCGGATCAATGCCCCGATGCTCTGCCGATCTGCGATGCCGGCGTCTGCCGCGCGTGCACCGGGCCCGCCGACGCCGCGCTTTGCACGACCCACAAGGCGACGACGCCTTACTGCGACATTCCGTCCGGCGCTTGCGTCGCCTGCACCACCGCGACCCAAGCCACCGACTGTGCGGCAGCGACGCCCATCTGCGGCGTCGGCGGCGGCTGCCGGAAGTGTCAGCTGCACTCCGAGTGCGCAGAGGGAGTCTGCCGCTTCGATGGTCCCAACGCCGGATCCTGCGTGGCGTCGAGCGAGATCGCGTACGTCGACAACAAGGGCAACGTGACCAACTGCGGCCTGGCCGGCACACACGACGGCGCCTCGCCGGCGACCGCGTACTGCGACGTGCAGCCCGGCGTCGACTCGGGCAAGCCGTACGTCCTGGTGACCGGCCACGGCAACACCCAATCGGCGTACGGCAAGGTGACCATCACGAACACGGTCAACGTCACGATCGTCGGCCCCGGCGCCGGGGTCCTCAATCCTGCGTTGGTGTTCGACGTCGCCGCCGATCAGATCAGCGTCACGCCGACCGGCAGCAACGCGGCGACCCTCATCCTCGACGGCCTCGAGCTGGGCGACCGCTCGAACCCGAGCGGGCAGAACGGGATCAGCTGCAGCGCCAGCGGCGCGGCATCGGCGAAGATCGTCGTCCGACGCTCGATCATCCAGCACAACGGCAAGATGGGTGTGACCACCAACGGCTGCGACGTCACGCTCGATCAATCGACGATCGGCCCCGGCAACAGTCAGGGCGGTGCGCTGTTGAAGTCGTCCGATTTCACGATCCAGAATTCGGTCGTTCACGACAACGGCTCGACGACCGCGGCGTTTGGCGGGCTGCAGATCAACGGGCTCGGCGCGGCGGCACGCGGTCGCATCGTCAACGTCGACATCGTGAACAACGCCAGCAAGAACGCCGCGAACACCTATTCCGCCATCGACTGCGTCTCCGGCACCGTCGTCGCGTTGAACACGGCGCTCATCGGCAACACCGTCGCGGCCAGCACCGCCGAGGTGCGCTCGAGCTGCCTCATGGATCACAGCGCGTGGGTCGGCGCCGCGGGAACGAACCTCAACCTGGCCAGCTGCAGCGACGCGACCGTCTTCGTCGATCCGACTGCGTTCGACTATCACCTGCGCACGGCGGCGGTCGCGCCCTGCACGGTGACACTCGTCGGCAGGGGAACCGGGGCGTTCATGAACGCCAGCGCCCCCGACTACGATTTCTACGGGGCTTCACGCCCGCTGCCGGCGGGCTCGGCCGCGGACATCGGCGCCGTCGAAAGCCCGCAGTAGCCGCCGCAGCCGCGGCGATCGGTGGCGCCGGTGACGACGGTTGCCGCGACAACCGGGGCTGCCGCGACTGTCGCGGCGCACCGATTGCGCACTGCCATGTGGGTGCACCTCGTTCTATCGTGCCTAGAATATTGTTGACGATGGAACCCTTCGAACGCCGACAACTTCGCATAGAGCTCGCCAGCGCGATGTGCGCGGCGCAAGCGATGCCTGTTCCCCGCTCCGCCTTCGAGCGAATGCTGCAGTCGCTGCTGCGTCACGCCTTCGAGCTGCTCGACGAGGACAGCCCCGTCGATCGCAAGACCAGCATCGGGGTCGTGACCCACGCGCTCGCCGCCTGGCAAGCCTACCTCACCTCCGCGCAACCGCGCGTGACCGCCGCCGCCGTCGGTACGTAGGGTCCGCACCTGGGAGTCGTAATTCGGCGCGCTTGCCCTTGCGCGGGGGCCGGATGATGACGATGTTGCTGCTGGCCAACTGCCCGGTCAGCGCTTCTGCGCGTGGCGGTTTGCGACTCATCTCCAACTCAAGACGCTTCTCTCAACGGGCGGCGTACCTTTTCCTTCGAGGAATCACCTACATGAGCAACGAAAAAGGCCCGAGCGACAAGGACGGCCCCGAGCCGCCGGTAGAGCCGGCGACCGAGGCGAAGAAGCCCGAAGACGAGAAGCACGAAACGCCGACCCCGGTCGGCCGGGAGCGCGATCGCGTTCGCAACGGCGGCGGCCGCAGCCGCAGCGTCGGCCGCACCATCAAGAACTACCTCAACTGAGCTGACCTGCCGCCGGCTCGACCGAGCTGACCTGCCGTCAGGTTGCGCGCGCCCTCGGACGGATTAGAACCCCGGGACTTCTCCGGGAGACGTCCGAATGAAAAGACCGCGCAGTCGCACGACCAAAAAGACGACGACGACGCTCAGCAAGGACGCGGCGCTCGAGCCATTTCGCGAACGCCCCGAAGGCACCTTCCTCACCAGCGACCAGGCCATCCCGATCGCGCAGACCGACGACTCGCTCAAAGCGGGCTTGCGCGGCCCGTCGCTGATCGAAGACTTCCATCTGCGCGAGAAGATCACGCGCTTCGATCACGAGCGCATCCCCGAGCGCGTCGTCCACGCGCGCGGCTCTGCGGCGCACGGCTTCTTTCAAGTCTACGAGTCCCTCGCGAAGTACACGCGCGCCGGCTTCCTCCAGGATCCTTCCGTGAAGACCCCCGTCTTCGTTCGCTTCTCGACCGTCGGTGGCTCGCGCGGCTCGGCCGACACGGTGCGGGACGTGCGCGGCTTCGCGACCAAGTTCTACACCGCCGAAGGCAACTTCGATCTCGTCGGCAACAACATACCGGTCTTCTTCATCCAGGACGGCATCAAGTTCCCCGACTTCGTCCACGCCGTGAAGCCGGAGCCCGACCACGAGATGCCGCAGGCCTCGTCGGCGCACGACTCCTTCTGGGACTTCGTGTCGCTGCAGCCCGAGAGCATGCACATGGTGATGTGGCTGATGTCGGATCGCGCGCTGCCGCGCAGCTACGCCAACATGGAAGGCTTCGGCGTGCACACCTTCCGCCTCGTCAACGAGCGCGGGCAGGCGCGCTTCTGCAAGTTCCACTGGAAGCCGGTCAAGGGCATGTTCTCGCTCGTCTGGGACGAGGTGCAGAAGATCGCCGGCAAGGATCCCGACTTCAACCGTCGTGACCTGTGGGAGTCAATCGAGCGCGGCGACTTCCCCGAGTACGAGCTGGGTCTGCAGATCATCGAGGAGAGGGACGAGGACAAGTTCGCCTTCGATCTGCTCGACCCGACCAAGCTGGTCCCCGAGGAGCTGGTGCCGGTGATTCGCGTCGGCAAGATGACGCTCGACCGCAACCCCGACAACTTCTTCGCCGAGACCGAGCAGGTCGCGTTCTGCGTGTCGAACCTGGTCTCGGGCATCGACGTCACCAACGATCCACTCATGCAGGCGCGGCTCTTCTCGTACCTCGATACGCAGCTGACGCGGCTGGGCGGTCCGAACTTCGCGACCATCCCGATCAACCGGCCCATCCCGATGGTGCACAACCATCAGCAGGACGGCTTCCACCGCGACGTGATCCCCACCGGCAAGGCGAACTATCACCCGAACAGCATCGGCAACGGCTGTCCGTTCCTCGCCGGCGCCAAGGACGGAGCGTTTCGCCACTTTCCGCAGCCGGTCGAAGGGGTCAAGGTGCGCCAGCGGGCGCCGAGCTTCGCCGACCACTTCAGCCAGGCGACCCTGTTCGTCGAGAGCATGTCGCCGCCGGAGCGCATCCACCTCATCAAGGCCTGTCAGTTCGAGCTGGGAAAGGTGACACGCCCGGAGATCCGCGCGCGCGTCATCGAGCAGTTCTCGAACATCGACGTCGCCTTCGCCGCCGAGGTCGCGACGGGCATCGGCCTGCCGCCGCCGAAGAAGGCGGCGCGCCCGGTCACGGCCAAGCCGGGCAAGTCGGTCGATCGATCCCCCGCGCTCAGCCTCGAGGAGACGCCCAACAAACCGGCGCCCACCATCGCCGGCCGCAAGGTAGCCGTGCTGGTCGCCGACGGGGTCGACGCGGCGTCGCTGGCGACGGTCAAGGCCGCGCTCGAGAACGGCGGCGCGATGGTCGACCTCGTGGCCAAGACGATCGGCACGGTCGCAGGCTCGAACAACAAGACGCTCGTCGTCGAGAAGAGCTACCTCACGTCCGGCGGCTCGGTCATGTACGACGCCATCCTCGTACCGGGCGGCGCAGCGGCGGCCGAGACGCTCGCCAGCCACGGCGATGCCAAGCACTTCGTCAACGAAGCGTACAAGCACTGCAAGCCCATCGGGGCCATCGGCGACGGCATCGTGCTCTTGCGCGCGTCACAGATTGGCGTCGCGCGGGACAGCTACGAAGATGGCGTGGAGCGCGGCGTCGTGACCGCCGCGCCGAACAACGCGCGCGGCTTCACCAAGGACTTCACCGCCGCCATCGGCCAGCACCGCTTCTGGGTGCGTGAAGCCGACGAGAGCATCCCGGCCTAGGGGTCGCGAATCAGTGCCGCGGCGCCTCTTGGTGCGCGAGCGGGCAGCCCGCCTTTCCGGCACAGTGCCCGCCGGCGCGATACTTCGTGACTCCGTAGCCGAGCGCCGGAACGGCGATGAGCGCCGCGATCAATAGCCACCTGGGAAACCTGTTCATGTCGCTCTCTCCTCGGCGCAGAAGCGAGCGCCACAGAAATAGGCGCGAGCCGCCCCATGCGTGACACTCGGTGAGGATGACGTACGATCCCGATGCGCTCGACCGTCGCGTCCCCGCGCTGATCGCCCGGCTGCTGCCGCTGGTCGAGTGGTTCAACGCGCGCTACCTCCGCCTGCGCGTCGAGGGCGGCGACCAGCTCCCCGACGGCCCCACCCTCTTCGTCGCCAACCACAACGGCGGCATCATGGGACCCGATCTCTTCTGCACCCTCGCGTTCCTGTGGCGGCGGCTCGGCCCACACCGGCCGCTGTACGCGCTGGCGCACGACTTCGCCATGCGTCAGCTCACGCCGCTGGGACGTCTGCTCCAGCAGGTCGGCGCCATCCGCGCCACCCGCGCCAATGCGGAGCGCGCGCTCGCCGCGGGCGGCAGCGTGCTCGTCTATCCCGGTGGCGATCTCGATGCCTATCGCCATTTTTCGCGGCGCAACGAGGTCGTGCTCCTCCCGCGAACCGGCTTCATCAAGGTCGCGCAAGCGGCCGGCGTTCCCATCGTCCCGCTCGTCGCCGAGGGGGCGCATCGAAGCGCGATCATCTTCACCGAGGGACAGCGCCTCGCGCGCCTGTTGCGCCTCTCGCGCTGGGCTCGCCTCGAGCGCTTCCCGGTGGCGCTGGCGCTGCCGTGGATCGTCGCGCCCGGGCCGTGGCTGCCCTATTTGCCGCTGCCGCTGCCGATTCAGCTGCGCGTCTTGCCGCCGATCGCCGTCCCGCCCGACGCGGAGCCCGACGAGCTGGCGCGAGAGATCCAGGCGCGGATGCAGCGCGCGCTCGACGAGATGGCCCGATGAGCGCGACCCGGCGCGGCTTCGCCCCGCTCGCCGACGGCGGGCGGCTCGCATACGAGCTTCAGGGTCGCGACGACGGCGGCGTGCCGCTCCTGCTCGTGCGGCCGCTCGGCGGATCGATGGCGCTGTGGGGCGAGTTTGGCCGACGTCTCGCGGCGGCGCGGCCGCTCATCGCCTTCGATCCGCGCGGCGTGGGCGACTCGAGCGACGCGCGCTGGCTCGAGTCGACGCGCGACATGGGGCGCGACACCGTCGAGCTCCTCGACCGGCTGGGGATCGAAAAGGCGCACGTGTTTGGCCTGTCGCTCGGCGGCATGGTCGCATCGTGGATCGCGCTCGACGCGCCCGACCGCGTCCACCACCTGGTGCTGGGCTCGACGCTGCCCAAGCCGAGCAAGATCTCGCGCCGCATCGCGCACGAGCTGCTACCGCTGGCACGCGCCCTGGCGCGACCAGGGTTGGCGTCGGAGCTCGCGCTGGTTCACGAAATCCTGTCGCCACAGTTTCGCGCGGCTCATCCCGAGCGCGTTCTCGAGATCGAAGCGACCGTGCGCGCGCATCCGACCGGCGGCCGCAACCTCGCCTGCCTGGTCCTCGCGGCGGCGCGCCACCACGCGGCCAAGCGGCTGCGGGCGATCCGGGCGCCGACGTTGCTACTCGCCGGCGAGTGGGACCCCATCGTCGGCCCGCGCGCCGAGGCGGAGCTGCTGCACGACATCCCCGGCGCGCGCCTCGAGCTGATTCCGCGCTCGGGACATGACTTCTCGCTCGAGCAGCCCGCCTTCGCCGCCGAGCGCATCATCGCGTTCCTGGGTGGCGCGCCGTCCATCGCGACGGCGTGACCGCGTCAGCGCGTGTGCAGGTGGCCCGTGAAATAGAGGATGACGAGGATGATGAGCAAGAGCGCGGCGGGCGACATGCCGGCGAACCCATAGCGCGAATAGCCCATTCCGCCGCCGCCGAGGGCGAGCACCAGTAACACGATCAGAAGGATCATCAACACGGCAAACTCCTTGGGTGAGACGAAGCGGTCCGAAACCAGCCGCACGGGAGTGTGCGGCTTCTTCACGGTTGTAGCGACGGCCGCCACGTAATCAACCCTGCGGGCTCCCGTCGGACAAATGCGCGCATAGGATCGAGCTACAGTGTCGTCTACCTCGTCTGAGAAGCCGCGCCGCCGTAACGCCATCGAACAGCTCCTGCGCCTCTTCGCCGATGTGCGCGCCGGAGAAGGGACGCGGGTCCTATTACTGGCGGCGAACCTGTTCGTCCTCTTGTTCGGCTACTACCTCTTGAAGACGATTCGCGAGCCGCTCGTCCTCGGCGAGAACGGCGGCGGCGCCGAGGTCAAGAGCTACGCCGCCGCGCTGCAGGCGCTCCTGCTCGTCGGCGTCACCATCGCGTTCAGTCGACTGGCCGCGCGCGTCGATCGCATGCGGCTCATCGCCATCGTCACCTCGTTCTTCATGGTGAACCTGGTCCTGTTCTTCTTCTTGTTCGTCTCGATGCCGACGCATCGCCTCGCGCTCGGGATCGCCTTCTTCATCTGGGTCGGATGCTTCAACGTCATGATCATCGCGCAGTTCTGGGCCTTCGCGAACGACCTCCACGCGCGCGACCAGGGCGAGCGGCTCTTCCCCATCATCGCCGGCGGCAGCGCCATTGGTGCGGTCGCGGGCGCCAAGCTGGCCAAGCCGCTCTATCTGCACTTCGGGCCGTTTGCGCTGATGTTGATGACGGCGGGCCTACTGGCGCTCTGCCTCCTCATCACCTGGCTGGTCCACCGACGGGAGGCGGGCGGCGACGGCGCGGCGGCGGCGGCGGCGGGACCGGCGGCGGCGACCGGCGGCGCCACGCCGTCCAAGGGGACCGCGGGCGGCTTCACGCTCATGATGCGCGACCGCTATCTGCAACTCGTCGGCGCGCTCTCGCTCATCAAGAACCTCGCCAACACCACCGGCGAGTACATCCTCGATCGCCGGCTCCTCGAGGTCACCAAAGCGCAGCTCGGCACGCAGGTGGTCGCCGTCGAGAAGCATATCGCCGCCTACAAATCGGATTATTTTACCTACGTAAACCTGGTCGTTTTGATATTGCAGCTGGTCGCCGTCTCGCGGGTCATCAAGTACCTCGGCGTGCGCCGCTCGCTGTACATCCTGCCGCTCGTCGCGCTCGCGAGCTACTCGACGATGGCGATGGTGCCGGTGCTGACGGTGATCCTCATCGGCAAGGTCACCGAGAACAGCGTCGACTATTCGCTGCAAAAGACGGTGGAGCAGACGCTGTTCCTGGTCACGACGCGCGAAGCCAAATACAAGGTGAAGGCAGTCGTCGATACCTTCATGGTCCGTTTCGGCGACGTCGTCTCCGCGGGCCTCGTGTGGGGCGGCACGCACCTCGGATTCGGCACGCTCGGCTTCATCCTCGCCAACTGCGGCGTGGTCACACTGTGGCTGCTCGTGGTGGTTGCGTTGACGCGGGCGCACAAGGCGCGCGCCGATCGCTCGTCGGCCGAAGCCCAGGCGCAGCCCGCCACCGCCGCGTGACGACCGGCGCCCTCCGCGGCCACTCGAATTGGCTAGCCACTTGGCGCGCTTGCAACGTGAGCTGGAGTGTCTACGACTTGTAGGCGGACACGCACCCGATGGCAGAGCCACTGGAATTCAAGAGCATCGATGGACGGATTGGCTACTTCCTCGACGGAGAGCCCCTGCATCCGGGCGATCCCGTCGAGCTCCTCCTACAGGACGAGCAGTGGTTGGCGGGGACCTACGAGTGGAGCGGCCACGAGATTCGCTGGCCGGGCTTTCGCTTCGCGCTGGGTGGAACCGGTCCGGTCTATACCCTCGAGCACAGCCGTACCGCGGTCGTCGCGCTGCCGCCGGATGCAGTGCTCCGGCGGCGTCACCTCTAACGGAGAAAACCGGTTCCGAGCCCAGGCTTCTCGCTCTGACGGCTCATCATGATCAGGTGCACCATCACGATCACTACTCCGATTGTGTAATCGGCCAATTTTCGCATTTACCCTCCCCATCCCTCGCGGCGCAGCTTAGGCGCGCGCCGTTCGAGGTCAACCCTCAGTGACGCTTCGCGCTCGAAGCGTTCAACTATTCGCGGCTCGATCACAGGCCGCACCAGGACTGACTCGACAACGCGGCTGGTTCGTTGCCCGAGGCGGTGCGATTGGGGCGGAGAGAGTAGCGCGATCAGTCGTGATGATGGAGGGCGCGCCAGGCTTCGCGCAGGCTCTTCGGGCTGCCCGGGATGCCCTGGGTGGTCACGACAGTGATGGCGGTATTTTGCACAGCGAGGAGCAGCGCCTCGAAGCTCATCGGCTTGAGGAGGAAATCGACGGCGCCGAGACGCTCGGCGGTGCCGCGCGCTTCGGCGCACGCCGACACGATGATGACGGGAATGTTGGCGATGCGGCTGTCGGCGAGCTGGCGTGAGCGAAACTCGACGCCGTCCATGTGCGGCATGATGAGATCGAGCAGGATCAGGTTCGGCGGCGGCTCGTCGGAGAGTCGACGAAGCGCCGCCGAGCCGTCGCTCACGGTCTCGACGTCGTAGCCTTCCATGCGCAAAAGAGTCGCCAGCGACTCCTGCACGCCCTCGTCGTCTTCGACGATCAAGATCGACACGCGGCGGACCTCCTGGTCCAACCGGTTATAGGGCGTTCTCCCGAGTCGTCGAGTGGCCGCGCTACAATCGAATGTCCTCGGTGACGCCAAATCGTCGGACAATTTCGGCACATACGATGTTGCGCAGCCCTTGCATCCGGTAGATGGTGGCCTACAAAGTCAGGTGGACGTCATCCGGACCGGGTGGCAACCGACAACGGCGACGAGGTCCCCCCAACTCGTGCGCCGAAGCGACTCTGGGGTGCGTGAAGGGAACGGATGTCCGAGGTGCCGGCCCGACGGGAGGAAGTCTTGCTTGTGCCCGAACCGGCGCGCCCCGCCGTCCTCGTCGTCGACGACAACCACTCGAACCTCGTGGCCATGGAGGCGCTCCTGTCGGCGCTCGACCTCGAGGTCGCGGTCGCCGCGTCCGGACAAGAGGCGCTCAAGCAGCTCCTGCGCCGGGACTTCGCGGTCGTGCTCATGGACGTGCAGATGCCGGGGCTCGACGGCTTCGCCACCACGGAGCTGATCCGCCAGCGCGATCGCTGCCGCCACACGCCGATCATCTTCGTCACGGCGATCTTCACGGACGAGGCCTCGGCGAAGAAGGCCTACTCGCTCGGCGCGCTCGACTTCGTGACCAAGCCGTTCGACGAGGCGATCTTGAAGGCGAAGGTCGGCGCGCTCGTCGGCCACTATCGGCAGGCCGACGTCATCGAGCGGCAGGCCGAAGCGCTGCGCGCCAAGCAGCGCGAGGCCGATCGGGCGAACACCGCGCGCGACGCCGCCGAAGCGGCGAATCGCGCCAAGGACGAGTTTTTGGCGATGCTCTCGCACGAGCTGCGCGCCCCGCTCCACTCCATCCTCGGTTGGGCGACCCGGCTCGAGAGCGAAACCGACCTGTCGCCGCGAGCGGCGCGGGCCGCGCAAACGATCGCACGCAGCGCCCGCGCGCAGAACAAGCTGATCGACGAACTCCTCGACGTGTCGCAGATCGTCGCGGAGAAGCTGACGATCGATTCCGGCGTCGTCGACCTCGACGCGATCGTGCAGTCGGCCGTCGCGTCGATGGAGGCCACCGCGGCCGACAAGCGCGTGCGCGTGGGGCTCACGGTCGCGCCTGGCCGCTACACGACCGCGGGCGATGGGCGACGGCTCGAGCAGCTCGTCTGCCATCTGCTCTCCAACGCGATCAAGTTCTCCAACGACGGTGGTCAGGTCGCCGTCGAGCTCCTGCGCAGCGACGCGGGCTTCCGGTTGCGCATCCGGGACGAGGGCATCGGCATCGGCGCCGAGTTTCTGCCGCACGTATTCGAGCGGTTTCGTCAGAGCGATGGAACGAGGACGCGACGACACGGTGGGTTGGGCATCGGGCTGACCGTCGCCCGCCGGCTGGCCGAGCTGCACGACGGCAGCATCGAAGCGTCTAGCGCGGGGCTCGACCGCGGCGCCGAGTTCGTGTTGACGCTACCGCGCGTCGACGTCGACGCCGCTGCGAGCGCGGCCATGCCGGCTGCAGCGCCGCTCGTGCCGAGCGCCGAAGAGCGACCGCTCGACGGGCTGCGCCTCCTATTCGTCGACGACGACCCCGACGCGCGCGACCTGACGTCGACGATCCTCGAGGACGCCGGCGGCGCGGTCGTGACCGCCGCGTCGGCGGCCGAGGCGCTGGCCGCCTTCGAAGGAGGCACCTTCGATGTCGTGGTCAGCGATCTCGGAATGCCCGACGAGGACGGTCTGACGCTGGTGAAGAAGTTGCGCACCGTCGACAGCGCCCGCGGCGGCTCGCTCGTCGCGGTTGCCGTATCCGGTTACGGCAGCAACGAGGACCTGGCCTCCTCTCGACGCGCCGGTTTCGACGCGCACGTGGTCAAGCCGTGCACGTCGGCGACTCTGGTTGCACTGATTACGCGTCTGACGAAATCCGTTTAGCTTTTCGATCGTGATGGTCGGGGTTGGAGGGGCGGGATCATGCGGGACGCACGCGACGGGCCCAAGGTCGTCCTCGTCGTCGCCGCCGAGAAGGCGATGCAGGACTCGGTGCTGGCGATCATCGAAGCCGCCGGCTGCGCGCCGCTGATCGCGGCGTCGGGCGCCATCGCGACGACGCTGTGCCAGGCCACGCGGCCGGTTCTGGTGCTCGTCGACCCCGTGTGCCACGCGGACGTCTCGGCGCGGCTCGGTGCAGGGCTGCGCATCGTGGCCATCCCGATCCGTACCTCGGCCGCCGGCGTGCGCCGGGTGGCCAAGCGCCGCACCGCCGCGGTTCGCTGGCTGCGCGAGATCGTCGAAACGCACTGCTCCGCTGCCAGTACGACGCCTTAGCCGCGGCCTGCGGTGGCAGTCGTTGCCCCGCGACCGCTGTCTATTCCGGCGTAGCTCATCGGGTGCAGGCCGCGGCGCGGTCGACGAGGAACTGGCGCTCGCGGGCGTTGCGCGTCAGGGCCGCGGCACGCTCGAACTCGGCGCGCGCCTCATCGAGGCGGCCGAGCTTGGCGAGAAAGTCGCCGCGCACGCTCGGCAAAAGATGATAGCCCGCGAGCGCGTCGTCGGAGCTCAGCGCATCGACGATCTCGAGGCCGGCCGCGGGGCCGAACGCCATCGCCACCGCGACGGCGCGGTTGAGCTCGACGACCGGCGACGGCGTGAGCTGCACCAGCGCCGCATAGAGCGCGGCGATGCGCGGCCAATCGGTCTCGGCTCCGGTCGGGGCGCGCGCATGACAAGCGGCGATCGCGGCCTGCAGCGCATACGGACCGCGCGCACCGCCGAGCGTGTGGGCCCGCTCGAGCGCCGCCAGCCCGCGCGCGATCAGCACGCGATCCCAGCGGGCACGGTTCTGCTCGAGCAGCAGGATGGGCTCGCCCGACGGACCGACGCGCGCCCCCGCGCGTGACGCCTGGATCTCCATGAGCGCGATCAGGCCGTGCACCTCCGGCTCGTCGGGCTCGAGCGTCGCCAGGATGCGACCGAGACGCAGCGCGTCTTCGCACAGGCCCGGCCGCATCCAATCGTCACCCGCCGTGGCCGAGTAGCCCTCGTTGAACACGAGATAGAGCACCGCCAGCACCGACGCCAGCCGCGTCGCGCGCTCCGCTCCGCGCGGCAGCTCGAACGGAACCTGCGCCTCGGCGAGCGTGCGCTTGGCGCGCACGATGCGCTGGGAAATGGTCGCTTCGGGTACGAGGAAGGCGCGCGCGATCTCGTCGGTGGTGAGGCCGCCGAGCAGCCGCAGCGTGAGCGCCACGCGCGCTTCGGACGAGAGCACCGGATGGCAGGCGATGAAGACGAGGCGCAAGAGATCGTCGCCGACGTCGTCGTCGATGGCGGTCTCGACGTCGGCCGCCGCGAGCTCCTGGCGAGCGTCGAGCTCCCGGCCCACCTCCTCGTGCTTGCGCTCGACGAGCTTTTTCCGGCGCAGCTCGTCGAGCGCGCGATTCTTGGCCGTCGTCATCAGCCACGCCCC
>JAQBQH010000348.1 GCA_028287105.1 Myxococcales bacterium
GCGGCGGGCGAGGAGGTCGGCATTTGCAAGGCGGGAGCAGTCACTGCGTGTTCCCTTCGGAATCCTAGTCTATGAGAGCGAATCTACCAACCGTAACGCAACGTGACAAGAGGCCGGCGTCACATCGTCTTTGTGCTAAGGTCCGTCGCCGATGGTGGGCCGGGCGTTCGACAAACTCCAACGAACCTATTGGCGTAGCGCTGACGAGACGCGCTTTGCCTGGCAGACGGAGAACCCCATTCTCGCCGCCGGCGAGGCGGCGCTGGCCAGCCGCGTGGAGCTGCGCCCGGGCGATCGGCTCCTCGAGATCGGCTGCGGCGAAGGCGCCAACCTGCACCATCTGCGCGCCGCCGGCGCCATCCGCTTCGGCATCGACTACTCGGCGCAGAAGACCGCGTTCGCGCGCCGCGCAACCGATGCCCACACCGCCACCGCCGACGCCACCCGCCTGCCGTTCGCCGACGAGAGCTTCGACGCCGTCCTCATCCGCGACGTGCTGCACCATATCGGCGACGTCGCCGCCGTCTTGTCCGAGGCACGCCGCGTGCTCCGCAGCGGCGCGCGCCTGACGCTCTTCGAGCCCAATCGCGCTTCGCCGCTCATCTGGGCGCAGGCCGCCCTCATCCCCGCCGAACGCGGGGTCCTGCGCTCGACGCCGGCGCACCTCGGCGCGCTCCTCGCCGCCGCCGGATTCCGCGTCGTGCACCAGAGCTTCGCCCAGCCCTTCCCCATCGAGCGCGTGCTGCTCCACCCCAACCTGGGATTGCCGTCGCTGGGGCGGCTGCCGCTGGTCGGCCGCGCGCTGGCGCTGGCCGAGTCGGTCGCACGGCGCTTGCTGCCGGAGCGTGCCTGGATGTATCTGGTGTTCGAGGCCGTTCGCACATGACCAAAGCACTCCCCGACCAGCGCGTCGTCGTCACCGGCGGCGCGGGATTCCTCGGCTCCTTCGTCGTCGAGAAGCTGCGCGCCCGTGGCGTGCGCGAGATCTTCATTCCTCGCTCGCGCGAGTACGACCTCGTCGACATCGCCGGCGTCCGCAAGCTCTACGACGACGCCCGCCCCGACCTCGTCATCCACCTGGCCGCGCAGGTCGGCGGCATCGGCGCCAATCGCAAGAACCCCGGCAAATATTTCTACGACAACCTCATGATGGGCGTGCAGCTCATCGAGGAGGGGCGCCGCCGCGGGCTCGCCAAGCTCGTCGCCGCCGGCACCATCTGCGCCTATCCGAAGTTCGCCCCGGTGCCGTTCCGCGAGGAAGACCTGTGGAACGGCTATCCCGAGGAGACCAACGCGCCCTACGGGCTGGCCAAGAAGATGCTGCTGGTGCAATCGCAGGCCTATCGCGACCAGTACGGCTTCAACTCGGTCGTCGTCTTTCCGGTCAACCTGTACGGCCCGCGGGACAACTTCGATCTCGAGTCGTCGCACGTCATCCCGGCGATGATCCGCAAGATCGACAGCGCCGTCAGGGCGGGCGCCCCCGAGGTGGTGCTCTGGGGCGACGGCACGCCCACGCGCGAGTTCCTCTACGTCGAGGACGCCGCCGACGGGATCCTGGCCGCGGTCGAGCGCTACGACGGCTCGGAGGCGATCAACCTCGGCTCCGGCAAGGAGATCGCCATCCGTGATCTGGCGCAAACCATCGGCTCTCTCATGGATTATCGAGGCCGTTTCGTGTACGACACCTCCAAGCCCAACGGTCAGCCGCGCCGCCAGCTCTCGGTCGAGCGCGCCAGGAACCTGTTGGGCTGGGAATCGAAGACTTCGTTCGAAGAAGGCCTGAAGAAAACGATTACGTGGTGGAAGATCAATCAATGAGCCGTAAGCGCGCGCTGATCACGGGAATCACGGGGCAGGACGGGTCGTATCTGGCCGAGCTCTTGTTGGCGAAGGAGTACGAGGTCTACGGCATCGTGCGCCGCTCGTCGTCGTTCAACACCGGCCGCATCGACGACATCTATCAAGATCCGCACGACCCCGACTATCGGCTGCGGCTGGTCTACGGCGATCTCAACGACGCCTCGTCGCTCAACCGCATCCTGCGCACGGTCAAGCCCGACGAGATCTACAACCTCGGCGCGCAGTCGCACGTGCGCGTCTCCTTCGACGTGCCGGAGTACACGGCCGAGGTCACCGGCGTCGGCACGGTGCGCCTGCTCGAGGCGATCCGCGAGAGCGGCATCACGCCGAAGTTCTACCAGGCCTCCTCGTCGGAGCTGTTCGGCTCGTCGCCGGCACCGCAGTCGGAGACGACGCCGTTCCACCCGCGCTCGCCCTACGGCGTGGCCAAGCTCTACTCGTACTGGATCACGGTGAACTACCGCGAGTCGTACGACATGTTCGCGTGCAACGGCATCCTCTTCAACCACGAGAGCCCGCGCCGCGGCGAGACCTTCGTCTCGCGCAAGATCACGCGCGCGGTGTCGCGCATCAAGCTCGGACTCCAGGACAAGCTGTTCCTCGGCAACCTCGACGCCAAGCGCGACTGGGGCTACGCCGGCGACTACGTCGAAGCGATGTGGCTCATGCTGCAGCAGGAGAAGCCCGACGACTTCGTCATCGCCACCGGCCAGTGTCAGACGGTGCGCGACTTCCTCGACGAGGCGTTCGGCCATCTCGGGCTCGACTGGAACAAGCACGTCGTGATCGACCCGCGCTACTTCCGCCCCGCCGAGGTCGACGAGCTGCGCGGCGACATGACCAAGGCCAAGAAGCTCCTCAAGTGGGAGCCCAAGGTGAAGTTCTCGGAGCTCGTGCGCATGATGGTCGACGCCGACTTCAAGGACATCAGCGAGAACGGAGATCGTCGTGGCGATGGCGAACGACACTCGGCATAAGACGGACTTCGACGCCCGCGAGGCGGCCGAGCGGCAGCGGCGGGTCGCCGAGTACGACCGCTTCGCGGCCGAGCGCGACCGCTGGCGGGCCAAGAACGGCGCCTACTATCGCGCCATCGAGCGGCTGGTGCGCTTCGTGGTGCCGGCCGGCGCGCGCGTCCTCGAGATCGGCTGCGGCACCGGCGATCTGCTGGCCGCGCTCAAGCCGGCCGAAGGGGTCGGGGTCGACATCTCGGCGCGGCTGGTCGACGAGGCGCGGCGCAAGCACCCGCTCCTCGACTTCGTCGTCGCCGACGCCGAGACGCTCGACGCCAAAGAGCTCGAGGGGCGCACGTTCGACTACGTCGTCATCTCCGACGTGGTCGGCTCGATCTACGACGTCTGGAGCGCCTTCCGCGCGCTGCGCCGCTTCTGCAATCCGCGCAC
>JAQBQH010000354.1 GCA_028287105.1 Myxococcales bacterium
GGCTCGGGCGCCCTGGCCGGGACCGGGCGCCGCGGCCCGCGCGTGAGGGCGACCGCAACCACGATGATCAGCAAGAGCGCCGCGACGCCGCCGCCGATTGCCAGCACCCGGCGCGAAATCTCCGGCAGCACGAAGCGCGGGCCGCGCAGCGACTCCATCTCCATCGACTCGCCCGCCATCGGGGTCGGCGCCCCGTCGCTGGCGAGCGGTGGCGGCGGTAGCGCCTGTGCCGAGATCTCGCGCTCCGCCATCAGCGTCGGCGCATTCGCGTTCACATTCGCGGGCTCCGACGCGGCCATCGGCTGCGGCGGCCGCGAAGGCGTCTCATCCTCGGCGATCTCGATCGGTACCCCGATATCGTCGTCGGTGAGCCCGCTCGTCGGCGACGCCGTCGGCGTGGGCGCGGCGGTGCGCTCCGGCAGCGGCTGCGCCCTGGGTGGCTCGCGCGTCGGCGTCGGCAGTCCGAGCATCGTCGTCTTTGGCAGCGCGGTGGCGGGGGTCGGCTTCGCCGGCGGCGGCGTTGGATCCTTCCGCGCCGGCGTCGTCGGCGCGACCTTGATCGGCGCCGACGGCTGCTGGCCCATCTCCTTCGGCTCCTTCGGCTCGTGCGGCTCGTTCGGCTTCTTCGGCGACGGAGTCGCGTCACGCCGCGGCGGCGCTGTCGGGGCGACCCTGATCGGCGCCGACGGCTGCTTGGCGATCACGATCGGGCCCGACTGATCCTGCGAGCGCAGCTCGGGCATGAACGTGCCCATCGCCGGCGTCGGCTCGGTGCCCGGCGCGGCGATGTCGATCGGCTTGAGCGGCTGCAGCTGCGGCGGCGGTGGCAGCGGCGCGGCGCCGGTCGGGTCCGCCGACGGCGGCTTCGTGCTCTCGATGACCATCGGCGGCGCGGCCGGCGCGGCCGGCAACTTCTCCGGCAGCGCGACGTCCCCGGTTTCGCCACCCGAGAACCAGGCAGACGGGTCGACCATCGGCCCGCCGCTCATCGACGGCACCTCGGCCACGTTGGCCACGAGCGCCTGCGGCTTGTTGCCCTCTTCAGCCCCCGGCGTCGACGGCGCGCTCGTCGCGGGCGCCGCGCCGGTCGGTTTGAGCGCGCCCTGCGGCGCGGCCGTGGCCGGCGGCGGTAGCATCGGATTCGGCTTCGACGGGGAGGCCGCCATCGGCTTTGCCGGAGCGACCGCGATCGGCTTCGACGGCGACGGCGCCATCGGCCGCGCGGGCGCTGCAGGCGGAGCCGGCTTCGCTGCCGGGGACTTTGGTGCTTCCGTCGGCTTCGTCGCGCCCGCCGCCTTCTCGGCTGGCTTTGCCGTCGCCGGCGCATCGTCCTTGCGCAGCAGCTCCGGCGGCGGCGCCGACACGCGCGTCGGCACGTTGTCGAGCCCGGTCACCGGCACCTTCTGCGGTTGCACGCGCGCCAGCGGCTGGGTCGCCGACCGCGGCGGCGGGGTCTTCGCCGGCGACGGCTTCGCCGTCGGAGCGGCGGTCTGCGGCGCCTCGTCCTCGGGCTTGAGCGCCGACAGCGGCGGGTCGGCATCCTTCTTGGGGCCCGTCACCGCCGGCATGCCCATCATCGTCCCCGTCGACGACCGGGCGCTCCGCATGACTCGCCCGTTCGACCACAGGAGCAACGTCTGGCACTGGTCGCAGCGCACGACCGCCTGCGGCGGCCCGTTGACCACCGCCGCCGGCAGCGGCTTGTTGCACGCGGGACAGACGGTGGCGCTCACGACGTCTTGCCTCCGGCCGCCACCGAGCGCGGCGCGGCCGCCGGCTTGACGGTCGCCGGCTTCCCCGTCGCCGGCTTCTCCGTCGCCGGCTTCTCCGTCGCCGGTTTGGCCGTCGCCGGCTTCTCCTCTTCGGGACCGAACATCTTGGGCGCCTCGCCCGCCGCCTCCGCCGTCAGATCTTGCGCGCCCTGCGACGCCAGCTCCGGCGACTTGTACACGTGGTCGACGACGTTGTGCGCCTCGCCGGCGTCGACGTCGAATACGGTGATGGTCACGCGCACCGACTTGTCCTTCTTCTTCTTGCTCATCGGCACGACCCGGCCGAGCAACAGCCGGTTCGCCGACAGCGACTTTCCGGCCGCCGCGTAACAATCACTCGACGCCTGCACGCACTCGATCGAGAGCTGCACCACCTCCAGCGTCACCTTCGACAAGAAATAGTCGTCGACGCCGGCGATCTTGATGCTGCGAAACGCGTTATTGAGGCTGGCGGCGATCTGCGGAAACTGATCGGCGTCGACCGGCAGCACCGCCAACTTCACTCGCGGCCGTGGCGGTGGCGGCGGCGCCTCGACGCGCGCCGCCTGGGGATGCGCGCAGCCGACGGCGACGACGACCAATCCCAGCAGCCACGACTGTACGCGCGCTCGCATTGTCCGACGCGACATCATAACACGATCTCACGGCCTTAACTTCAGCGAGAGCGTGTATTCCGTGTCGAGGCCGGAAGGGGAGGTGCGCCTGTCGGCGACGGCGCGGGGCAATTTGCGCTCGACCACCACCAGCGGCGCGCGCGCGCCGGTCGGCCAGGCGACCCCGTCGAAGCGCTCCGGCGCCCCGACGCCGCCCGCGTCGAACACCTTGGCGCCCGGCGGCAGCGGCCCCGGTGGCCCCGTTGTCGCTCCGCCGGGCAACACGACCAGCCGCACATCGGCGCCCGCGACGCCTGTCACCTCTCCCGACAGCGTCCCGCCGCCCTCGCCGCGCACGTAGTAATAGTCGACATCGTCGACGCGCCCGAGATATCCGCGCATCGGCTCGGCCGGCGCCACCGCCAGGGCCGTCCCCGCCGAATCGTCCGGCTCGACCTCGTGCCCGACGGTCGGCGGCGCCCACGTCGCCGTGAGCGTGTACCAGTCGCTGATGTTCTCCGTCGCCGGGCGCCCCGCGGTCCACACCTCGCGCACCGCGATGTAGTGCTCGCCCGGCCCGAGCTTGAGGTTCGGGATCAGCTCTCCGTCGCCCACGCCGCCGTTGTCGGCCTCGGCCACACGCTTGCCCTGCGCGTCGAAGACCTCGAGCATCAGCTCCATGTTGGGGATGCCGCTCAGCTCGGCGCGCAGCACCATCGCCTCGCCTCCCGCCACGCGAAAGCGATAGAAGTCGCGATCCGACTCCTCGAGCGCGATGCGTTTTCCGACCTGCCCCTTGACCGCGCGCCCCGAGGCGACCGTGTTCGCCGTCGCTGGCGTGTTGTTCGGCTCGCGCTCGTAGTCGCGCACCTTGAGCTCGGGATCGACCCGCGTGAACACCACGAACGCGACCACGCCGAGCGCCAACCCGACGATCGGCACGATCGACAGCGCGAACCAGCGCTTGCGCTTGAGCCCACGCTCATAGGCGTCGAAGTCCTCTCGTCGCAGCTTCGACGACGCGCCGATCGGCGTCGACACCGACGGGTCGCCCTCATCGCTGGCGCGCCGCATCTCCGCCGAGATGGTGCTGATGCGCTGCGACGCCGCCAACGACGCCTCCGCCAGCGCGAGCTTGAGGTCGTCGGCGCTGGCGTAGCGCTCCTCCCTCCGCTTGGCCATCGCCTTCATCACGATCGCCTCGACGCGCGAGCCTATCTTGAGCTCGGGCTTCCGCTTGGTCAGCGGAATCAGCTCCTCGGTCAGGTGCTGCGTCAACACCGCGACCGGCGTCGCCGCCGTGAACGGATGCACGCCCGTCAGCACGCGGTACATGAGCGCGCCGAGCGAGTAGATGTCGCTGCGCGCGTCGAGCTCCTCGGCGCGAATCTGCTCGGGCGACATGTAGAACGGGGTCCCGATGAGCGACCCGCGCGCGGTCACCTGATTCAGCTCCTCGTTGTCGCGCAGCTTGGCCAGCCCGAAATCGAGCACCTTGACGATGT
Organism: Myxococcales bacterium; assembly: GCA_028287105.1. GTDB lineage: Bacteria > Myxococcota_A > Polyangia > Palsa-1104 > Palsa-1104 > JAQBQH01. Next base: position 3,871 of record JAQBQH010000354.1, read on the forward strand.
CGTGCCCGTCGCGTGCGCGCGACACCAGCAGGTTCTCGGGCTTGAGATCGCGATGCACGATCCCGAGCTCATGCGCCTCGGAGAGCGCGTCGCAGACCTGCACCATCATCGGCCCGAGCCGCGCGAACGGCATCGGTCCGTCGCGCCGCAAGATGGCGCCCAGGTCCTCGCCCTTGCACAGCTCCATGACGAGGTACATCGAGCCGCCCGACTCGCCGAAATCGAAGACCTGCACCGTGTTGGGCGACGACAGCTTGGAGACCGCCTCCGCCTCGCGACGGAAGCGCTGCGCCACCTCGCGGTCCTGCGTCAGCGACGCGTGCAGCACCTTCATCGCCGCCATCTTGCCCATCGCCAGGTGCTCGACCTTGTAGACGGCGCCCATGCCGCCGGCGCCGATGCGGGCGATGACGCGATAGCGCCCGTCGACGGTGGTGCCGATGAACCGATCGCCCGCCGCGTCGTCGAACGTCTTCTGCGGAGCGGTCCGTGCCGCCGACACCTTGGCGAGGTCCGAGCCGCAGCGGCCGCAAAAGCGCGTCTCTTTGTCCTCGTAGGTCGTGTGGCAGCTCGGGCAGATGATCACCGCAGCACCTCGGTGCGTGCGACGCCGTCCCTGAGCTCGACGATCGTCGCCATTCCCGCTTCGACGCCGCCGACGTTGATGCGCCCGCGCTCGTTGCGCCCGCCCGCCTCGTCGACGTGCGCGAAGAGCGCGGCGTTGGGGTAGATCGCGTTCTGCAGATCGAGCATGGCGGGATCGCCTGCGTTGACCTCGCCCGTCGCCCAATCGACCGCCTTGTCGCCGGCGCCCTTGGGCGGCGTGTGCGCCACCACGATGAGCGGCCGCCAGCGCCCGTCGACCAGGCGCCTGGCGCCCTCGAGATCGGCGCTCGTGTAGCGGCACCCCTTATCCGAAAAGGGATATCCCGGCACCGAAAGAATATCGATTTTCCCGGTATCGACCAGACGGGTCTCGACGAGATCGATGATATCCACGCCCGCCGCGCGCACCCGCGCTACCGCCGCGTGAAAGGCGTTTTCCGGCTCGCGCTCGCCGGCCAGCGCCAGCAGCGGCACCTTCGCTCCGGCCAGCGCCGTCAGCACCGTCGCAATCTCGTCCTCCGTCGCGCCGAGATCTCCGAGCGCCACCACCGCGTCGACATGCTCGACGGAGAAGACTCCGGCGAACCGCCGAAGGTTGGCCAGCGTCGCCGGCGCCGTGCCGTTGGTGTCGGCCACGGCCCCGAGCTTCAAGCGCCGGCCATGCCCCAGCGCCCTCACCGCCGTCGCCGCCCCGTGCACCGCGCCGCACGACCATTCACCGTCTTTCGTCGCCGCCGCCGGCCCCGAGCCACACCCCATCGCCGCCACCGCCAGCGCACCGACGAGCGCTCTCACGGCCCCGGCGTCTTCTTCGCGCGGTCGAGCGCAGCGCGGATCTTCGGCGACACCGTCGCCTCGTCGAGCGATGCGTCGGGCTTGCGCGCCAGCACTTCGCGAAACGCGTTGACGGCCAGGTCGTCGAGCCCGAGCGCCACATAGGCGAACGCCTTGAGACGGAACAGCTCGGCGAGCTGCGCCTCCGACGGCTCCTCGACGGTGAGCACCTTGTCGAGCACCGCCGGCACGTCGGAGTAGCTGCCGTCCTTGTAGGCCTTCTCGGCGATGGCGAGCTGCTTGCCGACGCGCTCGGCGAGCTCCGCTTCGCGCTTGAGCGCCTCCTTCGTCGGGGCCGCGGCCAGCGTCGGCACCGGCACCTCCTTGGCCTTACCGGGCGGCGCCTTCTCGGCGACGGGCAGGAGGCGCACCGCGCGAATCTTCACGTGCGAAATCGGCACCAGCACCTTCTCGCCCTTGGCCAGCATCGGCGCCGAGCGGAAGTTGTAGTCCATCAAGAGCTTCGACTTCGACGCGTCGCCGTAGAACGTGCGCGCCACCGACTGCAGCGACTCGGGAACCTCGGTGCGATGCACGTGTTGAAACGGAACCAGCAGGTCCTGCCCCTCGCGCAGCTTGTCGTTCGAGCGCATGCCGCTGAACGCCGCCAAGAAGGGCGCGCGCCGTTTGTCGTCGAGAAACTTCTGCGCCAGACCCTCGAGCGTCTCGCCCTTGTGCACCTTGTAGCGATAGGCGGTGGGGATGCGCACCTTCTGTCCGGGCTTGAGCGGCTTGTCGCGCTCGAGCCCATTGGACTCGAGGATGAAGACCGCCTGCGAGCGATTGCCATAGTAGTCGGCGGCGATCGATTCGGGCGTATCGCCCGGCTTGGCCGCGTAGACGACCACCTTGGCCGAGGCATTGGTCGCGGCCAGCAGCAGCACCGCAGCGACGGCGATTCTCATTTCTTCGCCAGCTCGACCTTGAGCATCGAGACCGCGCCGCGCTTGATGTTCACGCTCCGCTTTTCATGATTGAAATACGGGTTCTTGAATTCGACTTTGTGCTCGCCCTCGGGGATCGACAGCGCCTTGTTGAAGGGAGTCGTGTCGGTGTATTTGCCGTCGATCCAGACCTCGGCCCACGGATCGACGAGGATCTTGAGAAACCCGGGCGGCTTCGGCGGCGGTGGGGCGGCGGCCATCACCGGCGGCGGCGCACCAATCTGCGACGCGTGCACGAACGCCACCGCCAGCGCCATCGCACCGAGGATCGCCCCCTGCACCGACGCGAGCCGCTTCATCCCGGCCCACCCGAGCGGCCCCGGCAGCGAAGGCGTCTTGTAGCCGCCAGCGACGGCAGGATGCAGCTGCGCATCCGCCTCTTCCTCCGTGATGATGCCCTTGTCGCGCAGGAAGAGAACCAGGCGCGCGTGATAGTTCATCTCGACGCGCTTGGAGATGAACCGCTCGAGCGCCAGCACCAGGTCCTGCGTCGACTTGAAGCGATCCTCTTTCCGCTTCTGCATGCACTTGCCGAGGATGCGCTCGAGCTCCCTCGGAATTTCCGGATTCAATTTGCGCGGCGACGGATACTTCTCGAGTCGGATCTTGTGCATGACGCTCTTGTGGTCGTCCTCGATGAACGGCTTGCGGCCGCACACCATCTGGTAGAGGACGATTCCGAGCGAGAACATGTCGGAGCGATAGTCGAGCTTGTCGCCGAGGATCTGCTCGGGCGACATATACGACGGCGTGCCCAGGCCGGTGCCGGTCTCGGTCAGATCGCCGAACGCCTGGTCGCGCGCGATGCCGAAGTCCATCAGCTTCACGCCGCCGTTCTTGCCGATCATGATATTGGCCGGCTTGATGTCGCGGTGGATGATGCCGCGGTAGTGCGCGTAATCGAGGCCGCGCGCGACCTGCATGGCGATGATCGCCGCGACGTCCGACGGCAGCATCGGGCACTTGTCGAGGAGGTCGTAGAGGTCGATGCCCTCGACGTACTCCATGACGATGAAGTAGGCGCCGCCGAGCTTGTGGAAGTCGTAGATGTGGATGATGTTCTCGTGCTGCAGCGACGAGACCGACAGCGCCTCGCGCTCGAAGCGGATCGCGAACTGCGAGTCCTGCGCGACCGAGGTCTTGAGCGCTTTGACGGCGACCGTCCGGTTGAGGCTCTCCTGGACGGCCTTGTAGATGACCGCCATGCCGCCCGAGCCTATTTCCTCGACGATGCGGCAGTTTCCGATGCGATCAATCATGGGAGCCCGGTGGATTATGGGGCCGCCCAGTCTCATGGTCAAACCTCGAGCAGGCGAACGCCTGCCGTGCAAGAGGTTCACTTTTCTTCTTGACGTGGCGCGTAGAACCGCTAAATACACCCTCGCTTCTGACGCGGTTGTTCAGCCACGAAGCGCTCCAGAAAAAAACAACCAGGCTGGATTTTTTCGGTTGACGGAGCGAAACACAGGGTGCTAGTTACTGCGCCCTCGCTGCTGAGAAGATTCAGAAATACCTCGGCGGCGAAACGGGAAAACCGAGATGAAGTTTTCGGTTGACCGGGCAAAAAAGGGGTGCTAGTTACAGCGCCCTCGCAGTCGGGAAGATTCCGAAATACCCCGGCGGCGAAACGGAAAAACCGGATGAAGTTTTCGGTTGACCGGGCAGAGAAGGGGTGTTAGGTACAGCCCCCCGCAGTCGAGAAGATTCAGAAACATCTCGGCGGCGAAAAAGAAAGCGGCAAGAAAGTTTTTCTTGACGGTTTCCAGAAGGTGAAGTAGAAACACAGCCCCTGCCGCGACAGGGAAGAAGTTCGAAGGTTGCGGAGTTTTTTCGGTCTCTGAAAACTAAATAGTAGATTCGACGAAGTGAGCGAGAGCTCATGTGTCTCAACTCTGCAAGCGGAGAAGAGACACGTTTTTGGGTCCCAGCAGTCAAGTAGTATTGTAACTGCGAGTTTCGACAGTCTTCGGATTGTCGTTAAACAATGCTCTTCATTTTGAAGGTTTAATTGGAGAGTTTGATCCTGGCTCAGAGCGAACGTTAGCGGCAGGCCTAACACATGCAAGTCGCACGAGAATCCGGCTTCGGCCGGTAGTAAAGTGGCGGACGGGTGAGTAACACGTGGATAATCTGCCCTTCGGCGGGGGACAACAGTCCGAAAGGATTGCTAATACCGCATACGTCAGCGAGGTCTTCGGACCTTGTTGGGAAAGACGGCCTCTTCATGAAAGCTGTCACCGAAGGATGAGTCCGCGGCCCATCAGCTAGTTGGCGGGGTAATGGCCCACCAAGGCTTAGACGGGTAGCTGGTCTGAGAGGATGATCAGCCACACTGGAACTGAGACACGGTCCAGACTCCTACGGGAGGCAGCAGTGGGGAATATTGGGCAATGGGCGCAAGCCTGACCCAGCCATGCCGCGTGAGTGATGAAGGCCTTCGGGTCGTAAAGCTCTGTGGGGAGGGAAGAAAC
>JAQBQH010000401.1 GCA_028287105.1 Myxococcales bacterium
GCACAGCGACGGTTAGATGTAGATTTCCCGCATCAGCCGTAGGGCCGCCTACCGCGCCGGCGCCGCCGCGCTCGCCGATAGCGCCGACGGTGATCGTCTCGCCGCCGCCCTCAACCTGTGCGAGGCCTACGCCGACGCCGGCGACGGGCCCGCTGCCCGCGGCGCGCTCGCCGACGCACGCGTCCTCGCCGAGGCCGCCAATCAAGTTGACAGCTGGCTGACCGCGGCCGTCCGCCTCGCCCTGACGCTCGGCGACGTGGTCACGCCCTCGCGCCTGGCCGAGCTGGCCCGCCTGCGCGAGCGCGCGGCCACCAGCCTTCGCCGCGACCGCGCGTTCCGCTGCGATCTACTCGCCGCGCGCGTCCACATCCGCGCCGGCGACCGCCGGCACGCGCTCGGCTGTCTCGAGCGCGCCTTGGTCACCTGGGAGGAAATCCGCATGCGTACCCCCGAGCTCCGACGCGACGCCAGCGACGAGGATCCCGACGCCCGTCGCCTGCGCGAGCTGCTCGGCGCCGCCGACGGCGCTCCCCACGCGGCGCCGCTACCACGAGCCGAGCCGATGCAGCCGGTGCAGCCGCTGCGCAAGCTCCTCGGCATCAACAAGCGCCTCAACTCCGAGCTACGCCTGCCGGTGCTGCTCGATCTCATTCTCGACACCGTCCTCGATCTGACCTCCGCCGAGCGCGGCTTCATCCTGCTCACCGACGGCGACGAATGGCGCGTCGAAGCGGCGCGCAACATCAGCGAAGATCAGCTGCAGCCGACCGCCGCCACCGGATCCTTCTCGCGCAGCATCGCCGAGCGTGCCGCGCGCGAGGGCATCCCCATCGTCACCCTCGACGCCGCCGGCGACCAGCGCTTCGAAGCCGCGCTCTCGGTCTCCGACCTGAAGCTGCGCTCGGTCCTGGCCGTCCCGCTCGCCGTCAAGGGGCGCGTCGTCGGCTGCGTCTACGCCGACCATCGCCTGCGCGCCGGCGCCTTCGGCGACGCCGAGGTGGCGCTGGTGTGCGATCTGGCCGAGCAGGCGGCCATCGCCGTGGAGAACGCGCGCCTCCTCGCCGAAGCGGCGGCGCAGCGCAAGGAGATCGCCGAGCTCAACCGCGAGCTGGAGAAGAAGGTCGCCTCGCAGGCGCTCGAGATCGGCGAGCTCCACAAGGAGGTCTCCAAGAGCCGGGTGGCGCTCTCGGTGCGCTACAACTATGACAACCTGGTTGGCCGCACGCCCAGGATGCTCGAGCTCTTCCGCCTGCTCGACCGGGTCACCGACACTGCGCTGCCGGTCGTCATCTACGGCGAGAGCGGCACCGGTAAGGAGCTGGTGGCGCGCGCCATCCACCACAACGGCCCGCGGCGGCAGCGCGCCTTCGTGTCCGAGTCCTGCGCCGCCATCCCCGAGACCCTCCTGGAAGCGGCGCTGTTCGGCCACGTGCGCGGCGCCTTCACCGGTGCCGACTCCGAGCGGCGCGGCCTCTTCGAGATCGCCGACGGGGGAACCCTGTTCCTCGACGAGGTCGGCGAGATGCCGGCGTCGATGCAGGTCAAGCTCCTGCGCGTTCTGCAGCAGAGCGAGTTCCGTCGCGTGGGCGGCGAAAAGACCATCAAGGTCGACGTGCGCGTGCTGGTGGCCTCGAACCGCGACCTCGGCCGGCTGGTCGAGGAGGGCAAGTTTCGCGAGGATCTCTTCTATCGCCTCAACGTCGTCCGGGTGGCACTGCCGCCCCTGCGCGAGCGCCGCGACGACATCCCCCTCCTGGTCGAGCACTTCCTCAAGAAGTTCGCCGATGACCACAAGCGGCCGCCGCGCCGCATCGCCCGCGCCGCCCTGCACAAGCTCAACGGCTACCGCTGGCCGGGCAACGTGCGGGAGCTGGAGAACGAGGTGGTGCGCGCCGCCTCGCTCGGCGGCGAGACCATCGTCATCGAAGATCTGTCGCCGCAGGTGGCCGCCGGCGAGCCGCAGGCCGCCCTCGAGTCGCCAGACGACCTGACGCTCAAGCGCCGCGTCGAGCGCCTCGAGCGGACGCTCCTGCGCGAGGCGCTTCACCGCGCCGGCGGCAACCAGACCCAGGCGGCGCGGCTGCTCGGGCTGTCGCGGTTCGGATTGCAGAAAAAAATGCGGCGCTATGACATCGAGTGCTGATCGTCCGCCAACCTGGTTGGCAGGATCGCCAACCGCCGTCGCGCGGGCTCGAGGGACGACGCGGGGTTGCGCGCGCTCGCCCCGTGGCGTAAGGCTTGCTTGAGGTAAGGTCGGAAACTCATGCGTCTCGTCGCGTCACGCCTTCGCCTCGTCCTCGCCGCCCTCGCGCTGGCGCTCGGGCTGACCACGGCCTGCTACACGCCGTCGGTGCCGCTGCCGCCGCCGCTCGTCGAGAACATGACGTTCGCGGACGGCCCGGCCGCCGGCAGCGTGATCCTGAAGAGCCCGCCGCAGCCGGCCATCGGCCAGGCGCGGTTCAGCATCTACAACGTGTCGCAAAAGACGGGCGTCATCCTCGAATCTGCCACCGACGGCAGCTTCACCACCGCGCCCTTCCCCGGCACCGACGGCGACTACGTCCAGATCTACTACGAGGACATGGCCGGCGGGAATGCGGCGCAGCTCTGCACCACGCTTCACGTCGCCGCCGCGCTCGTCGGCGCAGCCTGCCACTAAGTCGGATTCCGCCGCGCCGCTGCCGTCGACGACTGCAAACGCCCACACTGTCGCACCTTGCCGGCGCGAGGGAGGCATCTACCTTCCCGCCGAGTGCGCGCGTGTTTGATGTGGGGGGCGGGGGACGATGTCCGGTAGCCACGGCTCCTTGCCACTGGTGCTGGTGGTGGAGGATTTCGAGGAGCTCTATGAGCTCTATTCCGATTTCCTCGCCGGCGCCGGATATGCCGTAGAGGGCACCAACAACGGCGTCGAGGCCGTCGAGGAGTGCCGTCGCACGCTTCCCGATCTCGTCCTCATGGATCTGGCGCTCCCACGGATGAACGGCTGGGAGGCCATCGAGCTGCTGAAGTCGGAAGCCGCGACCCGGCACATCCCCATCATCGCGCTCACCGGCCACGTCAAGCGCGAGTATGCGGACCTGGCGCGGAAGGCGGGCGCCGACGCGGTACTGCTCAAGCCGTGTCCGCTCAATCAGTTGCTTGGAGAGGTCGAGCGCTTGCTCGGACGGCATGCGCCGTCGCGGCATCCGTAAGCAGAGGAGGGTCTAGCGGCTCTGGCGAGCGCTCGGCGGCAACATGAAGGTGACGCCGACACCGAAGAAGAGGTTGTTCTGCACGCCCACGTCGCCCGAGTCGAGCGTACGGTCGCCGTTGACGTCGAGGCCACCCGGATTGGCGCCGACGATATAGTCGCGCAGCTCGAACTGGAGGCCGATCCACTCGTTGAAGTAGACGTGCGCGCCAACGCCGATCTGACCGCCGACCTTCAGCCCGTCGAAGTGACCGTTCTGCGTGTTGGGGTCGGGCGCGCCAGGCGTCGAGTTCGGCTTGCCCGTCGTGTCGACGTTACGGCAGCAGTTGCTCACGTAGTTCACGAAGCCGATGCCGCCGTTGATGTACAGGTCGTAGTTCATGAACAGCGACGAGAAGAACGAGATCTTGCCGTAGAACGGCGTGATCTGCGCGTAGCCCGAGAACACCGCGTTGATGCCCATGACATGGTCATCGTGAATCTGCAGGTTGGGCTGCGGTCCCGAGTACGAGTTGTACGGCCCGAGCGGCTTCAGCGCGTCACGGACCTTGTCCTCCAGGGCCGTGTTGGCGTTGATCATGTAGACGCCCTGAACGCCGATGGCGAGCCAATCGGTCAGGTGGAACTGCAGGTTGATGCCCGGTCCAAACGCATGCTTGTAGTCCTGATTGATCGACGTGACGAACTGCGGGGTCACTTCGAAGCGCAACTTGCGCATCAGGGTACGACGTCGCACCGCCGGCTGACCCGCCAGCGGGTTGCGGCGTTCGGCGTGCGCCGGCACTTCCGGCAGGAGCGCCGGGAGCGCCATCAGAACCAGGAGGGGAAGAATTCGCGTTCGCATCATTCTCCTCGCCTAGCGCGTGTACTTGTACTCGAAGCCGGTCGGCAGGAACATGCCGACACCGACGCCGAAGACAAGGTTCTGGATGAAGTTCGAATCGCCCTTGGGCGGAGCGGCGGCGCCGACGTTCGAGCCGCGGGCAGCCGGCTCGAGCGAATCGACGAACATGTAATCCTTCAAGTAGGCGTGAATCGCCAACCACTTGGTGAGGAACATCCGCATACCGATGTCGACGTGCCACTGGATGTCGTAGTTCGTGGCGCCACGATCGGCCGGGTCGCGCGTGATCCACTCCGTCTGAATGACGCCGAGGCCCGCCTGCACGTAACCTTCCCAGTGGAAGATCCAGCGGTCGAACAGCGCGAACTTCCCGTAGAACGGCACATACCCGAAGTTCAGGTTGGCGCTCCACAGATAGCGGTTCACCGACGGCAGGACGCGATCGTCGAGACCGCGTAGGAAGTAGTGTTGCTGCTGCTGCGGCACGTAGTACGTGCCCTCGAGCCCAAGGTTCAGGGTCTCCGAGAGGAAGAAGTTGAAGACGCCGCCAAAGCCGTGATGGCGGTACAGCGAGTTGTTGATCGTCACGTTGTAGGTCGGGATCAACTCGATGCGGTGGTACTTGAGGATCTTCCGGCGCGGCACCGTGACGATGTCGCGCCAGGAAATCGATCCCAGCTTACCCTTTTCACCTTGCTCGACCGTGGTCGCACCCGGTGGGGCTGGCTCCGCCCCGCCTGGCAGGGACGGCTCGGCTCCAGGCGGTGACGGCTCGCTGGCCGGGGGCGTTGCTTCGCTTCCAGGCGGACTAGGGTCGCTTCCTGGAGGCGCCGGCTCCTGCGCGCGCGCCGTGCGGACAGACCCGCACACGGCCAGCGCAACGCAAAGGGCGACTACGCTCGCCCGGCCTTCGAATCTTCGCATGCTCACCTCGCGTAACACCACGTTCGAGAGCCCAAATTCACTGTTATATCAACTGCTTAGAGTGGTCTTGACCGCGTTTCGGCGACTATATCATGTGCTTTTTTTCACAATCAAGTTATTTACGAAGCAATCTCACCAATATCGCGCTCGTCGGTTGATGACTTGTGGTGGCACTCCGCCGAGAACTTCAATAGATTCATCTAGGCTTCGTCGTATAGGGCTTGAACGAACTCATGGGCGTCGAAGGGTCTCAGATCCGCGACCTTCTCGCCAATTCCGACAAACCGCACCGGCACGCCGAGCTCATCGCAAATTCCGAGAATGACGCCGCCCTTGGCGGTGCCGTCGAGCTTGGTGAGGACGATTCCAGTGATGTCCATCGCCTGCTTGAACGTGGCCGCCTGGGCGATGGCGTTCTGCCCGTTCGTGGCATCCAGCACGAGGATCGTCTCGTGCGGCGCGTCGGACATGGCCTTTTTCATGACGCGGCGGACCTTCTCGAGCTCCGCCATCAGGTTGTCCTTGGTGTGCAGGCGTCCGGCAGTGTCGCAGATCACAACGTCATAGTCTTCTGTTTGCGCACGTTTCACGGCATCGAACAGCACGGCCGACGGATCGCCGCCTTCGCGCCCCTTGACGACGGGCGTGTTGGTGCGCTGTCCCCAGATCTCGAGCTGCTCGGTGGCCGCGGCGCGGAAGGTGTCGCCGGCGGCCAGAATCACCTTCTTGCCGTCGGCGGCGAACTTGGACGCCAGCTTCCCGATCGTCGTGGTCTTGCCAACTCCGTTGACACCGATGACGAGGATGACGAACGGATGGGCGCGGCCGACGTCGAGCGCCCCCGCCTTTTCCTGCGCGCGCTCGAGGATCGCTTCCGATTGCTGGCGGATGACGGCCCAGACGGCGTCGGCGTCCTTGAGCTCATTACGCGACAGCGAAGCCTTGACCGCTTCGAAGAGCCGCTGCGACGTCTTGGCGCCGATGTCGGCGGTGAACAAGATCTCTTCGAGCTGATCGACCATCGCTTGATCGATCTGCTTCTTGCCGATGAGCCCGCTGATGCGCGCGACGAACCCGCCGCGGGTCTTTTCCAGCCCCTCTTTGAGCCCCTTGCCGGCTTCGACGGCCGGCTTCGGCGCCTGCTGGTCGACGGCAGGCGGAACGATCTCGAGCTTGGGGCGCTGCTCTTCGGCCGGCGGCTGGAGGTCGCGGCGGCGCTTCGAAAGTCGCCAGATCAACAACAAGGCGACGGCGAAGATCACCGCGAGGACGACGTAGACGATGTACGTCTGCTGCATGGGGCGGCGACTATAGGCGAAGCGGCAGGCTGCTGTCAGCTATCGGGTGGATGAATCTTCCGAGGAGAGCGCGGCCGCGAGCCGTTCGCACTCCTCGAGCGCCTCGCTCGACGGTGGACGCGCGCCCCACACCGACGACTCCACGAGCGCCGTGAGCGCGCCGAGGCGGTCGTGCGGCAGGAGGCGCCGGCGCTCGACGAACGCCTGCAGCTCGCGCGGGGTCATGGTCTCGGCAGCCTTGGCGGAGGGGTAGAGCGGGGCGGCGGCGCGGCGCCAGGCGTCGAAGATGCGCGCGCGCACCGGGACGAGGCGGACGCGGGCGCCGCGCAACTCCCCGCGATGCGGCAGCGTACGCGTGAACTGCTCGCCGACGTAGCCGGGCGCCGCGACCTCGACGAGCACCGGGCCGGGCGGGAGCTCTTCGAGGACGAAGCGGCCACGCGCGTCGACGGCGGCGGCGAGCCTCTGATGGCCGGCGCGCACCACGAGCGTGGCGCTGGCGATGGCGCGATCGTCGACGGCGTCGACGACGAAGCCGACCAGGCCAAAGTCGGCGCGCGCCCGCAGCGACGAGAGCAGGCTCGGGCGACTCTCGGTGAGGCCGGGCGCCGGCGGCGGCGCGGCGGCGCGACGGTGGGCGGCGCGGC
>JAQBQH010000001.1 GCA_028287105.1 Myxococcales bacterium
ATCTATGCCGTCAAGAACGCCAGGAAGGCCGACGGCAAGTTGGTCCTGCCGTTCCGGGGTGCGGCGTGAACGCGCGGACAAGCAGCGAAGAATCCGATGTCACTTCGCAAGCAGTTCCCATTGCAACGGCGCTTGAGGCGACATGATTGCAGAGTCCGATACGAAGAACAGCTCGTCGCGATTTCGCCAAGCCGTCGATATATTCATGAACGAGCAACCAACCCGACGGGGACGTTGAAGCATCCAACTCGATATCGCTCTGCGTGATCGTCAGAAACAGGGAGTTGGCGGCGACGGCCGCATTGCTCGTCGGAGAGTTGTTCGCCAACGGCGCGGTGGCCTCCGAGTAACACGAGAACATCGTCAGAACCTGCGGCGGCCCGAAGCCGCTCGCGGCATCGCCGCTTAATACGATCGCCATCGCCGGAATAGCCATGTCCGACGTCGGCTGGTTTGCACGACACACCGGCTGAGCGTTAAGATCTCACTGAGCCGGCCGGATTCGCGTACACAATCAGCGCAAGGCAGGATACCGTCGACGGTGAGGACGGCCCCTTTTCGCGCGTGGACAAAATCATCGATCGGCTCAAGCAACGCAAGCTCGTGCAGTGGGCGTTCGCCTACGTCGCTGCCGCCTTCGCCCTGATCCAGGTGCTCGATATCGTCGGACAGCGCTTCGGTTGGCCCGAGCAGGTCGTCCGCGTCCTCATCATTACGCTCGCGGTCGGCTTCTTCGTGACGCTGGTGCTCGCCTGGTATCACGGCGAGCGTGGTGCGCAGCGCGTGACCGCCACCGAGCTCATCATCCTCGTCTTGCTGCTGGCGGCAGGTGGTGGCGTGCTCGTGCTATTCGGCCGCGGGCCGCACAAGCCAGCCGCCGTCGCCACGGCGGCCGATGCGGCGAGGGCGCCGGCCAAGTCGATCGCCGTGCTGCCCTTCACAGATCTCAGCCCGGCTCACGACCAGGAGTACTTCTCCGACGGCATGGCCGAGGAGATCTTGAACGCGCTGGCGAAGGTCAAGACGCTCAAGGTCGCCGGCCGCACGTCCTCCTTCTCGTTCAAAGGCAAGAATTACGATCTGCGCCTCATCGGCAAGGCGCTCGCCGTCGCCAACGTGCTCGAAGGCTCGGTGCGCAAGCAGGGCAACAAGGTGCGCATCACCGCGCAGCTCATCCAGGCGGAGGACGGGTATCACCTCTGGTCGGAGAGCTACGACGGCGAGCTCTCCGACGTATTCGAGCTGCAGGAGCGCATCGCGCGCGCCATCGCCGACCAGCTCAAGGCGCTGCTCCACGACGACCAGCAGCAACGGCTCGTTCCCATCGCCACCAACAATCCGGAAGCGTACGCGCTCTACTTGCAAGCGACGGGCATCTTCAATCGCCGCGAAGGCCCGCGCCTGCCCGAGGCTATCGCCGAGCTCGAGCACGCGCTCGCGCTTGACCCGCGGTTCGCGCGCGCTCATTCGCGTCTGGCGGCGATCCACCTCCTGCAGCCGATCTACGTGCCCGATAGCGCTGACAAGGAGCTGTCGGCGGCGGAGCATGAAGCGGGGCTGGCCATCGAGCTCGACCCGACGCTGGCCGAGCCGCACTCGGTGCTCGCCATGGTCTACGGCCAACGCGGCCACTACACCGACTCGCTCGCGGCGATGGATCGCGCGCTGGCCATCGATCCCGACGACATGACGGCCGGCTTCTGGGCCGGCGTCGCCTTCGTCAACACCGGCTATATCAAGCGCGGTTGCGCCCGCTTCGATCACGTGCTGTCGATCGATCCCTTGATGCCCAACGCGCTCTTGTGGCGCGGAATTCAGTACGCCTACGCGGGTGACCTCGATCGCGCCGAGGTGCTCATGCGCCGCGCCGCCGACGTCGGCCTCCTCCACGTCGGCATCGGGATGCACCCGATCCTCGCCGCGCGCGGTCAGCGAACGGAGGCGGCCAAGCAGCTGGCCAACGGGCTGCGCGCCCTCGGCGCCGGCCTCGCCGCCGACGCGCCCGACGTGCTCGCTGCCGGCGTGTACGGCGACGCGGCGGCGCACGCCAGGGCGCTGGCGGAGATCGACGCCTACATGACGACCAATCCCGAGCGTGTCGCCGGCGTCGTGCCCTACTCGCTCTTGCTGCTGGGCGAGAACCGCCGCGCGCTGGCGGTGATCTCGCGCAAGGCGAGCAGCAACGACGCGCTGTGCTTCCACCTGCTCTGGAGCCCGGCGGGGCGGAGCATCCGCCTTATGCCGGAGTTCGCCGCGTTCGTGAAGAAGTCGGGGCTCGCCGAGCTGTGGGACAAGTACGGCGCGCCCGACGTTTGCCGTCGGCAAAGCCCCGGCAACTACGTCTGCGACTGAGGCCGCTCCTCGCGGATGCCACCTTCCTGTTGTTCAGATGGCAACCGGCTGCCCGAGCCTATCAGCCGTCTGGCAACATGCGCCCTACGATAGGCTGAGCGCGATTCAGAGCGTGCCTTGACGGCTTCGGCCTGATTCGATTGATAGCCCCGAACGCGGACATCCTTGATCGCTACGTAGCCGTCGCCGGATCTGACGATCGGGTTCACGCCGAACCGCCGCGAATGGGCCAGGCCTGGCTGGACCGCCCGGGCGTGTCACAATGGCCGCATGGCCGCCAAGAAAAAATCTACCGTCAAGAAGGCCCAGACACGCGCGATGAAAGCCTCCGCGAAGCGCGGCGCGCGGCGTCCGGTCCGCCTGCCGCTGGTGCTCAGCCCGAAGAGCGCGACTGACGCGAAGCGGGTGCGGGCGGTATTGGGCCAGCTCATCGACGACGGCCTGCTCCAGCCGTTCGGTTTCGATAAGGCGCATGCTTTCCTGTCCGAGGCGCACGACTGGTCGGGCCCCGGCTTTGTCGTCGTCATGCCGTCGGTGAAGTGATCGCCGCTCCTCTCGATTGGGGACCATGAGCGACTTGATTGGCGTAGTTCGCGAGCTCTAGCGCTATTGCGCCGCGAACGGTTCGCTGACGCTATTTCTTCTTCGACGATTTCTTGCTCGAGGATTTCTTGCTCGGGATCTTCGCGCCCTTCTTGCGCGCCTTGTTCAAGCCGATCGCCACGGCCTGCTTGCGGCTCTTGACCTTGTGCTTGCCTGAACGCATGTGGTGCATCTCGGTGCGCACCTCGTTGCTCGCCTTGCGCCGGCTCTTCTTCCCGGTCTTGGTGCGGCGCTTGGTCGAGCCGCTCTTTTTCTTTGCCGCCATCTTCGAGCCTCCGTCTCAGGATACTGAGCACGAACCGGGCTTCGACAAGCCGCAGCGCATGAGTTGCACGACGTCGTCCGGACCGGTCGCCATCTTTCGTAGCCGCCCGACGTGTTGGGATTCGCTATTTCTCGCGCATGGGCGATACTTTTCGTTCGGAGAGGAACTGACGAATGGACCCCACGTGCACGACCTGCGCTACCCTACGCGGCTCTGACCGCTGCCCCTTCCACACCGCCGGTGCGCGGAAGCTCCTGTCGAGCGTGCCGCAGAAACATGCTCCCGACTCCTGTCCCGAGTGCGGCAAGGCCGACATCGACGCGCTCGACGGCTTCTACGACACCGAGAACCGCCCGTGGCACGCCGCGTGTGCCGTCGTGGCGCTGCGCTCGTTCTAGTCCGCGTCGCTACTCGTCGAAACGCGCCGCACGTGCGGCGGATCATCGGCCGATGCTCTCGGGGCTGATACCGTGCGTCCATGAGCACCGGGCTCGACGCGCAAGATCCACAATTGATGGTGCCGAACCCGTTCGCGCCGCCGCCGCCGGAAAAGGCGAGCCCGCGGCTGTACTCTCCGGGGCAGATCGGCGCGGCGGCCATCCTCGGCACGTTCATCGCGGGCGTCTTCATGTACGCCGCCAATCAGCGGCGGCTTGGCGAGCGGCGCGGCGCCGTCGCGTCGATGGTCATCGGGTCGGTCGGCATGGCGCTGCTTTTGCTGCTCGCGTTCGTGACGCCGGCGAAGAGCCGGCTCGTCGCGCAGCTGACCCACGTGCTCGGGATCGCGCTGTGGCAGCTCGCGAGGACGGCGCAAACCGCCGCCTACCAGTCGTACGTGGCGGGCGGCGGTAAGCGCGCGTCGAACTGGTCGGTCGTGGGCATCACGCTCGTGACCGTAATCGTCGTCAGCGCCATCGGCGCCGCGGCCTACTTCGTCGCTGA
>JAQBQH010000003.1 GCA_028287105.1 Myxococcales bacterium
TAGATGGAAACAACAGCGCCGCCAACAAGGACAGCCTTGAATCCGTCGGCTTCAAGAGCTGCGCAAACGATAGCGCCTAGCTGCTCTCGCGTAGTTGTTTCGTCGATAGTCACAGAGCGCCGCTATCGTTCTTCCCAGGCGATGGTTGCCGATCAAGTCGGAGCGGCTTTGCCGTCATGCGCGGCCTTGCGCGATAGGACTCGAAGGGGAGTTGTGCTTCGTCGGGCAAGAGCGAAAAGGCCTGTTTGAGAAAGCCAATGAGCTCGTTGGCCATTGCGAATCGAGGATTGATCGAAAAAACGCGCGTGCGCCCCACCAGGCGGCTAACCAGGAGACCTCCAGTCTCCAAGCGCCGAACCTGCTTCTGCACCACACTCAAGGCAATGGTGAGCGCATCAGCCATCTGCTGGGCATACGCAGATTCGTTGACGGCAAGGTACATCAGCACTTGCGCCGCGGTACGGTTGCCGAAAAGCGCGTCGAGCATCATGACTGTCATCCCCCTCTGGTCATAGGTTAGCTCATCTTTTAGATGCGTCAACACCTCCATTGGATGTGCTGACACCGCCCAAAGAGGTGAATATGCCTCTAACGAGGGGCATAATCGACCGTTCGGTAGCGTGCCTTACAGACGACATCTAGTGACGCGAGCGCTCGAGAAGCGCTCGCCGAATCATCCGAGTATCACCCCGCTCTGTTATGCGATGCGGAGACCGCGACCGCCTCAGCGACGGTGGGGTGAATGTACTGCGCGGGTAGTGGCCGGGCCCGTATCAAGGTCCAGCCCTCCAGAACAGTCATTGCCGGCTTTGCACCTCAGCGAACGCGAATCCACTCAGCGACGCGGCCCGCTTCGACCTTGTTGCACCGGATCCGCGTCAACGCGACGAGTCGTAGAAGACGAGCTCCGGGCTGGCCGAGCGGCGCTCCCGCAGCCACGACTCGCGCACTTCGAAGCCGACCGCGCATAGGACGATCGGGCGTCGCGCCGCGATCCGCTCGAGCGCGCCCAGCACGCGCGCCAGCGCCGCGCCGTTGAACGACGCGTATATGAAGTAGACACTGCCCTCGGGGATGTCGCCCGCCGCGGCATCGGCGACGGTAAACCGGACGTCGTCGAGCCCGAGCCGGGTCGCGGCAGTGCGCGCGTGATCGACGAGATGCGACTGCAACTCGACGCCGACCGCGCGCACGCCGCTCAGAAGATGCGCCAACAGCGTCGGACGGCCGAGGCCGGCGCCGAGATCGATGAAGACGTCGGCGGCGGTGACCGGCGCCTCGCGCACGGTGCGCACGACTGCGGCGACGTCGCACGGCAGGTACGGGACGGTGCCGGGCGGCAAGCCCGGTAGATCCGCGGGCAACTCGGGCAGGCCGAGCAGCTCGTCGAGCCAGAGATCGCGCTCGTCGAACCGCACGGCGAGGAGAGCCTCGAGGAACGCGCGGCCGCGCAGCTGTCGCGCGGCAACGGCCTCGCGGGCGCGCCGTGCGCTCGATCTCAGCCGCTCGTCCACCTCATATGATTGTACCCGCCATCGTCGCGCTCGCGAGCTCAACGTCCTGGCGTTCGACGCGACCGAAGTATTCGAGTCCTGTCGTCGGAGCCATATTTGACAGCATGACGAACCGCGACTCACGCTGATTGCCATCCCACGGTCCAGGCACCGGGAAGAGCTGGAGCAGAGCCTCACCCGTCTTCTCGTCCGTGGGATCCTGTCGCCACTCGATCACGTCGATCGCGCGTGGATGCTCGGGCACGTTTTCCCGCGACCGCGCGCATATGATGGGATCGTCAGAACGTGTATTTCGCCCCCGCGGCGGTGGGCATCGGCACGAGCACGACGTTCGACCGCTCTCTCACCGGCGACTGCGTGCCGTCGTCGGTGACGCCGCGAACATTGCCGGCGACGACGAAGATGCCGATCATCTCTCCAGCAGCGGGCTGATACCCGGCCATCGCTCCCCACCGCCCATCGTAATACCAGTTCTTCGCCACCTGCTGGTTCGCGCCGACGTTGCCGCCGGACTGCTGCAGACCACGCCAGATCTGGATCGCTGCCGATGCGTACCAGTGACCGTTGATGAGCTCGGCCATCCCGAGCGTGTATTCGAGCGGGCCGCTCCAGCCGGGCGGAGTGACGTCGGGCCAACTGCCCGCTCCGTCCCGCTTGCTGAACTCGACGTGAACGCCGTCCATTCCGTTGTATTGGAATTCGAGGTCGGTGATGGTCGTCGTCACCGGCCAGTCCGCGAGCTTCGAGGGATTGTCCAAGATCGTCGCATCGTGCAAGTCGAACATGTTCGGAGCGATCGCCAGGTCGGGAGTCATCGCCAGATCGAGAGGCGCCGGCGGTTGGCTCAGGTCCGGAGTCATATCGGATCCCGATGGAAGCACGCTCCACGTGTCGGAGCAGGTTCCGACTCCGTGAGCGCCCGTTGCCGTGATGGTAAAGGTGTGAGCTCCGGCGCCGCCGCCCTTCTCTCCGGTGGCGCTCAGTGTCGAGTTGCACGGGATTGGCACCGCACCGGCCCCGTCGACGGCGTAGCTGCATGTGTCCGCGTTCTGTGAGGTCCATGTCCCGGTGAACACCGTCGTGAGTCCCCCCGTCGACGGGCTTACCGAAACTTGGCAGCTGGTCGATGACTTTGGCTGGCAAGCCGTCGCGCATGCGGCTACCGTGAAGAGAAACAGAGTTGGGCATCTTTTCATGACGTGCCTCCTTGCCCCCGTGTTGGCTGACGGATTGTTCCAAATCAGCGATTCGCGCGCTTCCACGGAGGCGACGTTTGTTCACGTTTACGCGCCAGCTTGGCGACCGTAGGAAGCTTTCACTTCATGCGACCGGCTGCGGACATCGAGGACTTCTGGCGCGACCCCATCGGCAGTTACTTCGTCGAGCGCGCCTTCTTGCAATTTTGCGCAGCGTTCGATCTGTGGGGCTACATGATCTGGGGAGACATCGGCCAGAGCGATCTACAAGCGCTCGCCCGCACCGTCGGACACAAGGGCTGGGATGACGTTGCGCCCCATCGGTCGTTCATCGACTTTCGCCGGGTCACGTCGATCGATGCCAGCGGGTACGCGATCCTTCGAGAGGCGCAGGCTGCGCATCACGACAAGCTCGCGCGACGGATTACGCAGATGGTGATCGTTCGCCCCGACGGCATCGTCGGCGCCATCGCCGAAGGCATCCAGCACCTCGTCGCGTTCCCTCACCCGGTCGAGGTGGTCGCGACTGCCGAGGATGCCCTGTTGCGGCTCGGGGTCGACGATGCGCGCGTCTTGCCGGTGCTCGAGGCCGCGCGCGCAAGTCTTGCCGCGAGCGCGCGTGTGGTCGCCGACCTGCACGCGGTGCTGGACGCGCATTTGCCGGAGCTCGCGCTTCCCGCCGTCGCGAAGCAGCTCGGTCTGTCGCCACGCAGCCTGCAGCGAAAGCTGCGCGAGCTCGGCACGAGCTTTCAAGCGGAACGCAACCTCGCTCAGGTTCGAATCGCGCAGCGGCTGATGGCGCAGACGGACGCGACGCTGTCACAGATCGCGCTCGACGTCGGCTGCCGGTCGCTCCAGCATTTCAGCACGCTGTTTCGCCGAATGGCGGGCGAGACGCCGAGTCAATGGCGGGTCACCAATCGACGGTGAACGTCGTGCCTTCTTCGTCGCGTGGAAGACTTTCCGACGTTTCCGCTCACGAGACGATACGACCGCGATCGCGACGATGCGGCGACCGGGATTTCGCCGCTTAGTGCTCCGGCTCCGTCGCCGTTCGCAGCGTTATATTCATGGTGACGCGGTCGGGCGGATTGGGCTCCATGTGCATCTCGACGAAGCCGTGCGCCGTCCACTCCACGGGCAGCGGCCGAGCCGCATCGACGATCGCACCGCCGCCGATCTCGCCGTGCGCCGACATGCGCTTGCCCTCCACGGTGAGCGGGGCGACGTCGGCGACCTCGGCGACGGCCAGAGTGGCGCGCGTGCCCTCCACCCGCACCAGCCGCCAGTCCAGCGCGTTCTTCATGGTCGCCGACTGCGCGCCTTGACGATTGGTCTGCTCGCTGGTGGCGCGCCAGCGCGCGCCCGTCCCCACCGGCGCCGACGGGAGCATCGTGCCGCGTCCGAGGGCGATCTCGGCGACCATGTCGAGCAGGTGCGCCGTCGCCTCGCGATACGACGCTTCGCGCGGGTCGCTCACCGCCGTCGGCAACGTCCAGTTCATCGCTGAGATGCGGCCGTCGGGATCGATGTGAAGCCGCCCGGTGAGCTCCTTGCCGAAGCGAAAGAAGGGCGCCTCCCCGGGATCGGTGACAGAGACGGAATCGCCGGCGAGCGTCCAATCACCCGCCGCCGTCGGGCGGGCCACGGCGCGAACGGTCACGGTTCTGTCGAAGCTTCCAACCCCGGAGCCGATCTGGATGACGAGGGTCAGCGGCACTGGGCCGCTCGGCTTGCCGAGACGCCAGACGCGCGTGGGGGCGGCGCCCGACTTCAGCACACGGGCCGGGCTGCAGCTGACGGTTCGCTGCGCGCGCGCGGGTGCCGCCGCGATAAGCGCGGCAATGAGGACGAGCAGGCTCAACGTCGAAGGGGCCATCGGCTTCGAGCCTACTGCTCTTGCTCGTCGGTGCCCACGGTGCTCGCCTGCGTATCACATCGATCCAGCGGGATAGAAATGGAGCATCGTCCTGGCCGGTCGCTGCGGCGCGCGGATTGCTGCGAGCGCGGCTGCCACGGTAGCCGTCGGTCTTGGTACGTCGGTACAGGCGACGCGTCGGAGGAATTCGAAGCTCTGCTCTCGGGGGCGTCGACGAGCACATGAATCCACGCTTCCCAGCACTCAGCGAGTCGCGCACGATTCACTTCTGCCAGTTGATGACCCCTCCAACCTGATTCTGATACACGATGCTAGGCTGAGAACAGGGAGGACGCGTGAGCCAGGACCCCGAGCTGTTGCGCCGCCTCCTGCGCGCGAAGGACCGGATGGACGCCGCCTCGCACGAGGACTGGCCGGTCCGGCAGCTCGCGCGCGTGAGCGGCGTCTCGGCGGCCCACTTCGCGCGGTCGTTCAAGGAGGCCTTCGGCGTCCCCCCGCACCGGTACCTGCTCACGCGCCGCATCGAGCGGGCCACGGCGCTGCTCCGCGACGCCGACCTGTGCATTACGGAGATCGCGTTCCAGACCGGCTGGAAGAGCCTGGGCACCTTCGGGCGCACCTTCCGCGATGTCACCGGCGAGAGCCCGAGCGCGATCCGGGCCCGCGAGAGAGCCGCTCCCTACGACCTCGAGAGCGTGCCCGCCTGCTTCCTGCGCGCCGCCCACCGGCCGGATCTCACGATCGCAGTTTCGGAGAAGCGACGGCAGGAGGCGCGCGGTATGAAGGAGTCCGAAGAAACGGAGGTCCCATGAGCCAGGGCGTCGAAGTGGTCGGTCTGTACGTTCGAGATCAGGACGAAGCGCTCGCGTTCTATGTCGAGAAGCTCGGTTTTCGCGTCCACACCGACGCACGGAACGGCGACTACCGGTGGCTCACGGTCCAGCACCCGGAACAGCCGTCGTTCCAGCTCGGCCTGTTCACGCCGCAGTCGCCGATGCTGGACGCGGCGACCGCGCAGACGCTGCGCGAGATGGTGGCCAAGGGCGCCATGCCGCCGCTTGTGCTGGTCGTCGACGACTGCCGCGCGGCCTACGACCGGATGCGCGCCCGCGGGGTGGAGTTCACGCAAGAGCCGGTGGCGCGCTTCGGGAGCGTGGACGCTGGCTTCCGGGATCCGTCCGGGAACGGGTGGAAGCTGATCGAGGCGCGCCGCTGAGGCAGGTGGCCGCCGGATGATCGCCGCGGTGACGTCGGACCGCTCTGTCTGACATAAGGACGTGCACATGCCCCGCTCCAAAGGAATGGTCATCGGCTTCTGGATCGCCACCGCGCTCTTTTGCCTGCAGATCGGCTTCACCGCCTACGCGCAGCCGCGACTGCGAACCCTGGGCAATGCGGCCTATCCGCAACGAAAGGTAGGAACATGAAGAGTCAACCAAAGCCAGCAGGCAAGGCCGCCTCCAAGCTAATCAGCGAAAGGATCGCCGAGTTGGGTGACTGGAGAGGCGATACATTAAAAAGGATGCGCGCCCTCATCAGGGAGGCCGACCCTGAGGTCGTGGAGGAGTGGAAATGGATGGGGACCCCGGTATGGTCCCACGATGGGGGCATCTGCACGGGAGAGTCGTACAAGTCGATCGTGAAGCTGACCTTCCATAAGGGCGCTTCCTTGAAAGATCCTGCCAAGCTCTTCAACTCGAGCCTTGAGGGGAACGTAAGGCGCGCCATCGACATTCACGAGGGTGAGGAGATTGACGCGAATGCGTTCAAGGCGCTCATCCGCGCGGCCATCGCTCTCAATACTTCTGGCGGAAAGAAGCCCACGAAACGCAAGTGAGCATGCTAGGGAATCCCGCCCTCCTCCACCATCGCCAGAAGCGAGTGCATCGTGCCGGCCAGACCCTGCCCCGGGGTGCCCGCTCCCGCCGGCAGCCGCGCAAATTCACTGACATCGGATGCGCGGCCGCCTGGCCGGCCGCTTGAATTGCTGGCGATGAGGAGGCCCGATGTCTCGCGCCATTGCTGTCTTGGGTGTGCTCTACGTGCTGGCGTTTCCACAGCCCGGCCACGCGTTCAACAACGGCGCATCCGTGGTCGGGCACTCCGGCGCCACCGCGGCCGTCTGCAATAACTGTCACTCCGGCGGCACCGCTCCGACGGTGGCGCTCAGCGGGCCGACGACGCTTGCGGCGGGTGCCACCGGCCAATACAGCTTCACGATCACCAGCAGGTCGGCCACCGACAAGATCGCCGGTCTCGACGTCGCGGTTTCGAACAGCGCGGCGCAGCTGACGCCGGTCTCGGCGACGGTGGAGGCCGCCGGCGGCGAGATCGTGCACAAGTCGGCCATCCCGTTGAGCAACGGAGCGGTGACCGTCCAGCTCTCGCTCAAGGCGCCCGCGACAGGCGGGCCGCTGACGCTCTACGGCGCCGGGCTCGCGGGCGACGCTGTCGCTGCCCCCACCGGGAAGCTCGCCGCCAAGACGACGCTGGCGATCACGGTGACCGGCGGCGTAGCGGCCAGCCCCGATGCAGGCGTGGCCCCCGATTTGGGGACGCCGTCGGCCTCCACCGTCCCGCCCGCGACCGGCACCAACAATGACCCGATGGCGCCGCCGATGGCGGGAGGCTGCTCGCTGACCCGCGGCTCCGCGACCGCCGCCACGACGCCGCCGTCGCTGGTCATGCTGTCGCTGGTCTTGCTCGGATTGCGCGCGCGGTCGATTCGAACGCCGCGATCTCGGTGACGTCTTCGCCGACGATGAGCGTATGCTTCCGAGCCGAATCTGCCGCTCTTCGGCGAGCAATTCAGCTCGACCGCATGACGTTGGAAGCTATTCGCGCCGTGCTACGTTGATCCTGGCATGAGCCTACTTGGAAACCTGTTGTGGCTGATCTTCGGCGGGTTCCTGGCGGGGCTTGGGTACATCGTGTCGGGATTGCTGCTGTGCCTGACCATCGTCGGCATCCCGTTCGGGCTGATGTCCATGCGGATCGGCGTGGCCACGTTGGCGCCGTTCGGCAAGCAAGTCGTTGAGCGGCATGACGCCAATAGCGCCGCGCGGATCGTCTTCAACATCATCTGGCTGGTGCTGTTCGGGTGGGGGATCGCGGTGGCGCACCTTGCCTCGGCGTTGGTCCTCTTCGTGACCATCATCGGCATCCCATTCGCGATCCAGCACATCAAGCTGATCCCGCTCGCGCTGTTCCCGTTCGGCCGCGATCTGCGCTAACGCGGAAGCAGCGCGGCGGTAAGCGCGAGCAGCGCTCGTCGGACGCTTCGCGGCGCGGCGAACCGCCGTGTAGAATCGTTGTATGAAGCGCCCCGACAAAGCGCATGCCATCGCCTTGGCAGCGTTCGCGTGGTCGTGCGCGGCAACTGAAGATCGCCGCGCGTCAGGCACCAGTCCATCGCCGGTGGAGGAATGGGGAACCCCGGAGATCGCGCTGACCGTCTCTGGCTGGGTTGGTCCACCGAATCGCCTGATCTTCGTGCTGTACTCGAGCGGTCGAGTGTTGCAGCCATCCGAGGGAGACATTCGCTGCGAGAATTACCAAGTCACCGCGCTTACTGCCGCAGAGCGAAACGCGCTGATCGCCGATCTACCTCTCGATCGAGTCGGTCACGTCCAACTCCCGAGACGCGTCGGCGATGACGGAGCGACGGCGTGCATCAAGGTGTGGTCGGCGAACGGCGCCCGCAGCGACTGCCTCTGGGGCGGCTTCGAGGACTGGACTGAGGGCGCGCTGCTGCCGGCGCCGCGAGAGCTGGAGGCGATCTGGAAGCGGCTCGCGCACTTCAGCTCGCCGCGGGCAAGGGCGTGGACTCCAGATCACGTCGACGTTCGGGCAGAACCGTGGGGATGGCGCCAGCCAGCGGAGAAGTGCGGCAAGCCGGTCGCGTCGCCGTGGCCGAAGCGTTGGCCGCAACCGGGCGGCAAGCGGATCACGATGCCGACGTGGGGCTGGAAGTTCTCGCTGCCGGCGACGGAACTATCAGAGCTTCGGCGCATCGAAGCGGCCAGCAGGCCGAATGGATGCCAACAGCCCGTTGTTCTCAGAGGCGAGTACTACGAGCTGTACTTTGGTGCTCCGCTTCCACATGAAGACGCGTGGTCGCGGAACTAGCGGCGCCGAGTGCCCCGGGACCCGATGAGGTCATCCGAGCGTCGTTCCCGGATTGACAGCGACCCGGCCGGGACCAGATCCCTGCAATCCTTTCTGCCCCGGAGCACGATGATGTCGGATCGCATGTTCGTCGTCCGTAGCTGGGCGCAGCGCAAGATTGGAATGTCTCAACCGCAGGATTTCGGCGAAGGGATCGTCAGCGAACAGTACGGGCTGATCCTGGACGCCCTCGCGCAACGGCCGCGCGCGCGTCTCCTCGAGGTCGGCTGCGGCACCGGCGTCAACCTGGATCGAATCTCGCGCCGTTTTCCGGAGGCCGCCCTTACCGGCCTCGAGATCCACGAGGGGGATGCGTCCCAGGCCAGGGAGCTCTTGGGCGCGAGAGGACGTGTCGTCGTCGGCGACGCAGTATCGATGCCGTTCGCGGACGCCGAGTTCGACTTCGTCATCCTGCCGCACGTGATCGAGCACGTGCGAAATCCGAACGCCATCCTCCGGGAGATTCGGCGGGTCCTCGCTCCCGAGGGTCTGCTCCAGGTGAACACGCCCAACTGGATGCGGACGTGGAACCTGCTGCTGAGCCAGATCCCGTTCATGCAACCCCGACTGCGCTGGGAGCGCAGGCCCGGGGAGACGGACGAGGAGTTTCGCGGTCATCTTCGCGAGTACGTCGACGCTGGGCTGCGCGCGACGATCACCGAGGCCGGGTACACCGTGATCCGTTCGCGCGGAGTTCGCCCGCGAATGTTCTTTGGTGGCGGACCGAGCTGGGTCATCTTCAACTCGGCGAAGGTTGCGCTCAGTCGTGTGTTCTCGTTGTTGGGAAACGACACGTCGGACGACCTCGCGATGCTCGCGCGACCTTCGCGGGATGCGGCGCGACCCGGCTAGAGTCCGGCGCAGCCTTCACGGCCGGCCGCGCGAGGAGAGCGCATCGTGCTCGCCATGGCAACCTAGCGCACCAACTCGACAGCGCCCGTGTCGAGATCATAGCGCGCCCCCACGACCTTCACGCGGCCCTGCTGCACCATGGGCGCAAGAACCGGTATCGAGGTTTGCACTTCGCGCACCGACGCGGCGACGTTTGCGCGCACGGCGTTGTCGAGCGCGTCGCCGGGCTTGCTGCGCGCCTCCGCGATGGCGGCGCGGATGCGGCGGACCAGCGCGTCCACGTGCGCGTGTGCCGGCTCCGGCGACAGCGCCGCCTGCACCGCGCCGCAGCGCTCGTGGCCAAGCACGATCACGAGCGGCGCGCCGAGGTGCTCGACGGCGTACTCGATACTGCCGAGCACGGTGTCGTCGATGACGTTGCCGGCGACGCGGATCACGAAGAGATCGCCGATGCCCTGGCCGAAGATCGCCTCGGGCGGCACACGCGAGTCGGCGCAGCCGACGACGACGGCGACGGGATGCTGCGCCGCCGCCACGTCGTTGCGCCGCGCCGGCGACTGCCGCGGGCAGCTGGCCGCGCCGGCGACGAAGGCCCGGTTCCCGTCGAGGAGCACGCGCAGCGCCTGCTCGGCCGACCCGCTCACCGGCGCGTCCGCATGCGCCGCCGACGGGATCAAGACGAGCGCCAACGCGGCGAACCGGGTGAAGACGACGAGTGTACGCATACTCTCATCCTAAGCCGGTCCGTGGCGAGGCTGTCGTCGAATCTTGCGCGCTGGAGCGCGCGTCGCGTCGATCCGGCTGATCTTGACCGCGCTCCTCGCCGCACGAGAGGATGCGCGGATGGCAGGGATCGCTACGGAACCGACGAAGTGGCTCGAATTCCTCTCCGAGGCGAGCAAACGCCTGAACTCATCGCTCTGTTACGACTCGACGCTCGACAGCCTGGCGCGCCTGACCGTGCCGACCCTCGCCGACTGGTGCGACATCCAGATGCTCGACGGCGACGGCGTGCTCCGACGCGTCAGCATGATCCACAGCGATCCGGCGCTTGTCGCGCGCGGCGAGGAGAACAGCCGTCGCTTTCCCTACGAATCGCACCACGGCGACGGCGTGCCGCGACCGCTCGTCGAAGGCCCGCAGCTGATCCGCCACATCACCGACGAGATGCTCGCGGCCTACGCCAGCCATCCCGACGAGCTGGCTGCGCTGCGCGCCTTCGCCCCAAAGTCGATGATGCTCTTGCCGCTGGTCGCGCGGCAGCGCGCGCTCGGGCTCATGGTGCTGGCGTCCGCCGAGTCGCAGCGCATCTACGGCGACGACGATCTGACGCTGGCCACGGAATTGGCGGCGCGCGCTGCGCTCGCCGTCGACAACGCGCGTCTCTACGCCGCCGAGCAGCAGGCCCGCGCCGAGGCGGAGGCGGCGCTGCGCGCCCACGTCGAGAGCGAGCGACGACTCCACGCCATCCTCGAGCATTCTCCGGCGCTCATCTCCATCGCCGACCGCGACGGAAGGCTGGTGCTGGTCAATCGCGAGTACGAGCGCCGTGCCGGCCGCAGCGCCGCCGAGCTCCTCGGTCGCACCCTCGAGGAGCTGGCGGTGATGCTGCCCGAGTATGCGCAGGCGTTGATGGCCAAGGATCGGCGCGTCATCGAGGAGCGCCGGCCGCTCCAGTTCGAGTCGTCCTATCCCGCCGGGGGCGGCCTCAGCACCTTCTTCTCGCTGAAGTTTCCCATCCTCGATGACGCAGGCGAGGTGCGCGGCGTGGGCGGAATCTCCACCGACGTCACCGAGCGCAAGCAGGCGGAGGAGGAGCTGCGCCGATCGCAGGAGCGCTTCGAGAAGGTCTTCCGCGCCTCGACGATCGCGATCTGCGTCACCAACCTCGCCGACGGCCGATTCGTCGACGGCAACGCGGCGCTGCAGGCGCTGACCGGATACACCATCGCCGAGATGCGCGGCCGCACCGGCGACGAGCTCAACCTCTGGGTGCAGCCCGCCGGCGACCGCACGGCCCTGTTCGAGGCATTACAGACGGTCGGCTCGGTCAGCAACCTGGAGGTACCGATGCGCGATCGCCAGGGTCGCATCCACGACACGATCATGTCGCTCGAGCTCATCGATCTCGACGCGCAGCCGTGCATCCTGTCGCTCGTGCACGAGGTCACCGAGCTCAAGCGCCTCAACGACCGACTCGGGCGCGTGCAGAAGATGGAGGCGCTCGGCCGGCTCGCCGGCGGCATCGCGCACGACTTCAACAACATCCTCACGGCGATCAGCGGCTACACCGGGCTGGTGCTGGACACCCTGCCGGCGGGCTCGGACAACCACACCCGGGTCGGCCACATCGAGCGGGCCGCGGCGCGGGCGGCGGCACTCACGCAGCAGCTGCTCGTGTTCGGGCGCCAGCGGGTGCAGGAGCCGGAGGTCATCGATCTCAACGGCACCGTGCGCAACCTCTTGCCCATGCTGCGGCGGCTCATCGACGAGGACGTGTACTTCGAGACGACGCTCGCTCCCGACGCCGGCGCGGTCGAGATCGATCCAGCGCAGCTCGAGCAGGTGATCCTCAATCTGACGCTCAACGCGCGCGACGCCATGCCCAAAGGCGGACGGCTGCGCATCTCCACGAGCCGTGCCACCCGCGAGGATGACCGCCCGCTGGCGCGCCTCACCGTCGAGGACGACGGCGTCGGCATGGACGAGGCGACGCGCGCACGCATCTTCGAGCCATTCTTCACGACCAAGGAGGTCGGCAGTGGCACCGGGCTCGGGCTGGCGACGGTGTACGGCATCGTCGAGGAGGCGGGCGGGCAGATCGTCGTCGACAGCCAGCCCGAACGCGGCGCTCGCTTCGACGTGCTCTTGCCACGCTCGGAGCGCGTGCCGGTGATGGCGCCGCTGGTGCGCGACGTCGTGATGCAGCGGGGAGCCGGCGAGACGCTGCTCGTCGTCGAGGATGACGAATCGGTGTGCGAGTTCGTGTCC
Source organism: Myxococcales bacterium (assembly GCA_028287105.1). Classification (GTDB taxonomy): domain Bacteria; phylum Myxococcota_A; class Polyangia; order Palsa-1104; family Palsa-1104; genus JAQBQH01. The sequence continues at coordinate 12,600 of JAQBQH010000003.1, forward strand.
TTCGTGCTGCGCTCGGCCGGGTACGACATCCTCACGGCGCGCGACGGGGAAGACGCGGTTCGCGTCGCCGCTGCGCACCCGGGGACGATCGATCTGCTGCTCACCGACATCGTCATGCCACATCGCAACGGACGCTCGTTGGCCAACGAGCTGCGCCGGCACAACCCCGGCCTGCGCGTCATGTACATGTCGGGCTATCCCGGCGACACCATCCAGCGCTACGAAGGCATCCCGCCCGGCGACTGCTTCCTGCAGAAGCCGTTCACGCGCGAAGTGCTGTACGAGAAGGTCGCCGACGCGCTGCGCACGCAGCGCAACGAGAAGTAGCGACCTACCTCCTCGGGCACGCGTCGACGTTCTAGAGCTGGCGGAGGAAGGAGGCGAGGTCCGCCTTCTCCGCGGCCGTCAACTTCAGCCCCTGCACCAGATTGAAGAACTCGACGGTGTCTTCAATCGTGAGGCAGCGCCCGTCGTGCAGGTACGGCGGGCTGTCCCTGAGCCCGCGCAGGGTGAATGCCTTGATCGGCCCGACCGACGGCTCGTCGAGGAAGCGCTCCGTATGCAGATCGTGCATTCGGTTGTCCAGGTAGACGGGCGCCGGATGACAGGTGGCGCACTGGCCCTTGCCGAAGAAGATCTGCTCGCCACGCAGCTCCTGGGGCGTCGCCTTGGCCGGCTCGAGCCGGCCGACCAGGTTCAGCTTCGGCGCGGGCGGAAAATCGAACATGTTTTGCATCTGCGCCATGTGTGACACCGGGATGCGGTCCAGGATGTTCATGCCCTTCTTGGCGGCATGGATCTCGTCGCCGTTGAAGTAGGCGGTGCGCTGCTCGAACTCGGTGAAGTCCTCGACGGAGCGCAGGCTGCGCTTCGAGCCGTGAATTTGCTGGTTGAACAGGCCGCGCAAGCTGACGGTATCGAGCCGCACCCGACGGTTCTGCGGCCGGTCGTCGGGATTGACATGAAACTGGCCGGTGGTGTGGCCGTTGATATGACAATCGAGGCAGGTCACCCCCAGGACCGGGTGCTCGGTCTTGCGATCGTCGGTGGGATTGAACTCCTCCTGCGGGAACGGCGTCAGCAGCATCCGCAGCCCGTCGAGCTGCACGGGCGTGATGATGTCCTTGAACAGGCGGTAGTAGTTGTTGATGGAGACCACCTCGCCGCGCGACACGTCGCCCAGCTCGGGTCGGTTCTGCAGAAACATCGCCGGCGGGAATTCGGGCAAAAAGGCGTCGGGGATATCGAAATCGACGTCGAACCGCTGCAGGCGCGGGAACATGTCGATCTGCATCTTGGGGAACACCTGTCCGCCGCCGCCCGCGTTGTGGGGGTGGGGCAGCGACGGATAGGGGAACAGCCCGGCCTTGCGGATCGCGTCGGGCGTCATCGCCGCCAGATCGTCAAAGCTCTTGCCGCCGCGGAGGCGTGCGGTCGGCCCGATCGGGATCGGTTTGCCGCGCGACATCACCAGCCCCGCCTGGGTGCGGGGCGTCAGGTTGTACCGCGCCTCGAGGAGCTTTCGCTGCGCGGCATTCACGCCCGGCTTGGCGGCGACTGCGGCCTTGTAGACCTCCTCGAATGTCATCATCGGTCGCGCCGAGTCGAACGGATCGCGATAGGGGTCGAACCCAGGCATACCGCCCTTCTCGGGTTGGTTGGCCAACGCCGGCGAGGACGGCTGAGCGTTGCGCGCGTCGAACGCGTTCGAGCTGTCGTGCGATGATTTGCGCTGCTCGGGACGCGTCACCGGGACGCCGCGCGTCGTCTGTGCCTGCATCACCGCGTCGCCGGCCTGCGCCCGCAGCGCCGACGGAAACAGCGCGACCGTGGCGGCGGCTACCACACAAGCTTGGGTCAGATTGCGCATCGCGTTCTCCTTGCCGAATAGCCGCGGATAGGTCTCGGCAGAATTCGGGCAAACGCAATCCATCGAGGAACGGAGATGATCTTTTCGTCGCGGACGCGTGCCGTGGATGTGCCTTGTTAGCGGCTCCGCTCCACGCTAGTCTTGCCCGCGATGGCCGACCAAATCCTTCTGGGAACGCGCAAGGGTACGCTCATTCTCGACCGCAAGGGGGGCCGCTGGACGCCGCGAGCCATCGCCCACCCGGGCGTATCGATCAGCTACGCCGCCAGCGATCCACGGGACGGCACCATGTGGGTCGCCATGGATCACGCCCATTGGGGCCCGAAGCTTTCGCGTTCCAAAGACGAGGGGAGGACCTGGGAGAACCTGACCCAGATCGCGTATCCCAAAGGGGCACGCTTCGTCGAGCAGCATCTGCCGACGCCCGACGAGAATCCGGCTGCCGATCGACCGACGACGTACAAGCAGGCCGCGTTGCTCAAAGTGTGGGTGCTGGGGTTCGCCGGCCCCGATCAGCCGGGGACGATCCACGCCGGCACCCTACCCGGCGGCCTCTTCACCAGCGACGACGGTGGCGATCACTGGGAGCTGAACCGCTCGCTGTGGAATCACGAGAGTCGCGGCGGCGATCTGTCTGCCGGCGAAGCGACGAGCCGCAATCAGTGGGGCGGAACGCCGGCTGCCATTGCGTATGGTGAGTTCGTACCGGGCATCCATTCGATCATCGTCGATCCGCGCGACTCGAAACACATCATCATCGGCGTGTCTTCCGCCGGCGTCATGGAGACGCGCGACGGTGGGCGAACGTGGTCCGGCTGCAACCGCGGCATGCTCAACGACTACTTGCCCAACCCCGAGGCCGAGTGGGGCCACGATCCGCATTTCGTGACCCACTGCCCCGCCGCGCCCGATCGCCTGTGGCAGCAGAACCACTGCGGCGTGTTTACCAGCGACGACGGCGCGCGCAGCTGGAAACGGGTGAGTCGTCCCGAGCTGGGGGTGCACTTCGGTTTCCCCATCGTCGGCGACGATCACGATCCGCTCACCGCGTGGGTCGTTCCCGCCAAGGCGGATGACGAGCGCATGAGCGTCGACGGTGGACTGTTCGTCGCGCGCACCCGCGATGGCGGCTCGAGCTGGGAGACCTTTCGCGAAGGTCTTCCGCAACAGCACGCCTACGACGTCGTGTACCGTCATGCGCTCGATGCGCGGGGTGATCGCGTCTGCTTCGGCAGCACCACCGGCAATGTGTACGTCTCGGAGGACCGAGGCGAGACCTGGCGGTGCGTCGGCAACCATTTTCCGCCCGTCCACTCGGTCCGGTTCGCCTGAGCGAGCTGGCCAGGTCGATGCCCCATGTGACCCTCACCAGGCACCTGCAGCGCTTCTTCCCAACGCTCGTCGCGGGCGACGTGCCGGGCGCGACGGTGCGCGAGGTGATCGACGAGCTGGAGCGGCGCCATCCGGGATTGGCGTCTTACATCGTCAACGAGACCGGCGGATTGCGCCGGCACGTGAACGTCTTTGTCGGCGACGAGCCACTGCGCGACCGCGAGCACCTGAGCGATGCGCTCGCGGATCACGACAAGATCTTCATCCTGCAGGCGCTGTCGGGCGGGTGAGGGCTCGAGAGGGGCTTCGTCGCAGTACGTCGCGGCAGTCGCGGTACCCGCGCGCCGCCGTCTCTAGTAGCCGAGCACGCTCGAGCCGCCGATCGTGGTCAGCATCTCGTTGTTGGAGCTGGTATCGCCGCTGACCAGGATCTGCCCGCGGGAGTCGAAGGTGAATCCCTGCATCGAGGCGAAATCACTGGGGACGGTGAAGGTTCCGGTCTGGGTCGTCGTGGGATTGGCAATGTCTGGGAAACCCCCGGTAATCGGATAGTCGACAAACGCAGAGGCATAGGTGCCGGCAGTTCCGTACACGATGTACAGATCAGAGGCGGTGCCGCCGTTGCTCCCATCGTGGGTACTTTGGACGCGGGCCAGTACTGCCTCGCCGTAATTGGGGTTGATCAGCTCGCCGGTGCCGTTGAAGTTGGTGTCCAGCGCGCCAGTGCGGTCCTTCACGGCCACTGTCAGCGCCGTCGCTTTCGCCGCCGAACCGGCCTTGGTGCCCTTGGTGAACGAGAAACCGGACAGGATCACGTCGGGGAAGTCGGAGTGCGCGCCGCTGAGGCTGACGTTGGTGATCTCCGCCGACGTGCCTGAACCGCCGACGCTGTCCACCGGGTATTCGACGATTCCGTTGGTGCCGAAGACGGTGTCGAAGCGGCCGGAACTGCTAATCTTGCCCGCCAGCACCAGGCTGAACGACGGGGCGTCGTCCACGCCGCCCACGAGGATCGCGCC
>JAQBQH010000012.1 GCA_028287105.1 Myxococcales bacterium
TAGCCGCGATGCCAGCGACGAACCGAGGGCGCGGACGTGCCGCCGGCCGGTACGGCCGCCGGCGTAGCGCGCCCGTCGACCGCCACACCCCTCCGAGCCCCTCCCGCGTAGCCCCCAAAGCGCCGACAGTCACCGAGTCCCAACCACAGCCACAACCACAGCCCCCGCACCCCGCACCCCGCACCCCGCACCCTCGCCTCGCGCCCCGCCCTGCGACAAAAGACCGCAACCGATTGCGTGGCGGCCCGACCTGGGGTCGTCTACTCTGGCAGCGTGATAGATCTGCGACGAGAGCTCGACGTTGCCGTCGAGGTGGCGAAGAAAGCCGGCGCACGCATCCGCGCCCTGCACGGCGGAGAGCTCGCGGTCGAGCGCAAGATCGACGACTCGCCGGTCACCCAGGCCGACCGCGAGGCCAACGAGCTCATCGTCGCCGCGATCGCGAAGGAGTTCGGCGACGACGGCATCTTGAGCGAAGAGCTCCCCGACGACGGCTCGCGCCACGGACGCACGCGCGTCTGGATGATCGACCCGCTCGACGGCACCAAGGATTTCATCCGCGGCCGCGACGGCTTCGCCGTCATGATCGGCCTGCTCGTCGGCGACGAGCCCTCGCTCGGCGTCGTCTATCAGCCGATGACCGACAAGCTCTACTTCGCCACGCGAGGCAACGGCGCCTTCGTCATGATCGGCGAAGGTACCGCCGTGCAGATCCGCGTCAGCGATCTCGAGGACGCCGCGCGCATCCGCATGGTCGCGTCGAAGTCGCACCGCACGCCCACCATCGACAAGGTGCGCGAGGAGCTCGGCATCTCAGACGAGCTCAACATCGGCTCGGTGGGGCTCAAGCTCGGCCTCATCGCCGAGGGCGCGCGCGACCTCTACGTCAATCCGGGCGGCCACTCCAAGCTGTGGGACGCGTGCGGACCGGAAGCCATCCTCATCGAGGCTGGCGGCCGCATGACCGACGTGCACGGCGAGCGGCTCGCCTATCGCGGCCAGGAGCTCGGCAACGTGCGCGGGCTCATCGCCTCCAACGGGCACCTGCACGACGAAGTGGTCCGACGCCTCGCGGCCCTGTTTCCGCCGGGACCCGCCGTCGAGTGAGCGAGCGGGCGTGAGCGAGTCGCTTCTTCGGCACCTCGAGGACGCGCCGGCCGCCATCGCCGTCCAGCGTGGCCCCGAGCTGCGCTACGAGCTGGCCAACCGGCTGTACGGTCGCCTCCTCGGTGGCGCCGAGCTGATGGGGCGAGCGCTGGCCGAGGTGTTGCCCGATTGGGCGCAGCTCCGCCGCATCCTGGAGGCAGTGCAGCGCGACGGCCATCCGTTCATCGGGCGCGAGCATCGCTTCCTCGTCGACCGGTTGGGTGACGGCGAGCTGCGCGACGCCTACTTCGATGTCATCTGCCAGCCGCTGCGCGAGGGCGACGCGATCGTCGGCGTGCTCACCTTCGCCGTCGACGTGACGACGCAGGTCGAGGCGCGGCAGCGCATGGAGTCGGTGGCCGCCGAGCTGCAGCGCGCGGTCGAGGCGCGCGACGAGTTCCTCTCGGTGGCCTCGCACGAGCTCAAGACGCCGCTGACGGCGCTCAGGCTGCAGGTGCAGTCGCTGCAGCGTTCGGTGCATCGCGCGCCCGAGGCGCAGTATTCCGCCGAGCAGCTGCGCGCCAAGTTCGATGCCGCCGATCGCCAGGTGAACCGGCTCGTCGAGCTGATCGACGCGCTGCTCGACGTGTCCCGCGTGCAGGCCGGCCACATGGACGTCAACCTCGAGGAGATCGATCTGGCGGCCGTCGTCACCGAGGTCGTCGAGCGTGGCCGAACCCCCGCCGCGGCGACGGGCTCCATCCTCAAGCTCGACGCTGCCACGCCGGTCGTCGGTCGCTGGGACCGGTCGCGCGTCGATCAGGTCATCACCAACCTGGTATCGAACGCCATCAAGTACGGCGGTGGCAAACCGATCGACGTGCGCGTCTACGTCGAGTCGTTCAGCGACGGCGACAACCAGGGGCGGCGCGCCGCCGCCAGCGTCACCGATCACGGCATCGGCATCGCGCCCGCCGATCAAGCGCGCATCTTCGAGCGCTTCGAGCGCGCGGTGTCGCGCACGAGTTACGCCGGGCTCGGCCTCGGACTGTGGATCTCACGGCAGATCGCGGAGACGCTCGGCGGCACGATCATCGTCGAGAGCGCCCCGGGGGCAGGTGCCAGATTCACGCTCTTCTTGCCGCTGTAGCGCCGTAGCGGCTGCCAATTTCGTCCGAAGTACGCCTGTCGCTCAAGTCTCGCTACCTGGTGCCGATGCGAGAACGAGGCCCCCTCTCGGGCGAATCAGGTTGACGGCAGCATAGAACGTGTAAAGCTAAGTATGGGGTAATAGCATTGCGGCTTCGGGGCGCTCTGCCGAAGTCAGCGCCAGTACCAGCGACGATCTACGAACGTCGCTTCTAAAGTTACCGACGACAGCCAAGGCCCAACCGTGCGAGCACTCTGCGCCGCGGAGGGCGTTCTCCTTTCGGCGGTCCACCGCGGCCGTCTTCCATCGCTCGCCAAGCCGAATGATCTTCTGATGAGGGAAAATGAATACTGCCCCGACCAGCACTACCGAAGCAGGCGGCCCTGACGACATCTCCAATGCCGAGGCCCTCTTGAAAACGGGCGCCTTGCAGAGCGCCATCTTCAACAGTGCCAATTTCTCGAGCATCGCCACCGATGCCAAAGGCGTCATCCAGATCTTCAACGTCGGCGCCGAGCGCATGCTCGGCTATACGGCAGCCGAGGTGATGAACCAGATCACGCCGGCCGATATCTCCGATCCGCAGGAGGTCATCGCGCGCGCCAAAGCGCTCAGCGTCGAGCTGGCCACGCCGATCACGCCGGGATTCGAGGCGCTGGTATTCAAGGCCTCGCGCGGTATCGAAGATATCTACGAGCTCACCTATATCCGAAAGGACAAGAGCCGCTTTCCCGCGGTGGTGTCGGTGACGGCGCTGCGCGACGCCCAGGACGTCATCATCGGCTATTTGTTGATCGGCACCGACAATACTGCGCGCAAGCAGGCAGAAGAGGCGCTCCTCAAGGCGGGGGCGCTGCAGCGCGCGATCTTCAATAGCGCCACTTTTTCATGTATCGCCACCGATACCAAAGGCGTCATTCAAATCTTCAACGTCGGGGCCGAGCGAATGCTGGGCTACGCCGCCAGCGACGTGATGAAGAAGGTCAGCGCGACGGATCTTCAAGACCCGGAAGAATTGATTATGCGCGCGGCCGCCTTGAGCCTCGAATTCGATACGCCGATTGCGCCCGGCTTCGAAGCGTTGGTCTTGAAGGCCTCGCGCGGAATCGAGGACATCTACGAGGTGACCAAGGTTCGCAAGGATGGGAGCCGATTCCCGGCGGTGGTATCGGTCACCGCGCTACGCGACGCGCAGGACGTCATCATCGGCTACCTCTTGATCGGCACCGACAACACCGCGCGCCAGCAGGTCGAAGAGGAGCGCACCAAGCTCGATCAGCGGCTGCGCGATCAGCATTTCTACACGCGCTCGCTCATCGAATCGAATATCGACGCGTTGATGGCGACGGATCCGCGCGGCATCATCACCGACGTCAACAAACAGACCGAGGCGCTGACCGGCTGCACGCGCGACGAGCTGATCGGCGCGCCGTTCAAGAACTACTTCACCGATTCAGACCGCGCCCAGGCCGGCATCAATCGCGTGTTGAGCGAAGGCAAAGTCACCAACTACGAGCTCACCGCCCGCGCGCGCGACGGCTCCCTGACTGTGGTGTCCTACAACGCGAGCACCTTTTACGATCGCGATCGGCGGCTGCAGGGAGTGTTCGCCGCCGCGCGCGACGTCACCGAGCTGAAGCGCTTCGAGCAGACCCTGCAGCAGAAGATCGTCGCCGAAGACGCGAGCCGCATGAAGTCCGAGTTCCTCGCCAACATGTCTCATGAGCTGAGGACGCCGCTCAACGCCATCATCGGCTTCTCCGAGGTGCTCAAAGACGGCCTCCTCGGCGAGATGACCGAAAAGCAACGTGGCTTCATCGGCGACATCTTCAGCAGCGGTAAGCATCTCCTGTCTCTCATCAACGACATCCTCGATCTGTCCAAGGTCGAAGCCGGCAAAATGATGCTCGACCTCGAGCCGCTCCAGGTGTCGTCCCTCTTCGTCAACAGCGTGGCCATCATCAGGGAGAAAGCCGCCGCCCGTCAGATCCGCCTCCAGATCGAGACCGCCGAGGGGCTGGGCTCGATTCAGGCGGACGTGCGCAAGGTCAAGCAGATCGTCTACAACCTGTTATCCAACGCGGTGAAGTTTGCCGATGATGGCAGCGAGGTGACGCTGGGAACGAGCCGCGTGCCGCGCTCGCAGGTCGGTCGCCTCGCGGGTCCGTGGACCAGCAGAGCCTTTCCTCTCGCCGAGAGCGAGTTCGGCGATTTCCTCCAGATCACCGTCACCGACAGCGGGATCGGCATCTCGCCCGAGGGGCTCGAGCAGCTGTTCACACCGTTCAATCAGATCGATAGCGGTCTGGCGCGAAAGTTCGAGGGCACGGGACTGGGATTGGCCATGGTCAAGGTCCTGGCCGAGCTGCACGGCGGCTCGGTCGCGGTGCAAAGCGCAGTGGGCCAGGGCTCCCGCTTCACGGTCTGGCTGCCGATGCGGGCGCCCTATCAAGACGTGATCGTCCCGATCACCGCGCTGCCCTCCCCAATCGGCGCTGCGGTCGTTGCGCGCACGGCCCTGGTGGTGGAGGACGATCTGCCCTCGGCTGGGCTGATCCGGATGCAGCTCGAGGCAGAAGGCTTCCAGGTGCTGCACGCCGCCTCCGCCGAGATGGCCCTGACGATGGCAGCGCAGCAGCCGTTGTCGCTCATTACGCTCGACATCATGCTGCCCACCATGGACGCCTGGGAGTTCCTCGGCCGCATCAAGCAGGTCCCTTCGCTGTCGCGCATCCCGGTCGTCATCATCTCGATGGTGGAGGCTCGCACCAAGGCCTTCGCGCTCGGCGTCGCGGCGGTCATGCAAAAGCCCATTTCGCGGCAGGAGCTCCACGAGGCGCTCGACGAGCTGGGGCTGATTCCATTGCAGCCCGACCGCGTGCTCAAGGTCCTGGTGGTCGACGACGATCCCAAAGCAGTGGAGCTGATCGCCGTTCGCCTCATGGGTCTGGCCACCAGCGTGCTGCGCGCGTACGGCGGCGGCGAGGCGATCGAGATGGCGCGGCGCGAGCTGCCCGACTTGATCGTCCTCGATATCATGATGCCGGAGGTGAACGGCTTCGACGTGGTCGACGCCCTCAATCAAAGCCATGACACGGCCCGCATCCCCATCCTGGTGGTCACCGGCAAGCAGGTCACCGCCGAGGACCGCGCCAAGCTGACCGGCTACGTGACGGCGATCATGGAAAAGGCCGGGTGCGACACGGACCGGTTCGTCACCGAAGTACGACGCGCCATCTCCTGCCGCCGACGGGCCGCCTGACATGGCAAAGGTCCTGGTCGTCGAGGACAACGCCGCCAACATGAAATTGGCGGTCTTCCTCCTGGGCTCCGCGGGCCACACAGTGCTCGGCGCCACCGACGCGGAGGCCGGCCTGACCCTGGCGCGCACGGAGCGACCCAATCTCATCTTGATGGATATCCAGCTTCCCGGAATGGACGGTCTCCAAGCCATCGCGCTCCTCAAGCAGGATGACGTGACCCGCGCCATCCCGGTGATCGCGCTGACCGCGCTCGCCATGAAGGGCGACGAGGAGCGCATCCGCGCCGCCGGATGTGACGGCTACATCGCAAAGCCCATCCACTACAAAAGCTTTCTGGCGACCATCGCAGCGCAGCTGGACCCCAAGTGAAACCGATGCCGGGAATGGCCGACGCGCGAGCGCGCATCCTCATCGTCGACGATGAGCGCCTCAACCGGGAGTTGCTGAAAGTGCTGCTCGAGGCCGAGGGCTATAGCCTGGCGAGCGCGACAAACGGCGCCGAGGCGCTCGCGATGGTGGAAAAAGATCCGCCGGATCTCATCCTCCTCGACGTCATGATGCAGGGCCTCGATGGCTATCAGTTGGCGGCCAGATTGAAGAGCAACGTCGCCACCAAGAGCATCCCCATCATCATGGTCACCGTCAGCGACGATCGCGACGCCAAGATGCGTGGCTTGAACGCCGGCGCCGAAGACTTTCTGAGTAAGCCGATCGATCGCGCCGAGCTCCGGGTGCGGGTCAGGAACCTCTTACGCCTCAAGGCCTACGCCGACTACCACGTCGAGTACGGGCAGATGCTCGCCGGCGAAGTGGGTTCGCGCACGGCCGATCTGGTCGAGAGCGAGCGCCTCTATCGCTCGACCTTCGACGCGGCGCCGGTGGGGATCGCGCACGTGGGGCTCGACGGGCGCTGGTTGCGCGTCAATCGGCACCTCTGCGAGCTCTTGGGATACACGCCGCAGGAGCTGCAGGGCGTCGGTATTCAAGAGCTCCTGCATTCGAAGGATGTGGCCGGCGAGGCCGAGTCATTCCGCCAACTGGCGGACGGAACGCTCGATCGCTACGTCGTTCATGAGAAGCGCTATCGACGACGCGACGGCAGCTTTGTCTGGGTTCAGGTCAACATGTCCGTTCACCGGGACGCCGAAGGCCAGTGCCAGCATTTCATCTCGGTCATCGAAGACATCAGCGACCGGAGGACGCTCGACGCGCAGCGGAGGCATGCCGAACGCGGACTGGTCACGGCGCGCGAGGTGGCCGTCGAGTCGTCGCGCCAGAAGTCCGAGTTCGTGGCCAACATGAGCCACGAGATCCGCACGCCGCTCACCGCGGTGCTCGGCTTCACCGACATGCTGCTCGACCCCAAGCTCACAGTCAGGGAGCGCCTCAATTACACGATGACGATCCGCCGCAACGGCGAGCACCTGCTCAGCGTGCTCAATCACATCCTCGACCTCTCCAAGATTGAAGCCGGCAAGCTCACCCTCGAGCGCATCGAATGCTCGCCCTCGCAGCTGTTGAACGAGGTCGCCTCGCTGATGCGCGTGCGCGCGACCGAAAAGAAGCTGGAGTTCGAGCTGCGGTACGAGACTCCGATTCCCGAGCGGATCGACAGCGACCCGACGCGCATTCGTCAGATCCTGCTCAACCTGGTCACCAACGCAGTGAAGTTCACGGAGCGTGGCAAGGTCGAGATCGTCGTTCGCTGGGAAGAGACCGAGGTCGGTGGGCCGCGTCTCGTCGTCGACGTCATCGACACCGGGATCGGCATCGACACGGAAAACCTCGCCAAGCTGTTTCAACCGTTCATGCAGGGCGATCCGTCCGTCACCCGCCGCTACGGTGGCACGGGGCTGGGGCTCGGCATCTGCGGGCCGCTCGCCACGGCGCTGGGCGGCACCATCTCGGTCGAGAGCCTTCCGGGCCAGGGGAGCCGCTTCCGCTTCAGCCTGGGCCTCGACGCGATACCGGGGCGCCGTATGGTGAGCGATCCGAGCGAAGCTCCCCAGGGCGCCTCCGACGAGCAGACCGCACTCGGCACCGTCGCCGTTGCGCTCTCCGGGTCCATCCTCCTCGCCGAGGATGGTCGTGACAATCAGATCTTGATCGCGACCCTCTTGCGCAAGCGCGGGCTCGCCGTGGCCGTCGCGGAGAACGGTCGCATCGCCATCGACATGGCACTCGCTACGTGGCACGCCAGTCGTCCATTCGACGTGATCCTGATGGATATGCAGATGCCGGAGGTCGACGGCTATGCCGCCACCTCGCATCTGCGATCGCATGGCTATCGCGGCGCCATCGTCGCGCTGACCGCTCACGCCATGGTCGGCGAGCGCGAGCGCTGCCTCACCGCGGGCTGCGACGACTATCTGGTCAAGCCCGTCGATCGCGGCGCGCTCTTCTCGACGCTGCGCAAGTACCTCGACGGCGCCCACGCCGCCGCGCCGCCCGCGGCCGCGATCGCGCCACCTGCGACGCTCATCAGCACGTTCGCCGACGATCCCGAGATGCAGGAGATTGTCGAGCAGTTCGTCCTCGGTCTGCCGGCGCAGGTCGAGGCGATCAGCACCGCGCTCCAGCTGGGCCATCGCGACGAGGTGCGCGTGCTCGCCCACCAGCTCAAGGGCTCGGCCGGCGGATACGGTTTCCCGTCGCTGACGGAGATCGCCGGGCGGCTGGAGTTCAGCGCGCGCGGGGGATCCTCGGAGGCCGGGCTGGCGCTCGACGCGTTGCGCTCGGCGTGCGCGCGCGTCCGATCGGCCGAGCCGACGCTCGAGACCGTGATGGACGGGTCGGAGCAGTCGTTGTTGGTCATCGACGACTCGCCCCACATTCATCAGCTCATCAAGGCGCGGCTGCGACCCGAGCGGCTGATCATCAGCTCGGCGCTCGACGCGGACCACGGGATCGCCCTCATTCGCAACCAGCGTCCCGATCTCGTGCTGCTCGACCTCGATCTCGGGGGCAAGAGCGGCCTCGATCTCTGTCGCCGGCTCAAGGCCGACCCGTCGACGACCGCCATCCCGATCATCTTTCTCACCGGCGCGACCGATATGGAGACCAAGGTCGCGGCCTTCGAGGTGGGGGCGGTCGACTATGTCACCAAGCCCTTCGACTCCATCGAGCTGCGCGCGCGGGTGCGGGCCGCGCTCAGAACCAAGCTCTATCAGGACCTCCTGTCCACGCGCGCCCAGGTCGACGGCTCGACGAGGTTGTGGAACCGCTCGTTCTTCGACATGCGCCTCAAGGAGGAGTTCGCGGCGGCGAAGCGTAAAGGGCGGCGGCTGTCGGTGGCGATGCTCGACGTCGACCATTTCAAACGTTTCAATGACCAACACGGCCACCCGTTCGGTGACCTCGTCCTGCAGCGCGTCGCCGCCGCGTTGACCGCCGTGGCGCGCCAGAGCGATGTGGTGTGTCGTTATGGTGGTGAAGAGTTCGGCGTCATCTTGCGCGAGACCGGCATCGCCGAGGGGGAACGCGCGGCCGAGCGGCTCTGCGCCGCGGTGGGCGCCATCTCGCTGACCGCCAAGGGGCACGTAGTCAACGTGACCATCAGCGCCGGCGTGGCCGGCCTCGATTCTTGGGACGAGTACGCCGGGCTGTCATCGAGCAATCTCCTCGAGGCGGCGGACGAGGCGCTCTATGCCGCGAAGGCGGCGGGCCGCGACCGCGTGCACCGAGGCGCGCTCGTGCCCTCCTCGGCGGAGGCGACCGTTCGGCTGGTCCAGAAATGAGCCGGGTCCCCGGAGCTGCCGCCGCTGCAGCGCGCATCCTCATCGTCGACGATGAGCGCCACAATCGACAGTTGCTGGAGGTCATGCTCGGCCCCGAGGGATTTACCCTGGCGAGCGCGGAGAGCGGCGCAGAGGCGCTGGCGATGGTGGCGCAACATCCGCCGGACCTCATCCTGCTCGACGTCATGATGCCGGGCCTCGACGGCTATCAGGTGGCGGCCAGGCTCAAAGCCAACCTCGCGACCAAGAACATCCCCATCATCATGGTCACCGTCCGCGATGATCGCGACGCCAAGATGCTCGGCTTGAATGCCGGCGCCGAGGACTTTCTCAGTAAGCCGGTCGATCGCGCCGAGCTCAAGGTGCGGGTCAGGAACCTCTTACGCCTCAAGGCCTACGCCGACTATCACGACGAGTATGGCCAGATGCTCGAGGGCGAGGTGGGCTCGCGCGCGGCCGATCTGGTCGAGAGCGAGCGCCTCTATCGCGCGACCTTCGACGCGGCGCCGGTGGGGATCGCGCATGTGGGGCTCGACGGCCGCTGGTTGCGAGTCAATCAGCGGCTCTGCGATCTCTTGGGATACACACGGAACGAGCTGCAAGGCGTCGGCGTTCAAGAGCTCTTGCAAGCGGCGGAGGTGGCCGGCGAGGCGGAGTCGTTCCGCCTATTGGCGGCCGGGACGCTGGAGCGGCACGTGGTCGACGAGAAGCGCTATCGACGGCGAGACGGCAGCTTTGTCTGGGTCCGCGTCAACATGTCGGTGCATCGCGACACCGAAGGCCGGTGCCAGCATTTCATTTCGGTCATCGAGGACATCACCGAGCGCATGCGCGCCGAGCAGCAGGCTCGCAAGGAGGAGCTGAAGTTCCGCCGCTTCGTCGAGACCAGCCACGAGGGCATTTGCATCATGGATGATCGGGGCCGCCTCTTGTTCGCGAACCGGCGACTGGAGGTGATGTTCGGCTTCGAGCCGGGGGAGATGATCGGCAAGTCGCGCTTCGAGCTGGTCGGAGACGACGCGGGAACGCCCTTGCAGGAGGGCGTGACGGGCCAGACCGAGGGGAGCCGCGAGTATCGGCTGCGGCGTAAAGACGGCGTCGAGGTGTGGGCGCTGGGTACCGCCGATCCGATCATCGGAGAGGATGGTGTCCGCGACGGCACGTTTGCGATGCTGATGGACATCACCGAGCGCAAGCGAGCGGAGGAGGCGCTGCGGCGCAGCGAGGAGCAGCTCCGCCAGTCCCAGAAAATGGAGGCCATTGGCAGTCTCGCGGGCGGCGTTGCGCACGACTTCAACAACCTGTTGTCGATCGTCCTCAGCTACAGCGAGCTGCTCGCCGACGACTTGAAGGAGGGCGACCCCATGCGCGCAGACCTGGAGGAGATCCGCGCGGCCGGTATGCGAGCGGTCGATCTGACGCGTCAGTTGCTCGCGTTCAGCCGGCAGCAGGTGCTGCAGCCGAAGATCGTGAACCTCGGCGACATCGTCGTGGGCATGGAGCGAATGCTCAGGCGACTCCTCGGCGAGGACGTGGAGCTGAGCTCCAGCGGCGCGACCGCGTTACCGGAGATCATGGTCGACCCGGGACAGATGGAACAGATCATCATGAACCTGGCGGTCAATGCGCGCGACGCCATGCCCTGTGGCGGCAAGCTCGCCGTCGACACGGCCGAAGTGTTTCTCGACGAGGCCTATTCCGCGGCACACGTCGGCGTCAAGCCGGGGCCGCACGTGATGCTGGCGGTGAGCGATAGCGGCGTGGGCATGGACCTGGAGACGCAGGCGCACATGTTCGAGCCCTTCTTCACGACCAAGGTGATCGGCAAGGGCACCGGGCTCGGCCTCGCGACCGTCTTCGGAATCGTTCGTCAGAGTGGCGGCACGATCTGGGTCGAAAGCGAGCCGGGCAGGGGTACCACCTTCAAGATCTACTTTCCGACCGCGGACCGGGCGCTGGTCGCGCGCGCCTCGGTGCCGCTGCCGGGGCTGGGGACGCTGCGCGGCTCCGAGACCATCCTCCTCGTCGAGGACGAGGAGCGCGTACGGGTGCTGGCGCGGACCATCTTGCGCAAGTATGGATACAACGTCCTCGAGGCCGAGAACGTTGGCGACGCGATCCTGTTGTGCGAGCAGCATACGTCTACGATCCACCTCCTCCTGACCGACGTGGTCATGCCGCGCATGAGTGGCCGGCAGCTGGCCGAGCGGCTGGTGTTGGTACGCCCGGGGATGAAGGTGCTCTACATGTCCGGCTACACCGACGACGCGGTCATGCGTCACGGGATCCTGGACTCGACGGTCGCGTTCGTGCAGAAGCCGATCACGCCGGAGGCGCTGGCGCGGAAGGTTCGCGAGTCGCTCGGCTCGAGCAGCGCGAATTAGCCCGCCTGATCCATCGGGCGCCCTACTCTCGCACGCCGGCCGTTGTCGGAGAGGGCTGCCGGCGCTCGGGGGCTACGCGGGAGGGGCTCGGAGGGGTGTGGCGGTCGACGGGCGCGCTACGCCGGCGGCCGTACCGGCCGGCGGCACGTCCGCGCCCTCGGTTCGTCGCTGGCATCGCGGCTACGCCGCGAGCGCTCCTCGACGCGCCCGCCACACCCCTCCGAGCCCCTCCCGCTGCTCTTTGCGCCTGGTGCCGCGACGGAAGCGAGCCTCCCGCTGCCCGCGCCTCAAGCCTGCATGATCGCTCGGCGCCAATCGACGAGTTGGCCAATCGGGCGAAGGCGCTGCGAGGGGGCATGGCGGCGGCGTCGGAGCGCGCTCGCGCCGAAGGCGCGATGCCAGCGCGAGGCCGAGCGGCCCCGTGCGGCGCCGAAGGCGACGCGTAAGGCCGCGTCCGCCGTCATGCCCCCTCGAAGCGCCGAAGCGCTCTGCTCTTGGCTACGAGACTTCGGCGATTGCGTTGGACAACACGAGCTTGCCTTCTTGCGTCGTCACCGTCACGACGTACTTGCCGTCGCTGACTTTCCAGCCGCGCGTCGTCAGCGTGTCCCCCGGGAAGACGACGCCGGCGAAGCGGGCGCCGAAGGAGCGCAGCTTCGACGGGTCGCCGTTGCACGCGCCCTTGAGCACGGCGCGACCCGCGTGCCCGTACGTGCACAGCCCGTGGAGGATCGGCCGATCGAAGCCACCGAACTTGGCCATGTTGGGATCCGCATGCAGCGGATTGACGTCGCCCGAGAGGCGATACAGGAGCGCCTGCTCGCGCGTCGTCTGCTCGACGACCTCGAAGTCCGGCGCCGCCCCCTCCGGCGGGTCCGCCTTGACCGCTTCCGGCCCGCGCTCGCCGCCGAACCCGCCTTCGCCGCGCACGAAGATCGAGAACACGTTGTCGAAGACCGGCTCGTTCTTCTCGGCGCCATCGGCAAAGGACGTCCGGGCCTCGACCACCACCAGCGCGCCCTTGCCCTTGTCGTAGATCCCCTTGACCTCCGACGTCGTCGCCAGCTTCGCTCCCGGCGGAATCGGCCGATGCAAAATGATCTTCTGCTCGCCGTGCAGGATCATCATCGGGTTGGCCCCGAGGTCGCCCGCGACGGTGATCATCGACACGAACGACGGCACTACCGCGAACGTCGGCAGCACCTTGGGCCCGCGCCCCTCGTACAGAAACTCGAGCTCATCGATCTTGGCGCCCACGCCGAGCGCGTACAGCACCGTGTCTTTCCACGTGTACGCGAACGGAATCGCATCCGACTTCTTGCCCACGAGATCGAGCTTGATCGCCATGATGGCCTCCTAGTACTTGACCTTGGATGATGACCGCGTTGCGACGAATTCGTAGAGCGGCCGCGGCAGCAGCTGCGCGGCTTTGAGCGGTACGACGATCTGCGCCGGGAAGGTGCACATCGCCTCGCGCTTGTCGACGGCCCGCAGGATCGTCGCTACCGCGTCGTCGAGCGCCACCAGAAATGGATGCTTCTTGCCCGGCGTCAGCAAATCCGTATCGACGTATCCCGGGCACACCGTCGTCACCGATACGCCCGAGCCGTGCAGATCGATGCGCAGGCTCTCGAGCAGCGTGATGAGCCCGGCCTTCGACGCCGAGTAGGCCGCGAAGCGGGGGAGGGCGACGAACCCCGCGACGCTGGCGATGCCCACGATCCGACCGTCGCCGCGCGCCACCATCCCCGGCATCGCCGCCGAGATCGTCGCGGCCGCGCCGACGAGGTTGGTCTGCAGGATGTCGCGCACCCGCTCCCAGACCAGCTTCTTCCCCGGCGTGATCCCGCCGATCCCCGCGTTGGCGATCACCAGGTCGAGCGGCAGCCGCGCATCCACCGCGCGCACCGCTTCGTAGGTCGCGTCCCCGTCGCTGGCGTCGAGCACCAGCGCCTCGCCGCGCCCGCCCGCCGCCGCGATCTCCCCGACCAGCGAATCGAGCCGCTCCTTCCGCCGCGCCGCCACCACCACGTGCGCGCCGCGCTTGCCGAGCGCCAGCGCCAGCCCGCGGCCGATCCCCGACGACGCCCCCGTGACGAGCGCGTTCACGGCGTCACGTTCCCGCCGACCACCAGCGCCACGCCATGTCCAATCGCCCAGCAGATCGCCGTCCCGACCAGCCCCGTGAACATCATCTCCGCCCCCGAGCGAAACTCCGGCCGCTGCGTGATGCGCGCCTTGCCCACGCCGACCAGGTAGAGCGCCGCCGCCGTCAGCATCATCGACGCCAACAGAGCGCGATTGCTGCCCAGCACCAGGTACGGCAGTAGCGGAATCGCCGCCGCCACGATGTACGACGACCCGACGACCAGGCCCGCCGACCACGGCGAGCTCTCCACCGGCTGCAGGCCCAGCTCCTCGGCCATCATGATGTCGACCCAACGCTTCTCGTTGGCCGTGAAGACCTCGACCACCCGCTCGAGCGTCTCGCCGTCGAGCCCCTTCTTGCGATAGATGTCGCGCAGCTCTTCCTTCTCGAGGTGCGGAATCTTCTCGACCTCCGCCTCCTCGCGCTTGCGCTCCCGCTCGTACCAATCGCGCTCGGCGCGCGTTCCCAGAAAGGCGCCCAGCCCCATCGACACCGCGCCGGCGAACATCTCCGCCAAGCCCGCCATCAGCACCAGCCGCCGCGACGCCAGCGACGCCGACACCCCGGCGACGAAGGCGAGCACGGTCACCAGCCCGTCGCTCGTCCCAAAGACGAAGTTGCGCAGGGCCGCCCCACGCGTGGCCCCCTCGTGATGCTCGTGATGATGATGATGACCCGGTTCCGACATGGCCGCGGAACTCTACTGCGGAATGCCGTCCTTGAGGAGGTGCCGCGCCACCGTGATGATCTGAATTTCGTCGGTGCCGCCGCCGATCTGCAACAGCTTGGCGTCGCGCATCAGCATCTCGACGTGGTACTCGCGCATGTAGCCGTTGCCGCCCATGATCTGCACGGCTTCGAGCGCCACCTCGGTGCACGCCCGCGCGCAGTAGAGCTTGCACGCCGACGCCTCCGCCATGGTGATCGGCACCTTCTTGTGCATCTTCTCGAACTGCCGGAAGAGCAGGTTGCGCACGTTCTCGCGATGCACGTACATGCGCGTCAGCTTCTCCTGGATGAGCTGGTAGTCGGCTATCTTGTGCCCCCAGGTCTCGCGCTCCTTGGCATACGCCAGCGAATCCTCGAGACAGCGCTCGATGATCCCGAGCGTCATCGGCGCCATGCCGGTGCGCTCGCCGTGGAACACCTCGCGCGCCTCTTCACGCGACGGCTCGCCCAGCACCTCGCCTACCAGCTGCGACGCCGGCACGCGCACGTCGGCCAAAAAGATCTCGCCCGTCGGTGACGAGTGCATCCCCATCTTGTCCATCGGCTTGCCCACCGACAGCCCCGGCGTTCCCTTCTCGACGATGAACGCGTGGAACGGCCGGAACCGCGCCACGTCCTCGCCCTCGAGCTTGGCGTAGATGACGAACGTATCGGCGAACGGCGCATTGGTGATGAACGTCTTCTGCCCGTTGAGCACGAAGCCGTCGCCGTCGCGCCGCGCCGTCGTGCGCATCGAGCCGAACGCGTCCGACCCGGCGTCCGGCTCGGTCATGC
This sequence comes from Myxococcales bacterium, assembly GCA_028287105.1. GTDB lineage: Bacteria > Myxococcota_A > Polyangia > Palsa-1104 > Palsa-1104 > JAQBQH01. The sequence goes on from JAQBQH010000012.1 coordinate 15,273, forward strand.
CCCACGCGCCGATCTTCTCCATGGTCAGGATCGGCAGCGCCCATTTCACCTTCTGCGCCAACGTCCCCTTGGCCATGATCGCGCCGCCCGCGAGCCCCAGCGACGCGCCGAACGCCAGGCAGAAGCCCGGGCAGACGCGCGACAGCTCCATCGACACCACGGCCATGAGCCCCGGATCGCCGCCGATGCCGCGCTCCCTGGGCGCGCCCTTTTGCTCGCCCGACTCCTCGAGCTTCTGAAACTGCGCCTTGACCATCTCGTCCATGCCGAACGCACGCACGAGCTTCCTCATGAGGTCGTAGGGCAGGATCTCGCCCTTTTCCATCCTCGCGACGTTCGGCGCCAGCTCCTTGTCACACCACTGGCGCAACATCTGCCGCGCCATCTTCTGCTCATCCGTGAAGTCGAGCATGGGTCACCTCACACCGGCATGACGCCGTGTTTACGCCAGGGACGTTCAACCTTCTTGTTCCACGACAATTCCAGACCGAGCGCCAGCACCTGGCGCGTATCGCGCGGATCGATGACGTCGTCGACGAGCCCCCAGCCGGCGACCTTGTAGATGTCGATATGCTGCTGAATCGCCGCCGTCAGCTGCTGCTTGACCTCGGGCGGCGGATCGCCCCCGGGGAACAGCTTGCGCGCGGCGATGCCGACCATGCCCTCGGCGCCCATGACGCTGATCTCGGCGCCCGGCCAGGCGACGATCATGTCCGGCTCGTAGGCGCGCCCCGCCATGACGAAGTATCCCGCGCCATAG
>JAQBQH010000023.1 GCA_028287105.1 Myxococcales bacterium
CGGAGGCGCAGCCGCAGATCGACCACCGGCAGGACCAGCCCGCGCACCGTCACCACGCCGAGGAGGAAGCGCGGCGCGCGCGGCACCTCGGTGATCTCGCGCAGCTTGATGATCTCGCGGATCGACAAGATCTCGACGCCGTAGACCTCGCCGCCGATGCCGACGGTCAAGACGCCGCGCCGGCTCTGCGCGCGGCGGTCGACGTCGCGGCGGAGGTAGGTCTCCTCGGTGGCGAACACCAGCTCCTTGGTCATGCCGCCTCCGACCCGCCGGAGGCCACGGCCTCTTCGACGATCTGCGCCACGTCGAGCACCAGCACCGTCTTCTTGCCGCCGAGCTCCGTGGCGCCGGCGATGCCGGGGATGTTGGAGAGCGCGCGGCCGAGCGACTTGATGACGATGTCCTCCTGCCCCATCAGCTCGTCGACGAGGATGCCGATGCGATGCTGCGCCAGGCCCACGACCACGACGTACTGCTTCTGCGGCACGCCGCCGAGATCCTGGCGCTCGAGGCGGAACAGCCGCTCGAGGCGCGCCAACGGCAGGGTCTGCCCGCGCAGCGACATCACCTCGCGCCGCTCGATGGTGCGCACGTCGCGCTGGGTGATGCGCAGGGACTCGAGCACCGAGTTGAGCGGCACGGCGAAGGTCCGCCCCGCCGCGCGAATGATGAGCGCCTGGATGATGGCGAGCGTGATGGGGAGGGTCAGCGTCAGCCGCGTGCCGGCGCCCGGCTCCGACTCGACGTCGATGATGCCCGACAGCCGCGCGATGTTGGTCTTGACCACGTCCATGCCGACGCCGCGGCCCGACATCTCGTCGGGGATGTCCTTGGTCGACAGCCCGGGCAAGAAGATGAGGTTGTAGATGTCGCGCCGCCCGAGCTCCCGCGCCTCGCTCTCGCCGAGGATCCCGCGCTCGACCGCCTTCTGCACCAGCTTCTTCTCGTCGAGACCGGAGCCGTCGTCCTCGATCTGGATGACGACGTGGTTGCCGCGCTGCTCGGCGCGGATGCTGATGATCCCGATCTCCGACTTGCCGGCGGCGCGGCGCACTTCGGGCCGCTCGATGCCGTGATCGATGCAGTTGCGCATCACGTGCATGAGCGGATCGGACAGCTCCTCGACGATCAGCTTGTCGAGCTCCGTGTCGGCGCCGGCGATGCTGAGGCGGATCTCCTTGCCGGCGTCGCGCGAGATCTTGCGCACCACGCGCGACAGCTTGTCGAAGACCTGCCCGAGCGGAACCATGCGCACTTCGAGGATGCCGGCCTGCAGCTCGTCGAGCCGGCGCGACAGCGAGCGCAGCTCGTGGTGCAGGTCGCGCGCGAGCTTGGTCTGCTGGCGATCGGCTTTGACGCGGTCGAGGAGCTGCTGCAGCCCGGCGCGCGCGATGCCCAGCTCGCCGACGATGTTCATGAGGTTGTCGAGCTTGCGAATGTCGACGCGCACCGTCTGCGCGACCGACTTCAGCGTCAGCTCTTCCTCGTCGCGGTCGATGCGCGCGGCGCCGATCGCCGTCGCGCCGGCCACCCCCGCCGTCGCTGCCTTACCGACTACCGCCGACGCGTTCATCGCCGCCGAGCCGCTCGATCCCGAGCCGCTCGATCCTGAGCCGCTCGTCGCGGCCGCCGCGACCGGTGCGAACGTATTCGGCGCCGCCTGCGGGGCCAGCGTCGCCGTCGGTGGCGCCGCCGGGCGCATCACCGGCGCCGACCCATTGCGCTTGGGCAGGAGCGCCACGATCGCCCCGGTCCCCACCACCGCCTCCTGCACCGCGCGCAGCTCCGCCTGCGCCCCGAGGATCACGTCCAGCTCGATCTGCTGATCGTTGGCCGCCTCCGCCGACGGCAGATAGGTGATCACCTCGCCGAGCGGCTTGAGCCGCGCCTTGAGCTCGTCGAGCCCCTTGTCGATGGTCATGAGGTCGAACGCCGCGTGGATGCGAAACAGCGAGCGCCCGCTCTTGATGTTCTCGCGCAGCCGGTGCTCCTCGTACTCCGTCAGCACCGACAGGAGCGACGCGTCGAGCTCCCAGCCGCCCCACGGCGACGCATCGTTCGCGCTCTCCTTGCGCAGCGCCACGCGGTCGAGCCGCGCGATCAAGTCCTCGACCTGCTCCATGCCCTCGTCGCCGGTGACGCCGCTCGCCGTCTCCGACACGATCCGGTTGAACAGCGTCACCGCCTCGAACAGGAGGTCGAGCGTCGCCGGCTGCAGCTCGACCCGCCCGAGTCGCAACGAATCGAGCAGGTTCTCGAGGTTGTGCGACAGCGCGGTCATGCGATTGATGCCGAACAGCCCCGACAGCCCCTTGAGCGAATGGACCGCGCGGAAGGCGTCGTTGATGACCTCGGGATCGAACGAGCCCGCGGCGCGCTGATCGTCGAGCGCGAGGAGGTCGCGATTGAACGCCTCGACGATCTCCTGCGCCTCGGACAGGAACTCCTGCAGCGCCTTCTCGGTCGGGGTCTCGCTCATCCGAGGTGCAGAAGGCCCCGCACGATGTCGAGCAGCTGTTGCGGCTCGAACGGCTTGGTCAGATAGCCGTTGGCGCCGAGCTTCAGGCCGCGGTCACGGTCCGCCTCGCGCCCGTCGGTGGAGATGATGAGCAGCGGCGTGGTCTTGTGCTGCTCGGAGTCGCGGATGAAGCGCACCAATTCCAGCCCGTTGATGTCGGGCATGTTGATATCGGTGATGATTAGATCGTAGCGCCCACGCGGCAGGATCTTGAGCGCGTGGAAGCCGCTCTCCGCCTGCGTGACGGTAAACGGCCCGCCCGACTCGAGCGTTGCCGTAACGAAGCCACGCATGGTGGCGGAGTCCTCCACCACCAGCACACGCTGACGCGAGTCTGACATCCGCATAATCGTAGCAGATTTTGCGGATTTCGTCAGCGACTACGAGTGAGCTCGGCCGCCTCTTTTTGTCCGGCGACCGACTCGATGACCACGACCTCGCCGGTTTTGGCTGCTTCCAGGTAGATCTCGAGGGCCCGCCGCGCCGAAAGTCGCCCCGTGGAGCGCCCAGGTGGGACCAGGGCGTACCGTGACGGACCCAGCTTGGCCATCTTGTCGGCGATCAGGCGGGACACCTCCTGGGCGGCCCGCTCGTCGAAGCGATCGGCCGGCCCGAGGCCCACGAGGACGAGCCGCTGGAACGGCAGCCGTCGGGCGCCCGAGACATTGGGCGGATAGAGCGTCGTCTCGCCGAGCTTTCCCGCCACCCGCGAGGTTTGAAGGAGGCGCGACAACCGCCCGCACAAGCGCCAATCGCACAGCCCCGCCGCGCCACGCAGGGGCCGCTCGTCGCTGAAGAAGGGCAACACCAGCGTCTCGGGCGCGTTCTCGAGCGAATCCCACTTGCCGAGATCGCTGGCGAGAAACGAGACGCTGGCGCTCACTTCTTTCCCAGCTCCTCTTTGCAGCGGTCGAGGATCCCGTTGACGAAGGCCGGCGACTCGTTGGTGCCGTAGCGCTTGGCGATCTCGATGGCCTCGTTGATCGCCACCTTCGCCGGCACGTCTTCGGCGTACTTCAGCTCGTAGACCGCCAGCCTCAGCAGGTTGCGGTCGACGCGCGCCATGCGCTCGAGCCGCCAGTTCTTCGACGCCGACTGGATCAGGCCGTCGAGCTCCGCCGCATTCGTCCGCACCCCCCGCACCAGCTTCTCGGCGAAGGGCTGCACCTCGGCCAGGTCGGCTCCCTGCAGATCCTCGTCGTTCTTGGCCGCCTCGGCGCTGGCCGCGAAGTTGCGCCAGAACATGGCCATGGCCTGATCGTCCGACAGCTGCGTCTGGACGTCGATCTGATACAAAATCTGTAGCGCGAACTCCCGCGCGCGCCGTCGCGTGCCCATGCCGGTCACCGCTTGGGGCCGCCGCCGTCGAGCTGCGCGTAGAGGGAAGCCATCTCGAGCGCCGCCAGCGCCGCGTCCCAGCCCTTGTTGCCGGCCTTGGTGCCCGCGCGCTCGACCGCCTGCTCGATGTTCTCGGTGGTGAGGACGCCGAAGATCACCGGCACCTTGGCGCTCATCGCGACCTCGGCAATGCCGTAGGCGGCGTGTCCCGCCACGTAGTCGTAGTGGGTCGTGGCGCCGCGGATGACGGAGCCGAGGCAGACCACCGCGCCGTACTCGCCACCGTCGGCGAGCCGCTTGGCGACCTGCGGGATCTCGAAGGCGCCCGGGCAGTGCACGACGGTGATGTCCCCGTCCGCGACGCCGTGCCGCGTCAGCGCATCGACCGCGCCTTCGACCAGGCGATCGACGATGAAGGCGTTGAAGCGCGCGGCCACGATGGCCACCTTGATCCCGCGCGCCGAGAGCTGACCGTCGATGGTCCGCGGCATCACTTCGACTCCTTGTGGTCGGCGCGGCCGGCGTCGCCGCGCGGATCGACGGCGAACAGGTGACCTTCGCGATCGCGCTTGTCGCGCATGAGCGCCATGTTGTGGCGCGTCGCCGGCATCTCGAGCGGCACGCGCTCGACGACGCACAGGCCGTAGCCCTCGAGCCCGACGATCTTCTTGGGATTGTTGGTGAGCAGCTTGAGCTCCTTGATGCCGAGCTCGCTCAGCACCTGCGCCCCGAGGCCGAAGTCACGCAGCTTGTGCTCGCGGCCGGCCATGCGCGCCGTCTCCTCGTGCAGGACGTGCGACTTGACGTCGGCCAGCAGCGACTGCCGCCCCGCCGGGTAGACGTAGAGCAGGACTCCGCGCCCCGCCCGCTCGATGGCCGACAGCGCCGCCTGCAGCTGCGCGCCGCAATCGCACGCCGCCGAGCCGAAGACGTCGCCGGGGAAACAGGCGGTCTGGACGCGCACCAGCACCGGCTCCTTCGAGCGCAGATCGCCGAGCGTGAGCGCCAGATACTCGGTCTTCTCGACGGGCGTGTTGTACACGACCGCGGAAAACTCCGCCGTCACGCCTGGCAGCGTCGGCGTCAGCGGCGTCGTCGCCTGCCGCTCGACGAGCGACTCCTGCTGCAGGCGGTACTCGATCAGGTCTGCGATCGACAAGATGCGCATCCCATGCTGGGTCGCGAACTTCTCGAGATCGGGCATGCGCGCCATCGATCCATCGTCGTTCATGATCTCGCAGATGACGCCGGCCGGCGAAAGCCCGGCCAGCCTCGAGAGATCGACCGATCCCTCGGTCTGCCCCGTGCGCACGAGGACCCCGCCGCGCTTGGCGCGCAGCGGGAACACATGGCCGGGCGTGATCAGATCTTCGGGTCGCGCATCGGGCTTGACCGCGGTCAAGATGGTCGTCGCGCGGTCCTTGACGCTGATGCCGGTGGTCACGCCCTTGCGGGCCTCGATGGAGACGGTGAAGGCGGTGCCGAACGGGCTCCCGCCGCCCTTGCGCGCCGACTGCAGCGGCAGCTCCAGCGCGTCGGCCTTCTCCTCGGTGAGCGTGAGGCAGATGAGCCCGCGCCCCCACTTGGCCATGAAGTTGATCGCCTCGGGCGTCACCATCTCGGCGGCCATGGTCAGGTCGCCCTCGTTTTCGCGATCTTCGTCGTCGACGAGGATGACCATCTTGCCGGCGCGGATGTCGTCGATCGCCTCGACCACCCGCGCGATGCGCTCCTTGGACGTCATTTCTTGTACCCTCCGACCAACTTCTCGACGTACTTCCCGATCAAATCTACTTCCAGATTGACGACTCCGCCCAACCCTTTGTCCGACAGCGTGGTCGCCGTCTGGGTGTGCGGGATGAGCGACACCGTGAAGGTCGCATCGTCGACGGCGTTGACGGTCAAGCTGATGCCGTCGACCGCGATCGACCCCTTCTCGATGACATAGCGCAACAGCTCGCCCGGCGCCTGCACGACGACGTCGACCGCCTCGGCGCGCGGCTGCAGCGACGCGATGCGGCCGACCCCGTCGACGTGGCCGGCGACCATGTGGCCACCGAGCCGATCGCCGACCCGGAGCGGCCGCTCGAGGTTGACCCGCGCGCCTTCGCCGAGCTTACCGAGCGTGGTGCGCGCGATGGTCTCGGGCCCGACGATGGCGTCGACCTCGCCGGCGCGCCATGCGGTCACCGTCAGGCAGACGCCGTCGACGGCGAGCGAGGCACCGAGCGACTGCTCGTCGGCCAGGAGGTGCGCGCGGACGGTCAGCCGCAGCGCCTGCTCCGACGGCAGAGGCTCGAGCTGCGTGATCTGTCCGACGTCCTCGACGATGCCAGTGAACATGGTGCTAATCGCTTCTTAGCACGTCTCCCACGACGAGGATATCATCGCCCAGGCGCTTCGTCGAAACCGCCGAAAGCCGCCAGGCGTCAGCCATTTTCGCGGGTCCTTCGACGCCGATGAGCGGCACCCCGCCGGCGCCGATGAGCTTCGGGGCCACGAACAGCGCCAGCTCGTCGGCGAGCCCGGCGGCGAGGAATTCGCCGTGCACCTGACCGCCTCCTTCGACGAGCAGCGTCAGGATGTCGCGCCGGCCCAGCTCGTCGAGCAGCGCCGTCAGATCGACCTGCCCGCGCCGCCCCGGCAGCCGCACGATCTCGGCCCCGCGCTTCTCCAGACGCCGCGCGCGCGCGGGATCCGAATCTCGGGTCGTGATCACCAGCGCGCCCGGCAGCGCCTTGGCCTCGGGCGGCACCGTCAGCCTGCCGTCGAGGATGACGCGCTTGGGATCGCGACCACGACCGGACGCCAGCCGCGTCGTCAGCGCCGGATTGTCCAGACGCACCGTGTTGGCACCGACGAGGATGGCGTCGGCGACGTCGCGCATGCGGTGCGCCTCGATGCGCGACAGCTCGCCCGAGACCCAGCGTGCGTCGCCGCCGCGCGCCGCCAGCCGCCCGTCGAGCGTGACCGCCGCCTTGAGCGTCACGAACGGCCGCTTTTGCGCCGTCCACTTCACGTAGGGCCGGTTGATGGCGCGGCACTCCGCTTCCAGGACCCCGACGGTGACCTCGATGCCGGCGCGCCTCAGCTGCTTGATGCCGCCGCCGTCGACCCGCGCGTTGGGATCCTTCATGCCGACGACCACGCGCGCCACCTTGGCCTCGATCAGGCGATCGGTGCAGGGCGGCGTGCGTCCGTGAAAATTGTGCGGCTCGAGCGTGACGTAGACCGTCGCCCGCGGGGCGCGCATACCGAGCTTGCGCAGCGCCGCCACTTCGCCGTGGTCGCCGCCGGCCTGCTTGTGCCAGCCGGTGGCGAGGACCCGCCCCTCGCGCACGATGACGCAGCCGACGAGCGGATTGGGCGACGTGCGGCCGCGCGCGCGCAACGCCAGGCGAACAGCCTGACGCATGAACACCTCGTCGGCGCCCGCCGATGGGCTAGGTGACTTGGCCAAGCAGCGCGACCCGTCGCGCGTGTCGCCCGCCCTCGAACGGCGTCTCGAGCCAGACGCGCAACGCCTCTTCCGCCACGGCCTGCCCGATGAGCCGCTCGCCAAAGCAGATGATGTTGGCGTCGTTGTGCTGCCGCGACAGCTTCGCCGCCGTCGGCTCCTGCACCAGCGCCGCCCGCGCGCCCGCCACCTTGTTCGCGGCGATCGAGATGCCGATGCCCGAGCCGCACACCGCCACGCCGCGCGCGCCCTCGAGCGCCACGACCCGATGCGCGACCTTGGCGCCGAACTCCGGGTAGTCGCACGAGTCGGTCGAGGTCGTGCCGACGTCCTCGACGTCGTGTCCCCACGCCGTCAGCCGATCCTTCAAGTACTCCTTGAGCTTGTACCCGGCGTGATCGCTGCCGACGACGACCTTCATCGCCGCCTAGTCGCCCTTGTAGCGCGTGAAGATGAGCGTCGCGTTGGTGCCGCCGAAGCCGAAGCTGTTCGACAGCGCCACGTCGGTCTTGGTCTCGCGCGCCTTGTTCGGCACGTAGTCGAGATCGCACTCCGGGTCGGGCGTGTCGAGATTGATCGTCGGTGGCAGGATGCCGCGCTCGATCGCCAGCAGCGCAATCGCCGCCTCGACGCCGCCGGCCGCTCCCAACGTGTGCCCGGTCATCGACTTGGTCGACGACATGGCCAGCTTCTTGGCGTGGCCGCCGAACACGGTCTTGACCGCCACCGTCTCGGCGATGTCGCCCTGCTTGGTCGACGTGCCGTGCGCGTTGATGTAGCCGACGCGCTCGACGTCCATCTTCGCGTCCTTGAGCGCCATCTTCATGCAGCGCTGCGCGCCCTCGCCACCGTCGGGCGGCTGGACCATGGAGTGCGCGTCCGACGAGACGCCGTAGCCGGTGATCTCGCCATAGATGTGCGCGCCGCGCCGCTTGGCCGTCTCGAGCTCCTCGAGGATGAGGACCCCCGCGCCCTCGGCGATGACGAAGCCGTTGCGATCGCTGTCGAACGGCCGCGAGGCCCGCTGCGGCTCCTCGTTGCGCGTCGACAAGGCGCGCATGGCGTTGAACCCGCCAACGCCGAGCGGCGTGATGGTCGCCTCGCACCCGCCGGCGATCATGACATCGCAGTCGTCGCGCTGAATCGAGCGCATCGCCTCGCCGATCGAGTGCGCCCCCGTCGAGCAGGCCGACACGTGCGAGAAGTTCGGCCCCTTGGCGCCGAACCGGATCGAGACCAGACCCGGCGCCATGTTGACGATGATCATCGGCACGAAGTACGGCGAGATCCCGCGACGCGGCCCCTTCTCGAGCAGCGCCGCGTGCGTCTTTTCGATCGTCGACACGCCGCCGAGGCCGGCGCCGACGTACACGCCCACACGCTCCGCGTTCTTCTCGTCGATGGTGAGGTTGGCGTCGTCTTTGGCCAGCTGCGAGGCCACGACCGCGAACTGGAGGAACCGATCCCACACCTTGGCGTCGCGCTTCTCGATCCAGCGCGTCGGCTCCCAGTTTTTCACCTCGCCCGCGAACTTGGTCGCGAACTCGGTGCAGTCGAACTGCGTGATCGGCCCGATGCCGCTCTGGCCAGCCACGAGCGCGTTCCACGTCTCGTCACGCCCGATGCCCAGCGGCGTGACGAGGCCGATCCCGGTGACTACGACTCGACGTTCCATGTGTTCCTCAGCCGACAGCCAACAGCTGACAGCCCACAGTTATCCGTTAGCGTGCGCCTTGATGTACTCGATCGCATCCTTGACGGTCTTGATCTGCTCGGTGTCCTCGTCGGGGATCTCGATCGAGAACGCCTCTTCGAGCGCCAGAACGAGCTCCACTACCGCCAGCGAGTCGGCCTTGAGGTCGTCCGTGAACGAGGCCTCCGGCTTGACCTGCTCCGGGCTGACTTCCAACTGCGCGCAAATGATCTCTTTGACCTTCTGTTCGACGTTCATGTCTGGCTCCCCTTACTGTCGGCTGTTAGCAGTCAGCTGTTAGCTGTTCTCTTACATCAAAAGTCCGCCGTTGACGCGCACTACTTGTCCGGTGATGTAGCTCGCCTTTGGCGAGACCAGAAAACGGACGGCTTCGGCGACGTCCTCGGCCGCACCGATGCGACCGAGCGGAATTTGCTTCAAGAGCGCCTCGCGGTTGTCGCCCTGCACGTGCGCGGCGGTCATGTCGGTCTCGATGAAGCCCGGCGCGACGCAGTTCACCGTCACTGCGCGCGACGCCAGCTCGCGCGCCAGCGTACGCGTGATGCCGATGAGCCCGGCCTTGGCCGCCGCGTAGCTCACCTGGCCGGCGTTGCCCTGCTCGCCCACCACCGACGAGATATTGATGATGCGCCCGTCCTTCGCCTTGAGGAGGTAACGCGACGCCGCCTTGCAGCAGTGGAACGCGCCCGACAGGTTGACGTCGAGCGTGCGCTGCCAGTCTTCCTTCTTCGTCCGCATGAGCAGCCCGTCGATGGCGATGCCGGCATTGTTGACCAGCACGTCGAGGCGGCCATGCTCGGTGCCGATCTGCTTGACCGCGGCGTCGACCGCCGCCGCGTCGGCGACGTCGAAACGCGCGAGCGCCCCGTCGCCACCGGCCTCTTTGATCTTGGCCAGCGTCTCCGCCGCCGCGCCCTCGTTCGAGGTGTAGTTCACGACGACGAACAGCCCGTCCTGCCCGAGCGCGATGGCGATGGCGCGACCGATGCCGCGCGAGCCGCCCGTGACCAGTGCGACGCGCTTATCCATTGAGCACTCCCAGTTTGATGCCG
>JAQBQH010000038.1 GCA_028287105.1 Myxococcales bacterium
TCGTCTGCTGGGACCTCGCGCAGTACAAGCGCATCCTCGACGCAGCGAACGCGGAGGGCGACGATTGGTATGTCGCCGTCTGCCTCAGAGGTGGACCCGAAAGCTGGACCACTCGCTAAGCGAGAAGAGTGCTCTGCTCCCAACCCAGGAGCAGGCGGATGAGCGAGCGGCGTCCAACGATGTTCGGTGCGATGCTCGGCTGCTCCCGGCGCGAGGCATGCCGGCGCAGCGGCCTTTGGCGCGACTGGATGAACGGTGTTAGCGTCCCAGGCCATCCGGCGGGAATTCCAGCCGGTCGGAAAGGCAGAGAGTCGGTGACCGTCAAGCGGATGGACAACATCGGCATCGTGGTGGAGTCGCTCGATACCGCCATCTCTTTTTTCGCCGAGCTGGGCCTGGAACTCGAAGGCCGAGCCACGATCGAAGGAGAGTGGGCGGGACGCGTCACGGGACTGCGGGACCAGTGCGTCGAGATCGCCATGATGCGCACGCCGGACGGCCACGGCCGGCTCGAGCTCTCTCGATTTCTGACGCCGCCTCTGGTCGCCGATCACCGGAACGCCCCGGTAAACGCCCTTGGCTACCTCCGCGTCATGTTCACCGTGGAGGACATCGACGATACGCTCGCCCGACTCCGCAAGCGCGGCGCGCAGCTCGTCGGCGAAGTGGTCCAGTACGAAGACGCGTATCGGCTCTGCTACATCCGGGGGCCCGAAGGGCTTCTCATCGGGCTCGCCCAAGAACTCGGCTGAGCGCTGATGATGACGTTGACGTAGCTCTGGGCTTCCGAGCTGGCTTACGGCCGTCGTCGCGCCCGTCGAGCGAGCGCGACGTAGCTTCCTCAGCGACGCTTGCGCAGGAAGTCGAGCACGTCGTCGCCCCAGGAGTCCCAGCCCATCATGCAGAAGCCGGCGTGCCCGCTCATGTGGTCGTGCCCGAAGTGCGGAAAGATGCGCATGCGGTGCGGCAGCTTCTTGGCACGCATCGCCTCCGAGAGGATCTTGCTCGGCGCCGTGTTGAAGTCGTTCTCGGCCTGCAGAAAAAAGATGGGCACGCGGGCTGACTCGACGGCGCGCAGGAGCCGCTCGCGGAGCAGCGGGTTGTCGTCCCACGCCATCGACGCGCCCGCGAAGTCGAGCGCGGCGCGCAGCCCGGGCACCGGCCGCTCGGCGGTGAAGAGCGTCTCGATGCCGCCGAAGCTGCAGCCACCGACGGTAATGTCGTCGCGCACCACCCACGGCTGCGCGCGCATCCACTCGATCGCGGTCACCACGTCGTCGTTCTCCAGCACCAAGCGATCGATCGTCCCTTGCTCCTGCTGTGCCTCGGGGAGCTTGTTGACCTCGGTTTCCCAGTAGCGCCCCTCCGACTTGCCCGCGCCGCGCCGATAGGGAAACAGCACCGCGTAGCCGTGCGCTACGAAGAACTTGCCGATCTGGCCCTCGGTGCCGACGACGGGTTGGTCCTCGCTGCCGTGGTTGTAGACGATCGCCGGGAAGGGACCCGGCCCCGCGGGCCGCCACAGCCAGGCCTGCAGCTTGCCCGCTTTGCCGCGGAGCCACACCTCCGTCGGCGAACTGTCGGTCGGCGCCGCGCTCGCGAGCCCGACGCTGAGCAACACCACCGCGAACACCATCTCCCGGACGCGCATCCCTCGATGATACCCCGGCCTCATCTGATCGATCATGGCGTACCCGCCGATTGAGAACGGCGGAATCATCGGCAACCTGCGCACCGTCGCGTTGATCGCGGTCGACGGCACCATCGACTGGAGTTTCCTACTTGCCCTTCTCCACGGGGAGGCCTGCTTCCTCCCAACCGATGATTCCGGCGGGCATGACAAATACGTTCTTGTAACCGAATTCCTGGGCGCGCCCGGCGCCCATTTCGCCAGCGTGTCAACCCTTGTCGTAACAGTAGAAGATGAGCGTCGCGTTCTTGTTGGCAGGGAGGTCCTTGGACGTGTACAGCCCGGGGTGCAGCAACCTCGCGTGAGGTACGTGGGCCGCCTTGAACGAGTCGCTATCGGTATTATCGAAGACGTAAACGTTCTTCTCAGTTATTGCCTGCGCAACCTGTTGCGGCGTCAGCTCCACAGGGTCTTTATCTTCCGCGCGCGCGAGCAATGGCACGAAAAGGGCGACGATGCCTATTCTCGTGCGATTCAGATTCCGTGCGCCGGCGGCGCGTGAAGCACTGGGAGAACGTCGGCGTCTTCGTCAGAAGTCGTCCTGTCCTGACGATGGTCGCGCAACTTTTCGGCCGATTTGGCGATAATGTACCGACGGAGGCTGCGGTGACGGAGCGGGATCGAGAACGGCAACGTGGGCCCGAAGGACAACAGGCCGACGCCGATGCACCGAGCGCAGAGGAGCAGCTTCACGACCTGCGCGTGCGTGTGGCCCGACACAAGCGGATGATTCAGCGCAAGGCCGCGCGTGATGGCTCTGGTCATGCGGCCATCCCGCAGGCAGCGGGCTCGCCCCTGCCCGCAGCCGCTAGACAGCGAATGGAGCCACAGCTTGGAGCCGACTTGTCTGCGGTTCGCGTGCACACCGGAACGGAATCGGCGTCGGCAGCCGAGAAGCTCGGCGCCCGGGCATTCACGGACGGCAGCGATGTCCACTTTGCAGCAGGGGAGTTCGCTCCGGGGACGAAGGAAGGCGATCGGCTGCTGGCTCACGAGCTGACGCATACGGTCCAAGCACAGCGCTCCGGGATTCAGCGCAAGGCGGATGGCCCCGACAAGCACGATGCTGGCAAGGAGCACGGCCACGAGGTGTCGCAACCGGGCGACCCAGCGGAGAAAGAGGCCGATGCCGTCGCTGACCACGCAGCTGGAGCGTTGCACGGCGATGAGCAGGAGCACGGAGGCGCGGGCCCCGATGCCGGCAAGGAGAAAGCTCCACAGATCGGCGCCAAGCTTGCGCCGTCTGTCGTTCTGACGAAGAAGGACGACGGCAAGAGGGAAGAGCCGGTCAAGGGCAAGCCCATCAATCTGCCCGCCTGGAAGGACGTGATCATCGATATCGGACACATCACGTCTGGACACGTGGCTGGTGGCTCGCGCGCGTCCGCGAAGAAGGACAAGTTTCCGCCCGGGATGACGCCGCAGAAGATCGAGAGCGTCGTTCGCAACGCCTATAAGGTCTGCAAGAAGCTGCAGACGCAGGGCGAGCGCGTTCTCGTCGTCGGAACGGCCGACGGCCTCACGATCGAGATGTGGGTCAACACGACGACGAAGACGATTGAGACGGCATACCCGCAGTAACCAGGAGTCGCGAATGTTCGCGGTTGAGATAGATCAGGAATCGATCGAAAAGTCTGCCAACGGCTCCATCACGGGATCCATCTGGCTCCAGATGGACGACGCCGCGTTTCCCGAGCAGGGATGGAATGACTTCGTCGTCGTCATTCTGGGCTGGTGGACGAATGAGGCGGCAGCTCTCATCGCCGGCACAAAGACGCGCGGCGAGCTCATGTTCATGGACGGTCCATTGAGTGTCGCGATTTCGGCCGAAGGCGAGCGATGGAAGCTCGAGTGCAATCGCCGCCAGCGAAGCGGGAGGACCCTGGAACACCGTGCCACCGTCGAGGTCTCGGATGTTGCGGCCGCGCTCGTTCGTGCCGCGGACACCGTTCTCCAGCGTTGCGAAAAAGAACGGTGGAAGTCATCGGACATCGAAGAGCTCCAGCGCGGACGTGCCGCCTTGGCGCACGCCGCAGGAGCGAATCTGAAGAGCTTCGTGGACCCGCGGCTCTGAGCCGGCGACCACAATCAATGAGCGAGGGATGGTTCAAACGACTTCTCGGCCGTAACGACCGGCCGCGCACAGTGACACTGCGCGACTCGGAAATGGCGAACCGGTTCCACGTGCAGTTTCCGATGAGCATCGGCGGCATCCGCCGAATTGACTCGACGAGCTGCAAAGGATGAACCCTGGATCGAGGTTACAGTCGGATATTGATCGCATGAGTTCCCTTGCCGAAGTCATGAGGTCGCGTCTCGACGGAGATTGGGAGCTCCTTGCGACGAGCGCCGATCAGCGGGAATCGGTTCAGAGGACGACATCGCTGCTTTCCGTCGAGCCACCCTCCATCAACCTGGAGAGTGACGAATTCTTGAGCCGTTTCTTGCGCGCGCGCTACGGCTTGATGGCGAGCGGCACGATGTTCTTGACCGACTTGGCGTTGCCCTTGACGTCGCCGTCGAGGACGGTGACGTGGATGGGCGGCGTGAACGCGAAGCGGTAGCCCTTCGTGTCGCTGAGCAAGGAGATCTGCTGGCCCTTGGACTCGAGCTTGCGCTCGTAGTCCTCGGGCACGAGGCCGTCGCGCGTGTTCTCGTGGTGCCGGACGAGGAATCCCGAGAGCCGCAGCGCCTCGTAGTTGTGCAGGCGGTGGCAGCCGCTGCTCTCGCCGCGCCTGACCGAACGGTACACGGGCGTGCCGTGCGTGCGGATGCGGTGGTCGACGAGCTGGGGCTGACCGTCCTCGCCGATGCCCTCGATCTGGTGGTGCACGATCGCGACGAGCCCGTAGGCCGCGCGATAGCCGGGACCGATGAGGTCCGTCTTTGCCTCGAACGTGTCGCCGTGCTTGACGAGCAGGTGGCGCGTCTGCGCGCCCCCGCCGGGGTGCCACGTCGGGCCGACGAGGACCGCGGGCCAAAGCGCCTCGCCCGTGACCGACTCCTTGTACTTGAGCGCGAGCGAACCGTC
>JAQBQH010000039.1 GCA_028287105.1 Myxococcales bacterium
CCGGCGGCGTAAAGGACCCGCGTCGCGCGCAGCGTGACATCAGCGGGTCCGCTGGAGGAGCACGCCGCGAAGCGGCGACTGCGACGGATTCCGACGCCGGCAGCGCGCCTTGCTACCTCCGCTCAGCGCCTTGCTACCACCGCGACCCCAGCCGTCTTTGCGCCTTACTGACCTGCATTGCTTCGTCAGAACTGGATCTGGCCGTAGACGGTGAAGTTGTAGATGTCGACGTTGTCGACGCGGTAGCGGCGGCCGACCTGGTCGATGGTGGCGCGGTAGGCGGGATTGAACTCGTTGGCGTTCATCACCCGCCCCGACGACGTCGACGGCACGCCGATGTCTTCGCCGGTGATGAAGTGCGACTGGTCGTGCGTGTACTCGAACGACGTGCGGAAGCGCGCGTGCTGCCCGACCTGCACGCCAAGCGCGATGTCGGCGCCGAGCGACGCGTAGTTCTCGATGGTCGTGATGCCGGTGAAGGGCTGCCCCTGATACGGATTGGTCGTCATGCCGCTGCAGGCCGGGTTGTAGGGCGCCTGCGCCGCGTCACAGCCGAGCGTCGGCGCGCCCGCCAAGAGCTCCCACGCCTCGGAGTAGCCGCGGCCGGCGAAGTGCCCCTGGAGCCGACCGCGCAGATCGATCCAGACCTTGTGCCCGTCCTTGTGCCGCTCGAACGGCACGAGCTCCACGCCGAACGTGGTGCCACCCTCCTGCTGCGGGTTCTTCAGCTTCTGCGCCGGCCCGTAGTCTTTGTAGAGCGAGTCGCCGCGCGCGATCGGGTACATGTACCAGAAGCCCATGTACGGATCGACCCAGTGCCAGCGACGGGAAATCGCGGTGCGCGCATAGAGGCGGTGCACGCCTTCGGAGACGGCGTGGTTGGCGTTGGGGCGCGCGCGGTCGTACGCCTTGATGTTGCCGATCGAGAGCTGCGGCTCGATCGCCAGCACCCAGGTCGGCTTGGTGTCGTCGCGCTTCTGCGACACCGGCGCCCAGGTCAGGCCGAAGTTGAAGGTGTCGAAGGCGTCGAGCCCGCCGCCGCCCGCGGCGCCGCGGTTGGCGCCCTGGAAGACGATGCTGCCGGCGGTGGCGGCGTCGACGAAGCCGTCGCGCACCGTCGACGAGTTGGCGCCGTTCACGCAGTTGGCCATGGGGTCGGGCACGAAGCGGCAGGCGGCGCCGGCCGACTGGTCGTAGCCGTACTCGGCGCGCTCGCCCAGGATGATGGGCAGCTCGACGTGCAACATTAGATCTTGGAAGAGGCCGATCTCGGCGCGCAGCGACAGGGTGTCGCGCGATTGCGCGTAGACCAGGTCCCTGAGCGTCAGCGTGCGCGCCTGCGTCGGCGTCAGACCCTGGAACTCGCGCTTGATCTGCGCGCGTTTCTCGGTGTGGTCGTAGCGCACGCGAAAGCGGAAGTCGAACGGGTTGTCGTCATCGAACGAGCTGGCGACGTTGGTGAGGTCCGCGGCGTGCGCAGGGCCGGGCGCGGCTGCCTCCGCGGCTGCGACCGCGACGAGCACCACCGCCCACGCGCGTCGCATGGCGTCACGGTAGCGGCCCGGCGCGGTCGGGTCAAGTTTGGGTCCGACGTCGGTGGGAGTGGGACCGGAGTCGGTGGGAGTGCGCTCCCCGGACCGGGGCGCGGGCGACGCGACCCGCTGCGCACTCCCATAAGCTGCGACATGTGGGTCGAAGTCAGCCGCCCGCGCCAAAAACTCGACTGAGTTCCCCAGGATCGGTGTCGACTCCCCCACCCGATGGTGGAATTTGCCGTTGCTAACTGTTTGTCCGGTGAGGCGACTTACGCTGGCCTCAAACTCGCATTGCGCAGGTCCCGAGGAAGAGGGGGATATGCTCTTCTCCGCAGCAGCCAGCCAACAGCCGATTCAATTCGGCCCCTACCTGCTCACGGAATGCGTGGGACAGGGTGGAATGGCGGTCGTCTACAAGGCGACCCGCCACGGGCCGAGTGGTTTCGAAAAGACCCTCGTCGTCAAGGCGATGTTGCCGACGCTGTCGGGGCAGCGCGAATTCGTCGCCATGTTCTCCGCCGAGGCACGCTTGATGGCTGCGCTGACCCACCCGAACATCGTGCAGGTCCACGACTTCGGGATGGTCGATGGCATTCCCTATCTGGCGATGGAGTACCTGCCCGGTCGCAACCTGTCGCAGCTGCGCGCGGCCATGGCGGGGCGTGGCCAGCGGCTGCCGGTGGGCGCCGCGCTGGCCATTGCGCGCGACCTCTGCCTCGGCCTCGGCTACGCGCACGACTTCGTCGACGGCGACGGCAAGCGGGTGCAGATCATCCACCGCGACGTGTCGCCGTCCAACGTCATGGTCTGCCGCGACGGGTCGGTGAAGCTGCTCGACTTCGGCGTGGCGAAGATCGTGGGCGAGTTCGACTTCGACGTGACGCAGTCGTTCAAGGGCAAGTACGCGTACATGTCGCCCGAGCAGGTGAACCACCAGCCGATCGATCGTCGGGTCGACGTCTTCGCAGCGGGCGTCATCCTGCACGAGCTGCTCACCGGCAAGCGACTCTTCGCGGCGCAGACCGAGCTGGAGACGCTGCAGCGCGTGTCGCAGGCGCAGGTGGTGGCGCCGTCGGTGGACAACCGCGAGGTGCCGCGCGCGCTCGACGCCATCGTCAAGAAGGCGCTGTCGCGGGATCCCAAGGATCGTCATGCCTCCGGGGCGGAGCTGGCCGAGGCGCTCGAGTCGCTCGATGCGCTGGCGTGGCCGCGCAAGCGCCTGGCGGCGTTCGTGGCCGAGATCTTCGCGGACGATTGGATGATCGTTTGCGACGTCTGCGGCAAGCAGGTCGTGCAGGGCGAGCAGTGCGGCGAATGCGGTACGGCGGCGCCCGAGGCGCCCCAGCCGCAGAAGGCGCTCGACGCCGAGGCGCGCGCGGTCTCGGCGCGGCAGGCGTTGATGCCGCTGTTCACGTCGCTGCACGGCGAACATACCGATCGCAACGACGTCGGCGGCGGGGTGTTGCCGGTGCTGCTGCCGTCCAACGCGTCCGAGCCGCTGCCGTTGCCGCCGCCGCCGAGCGTGGCGAAGAAGCAGCAGGCGCGCGGCCGTCTGTCGGTGGTGCGGACCCCGCTGCCGCCGCCGCTCGCGCCCAGGGTGTCCCCGCCGGAGACGGTCGAGTTGGTCGAGCCGGCCGAGCCGGTGGAGCCGGTCGAGATCGAGGCGCTCATCGACAGCGAGGGGCCGGCCACGCTGCCGAACATCATGCTCTCGCCCGAGCTGCAGCGGTTCGTGCCGCAGCCGATCCCGGTGCAGGACTCGACGAAGATCGAGACGGGCCGGCGCGACAACAACGACACCATGGTCGACGGTGGCCGGCCGGGGACGACGGCAGCACCGAAGACGAGGATCGCCAAGACGTCGAAGGCCAGGACGCGCGCGAACCGAGCGGCACAGGCGAAGGGTTCGCCGACTCCGTCGACGCAGGCGCCGATGACGAAGCCGGTGGCGCCGACCGTCGTGGTGCAGGCGGCCGGCGCGGCAGCGACGGTCCAGGGCACGACGGCGAAGCCGGCGCCGACCGCGGTGGCGGGCGAGCTGGAGGTCGCGGTCCCCCCGCCGCGGCTGTTCGTGGTGCCGCAGCCGTTCGAGCCGACGCCGGCGCTCACGCCGCTGCCGCCGCCTGCGTCGTCGTCGTCTTCGTTGTCGCCGTCTTCGTTGTCGCCGTCGCCGCGCGCGACGCCGCGCCCGATGGCGCCGCACCCGCTCTTCGTCGTGCCGCCGACGCCGGCTCCGCTCGGCTCGATCTCGCTCAAGAAGCCGTCGCATGCGCTGTGGTACGTCGTCGGCGCCGTCGCGTTGGTGTTCGCGGGAGTGATCCTGTTCGGTGACTCGTCGACGCCGACTGCGACTGCGACCGCGACTGCGACCGCGACCGCGACCGCGACGCCGCCCGCGACCGCGATGCCGGCGCCGAGCCGCC
>JAQBQH010000040.1 GCA_028287105.1 Myxococcales bacterium
CCGGCGGCGTAAAGGACCCGCGTCGCGCGCAGCGCGACATCAGCGGGTCCGCTGGAGGAGCACTCCGCGCAGCGGCGACTGCGACGGCTTCCGACGCCGGCAGCGCGCCTTGCTACCTCCGCGACCCCATCCGTCGGGAAGCCCGCCGCCCTACTCGGCCTTCAAGAAAAGCGCCCCCATCGGCGGCAGCGTCAAATTCAACGACGCCCGCCTTCCATGCCACGGCACCGGCGTCACCGTCACCCGCCCACCGTTGCCATGCCCCGTGCCGCCAAACACCGTCGCGTCGCTATTGAACAGCTCCCGCCACCCACTGCCGACTTCCGCATCCACGCCAACCCGATAGTTGCTCCGCACCACCGGCGTCAAATTGGCCACGAACAGCACCCGCTCGCTCGGATCCCTGGCCTTGCGCAGAAACGCCAGCACCGAGTACTCCGCGTCGTTCGCCTCGACCCACTCCATCCCGCGGGCGTCCCCGTCCAGCTCGTGCAGCGCGCGCTCGCGGCGATAGAGCCAGTTCAGCTCCCCGACGCACATCTGCATCCTCGCGTGGTCGCCACCGTCGCCGACGAGGTGCCAGTCGAGGCTCGAGTCGTGGCTCCACTCCGACCACTGCGCGAACTCCGACCCCATGAACAGGAGCTTCTTGCCCGGCTGCGCGAACATGTACGCGTACAGCGTTCGCAGGTTGGCGAACTTCTGCCAGCGGTCGCCCGCCATCTTGCCGATGAGCGATCCCTTGCCGTACACGACCTCGTCGTGCGACAGCGGCAGCACGTAGTTCTCGTGGAACGCGTACAGCCCGCGGAAGGTGAGCTGGTTGTGGTGGAAGCGGCGGTGCACCGGGTCGCGCGCGAAGTAGGCGAGCGTGTCGTGCATCCAGCCCATGTCCCACTTCATCCCGAAGCCGAGCCCGCCCATGTAGACCGGCCGCGACACCATCGGCCACGCCGTCGACTCCTCGGCGATGGTCTGCGTGTCGGGATGCTCTCGATACACCGTCTCGTTGAACTGCCGCAGGAACGACACCGCCTGCAGGTTCTCGTGCCCGCCATGCTCGTTCGGGATCCACTCGCCTTCCTTGCGGCCGTAGTCGAGGTACAGCATCGATGCCACGCCGTCGACCCGCAGCCCGTCGACGTGAAAGCGATCGAGCCAATAGGTCGCGCTCGAGATGAGGAAGCTGCGCACCTCGTGGCGCCCGTAATTGAAGATCTCGGACTTCCACTCGGGGTGGAAACCCTGCCGCCGGTCGGCGTGCTCGTACAGATGGGTCCCGTCGAAATAGGCGAGCCCATGCTCGTCGGACGGAAAGTGTGCCGGCACCCAGTCGAGCACCACGCCGATGCCCTCCTGGTGCAGATGGTCGACGAGGTACATGAAGTCCTGCGCCGTCCCGTAGCGCGACGTGGGCGCGAAATATCCGGTGACCTGATATCCCCACGAGCCGAAGAACGGATGCTCCATGATCGGCATGATCTCGACGTGCGAGAAGCCGAGCGCCTTACAGTGCGCCGCCAGCCGCGGCGCGATCTCGCGATAGGTCAAGGAGCGGTTGCCCTCCTCGGGCACGCGCATCCACGATCCGAGATGCACCTCGTAGAACGAGAGCGGCGCGCCGAGCGCGTTGCGATGGCGCCGCACCTTCATCCACTCCGCGTCGCCCCACTCGTACCCGTCGAGATGCCACACCACCGACCCGGTCTTGGGCGGCACCTCCTGCCGTACCGCGTACGGATCGGCCTTGTCGACGCGATAGCCGTTGAAGCGCGACCAGATTCGATACTTGTAGACCTGCCCGTAGTCGACGCCGGGGATGAAGCCTTCCCAGATCCCCGACTCGCCGTGCCGCTTGAGCGGCGCGCGCGTATCGTCCCAACCGTTCCAATCGCCGATCACCGAGACCCGCTCGGCGTTCGGCGCCCAGACCGCGAAATAGACGCCGACCTGTCCATCGAAGGTGATGCGGCGCGACCCGAGCTTCTCGTACAGCCGCGCGTGCGTGCCTTCGTTGAACAGGTGAAGATCGGTCTCGCCCAAAAGCGACGGCGGCTCCCGCGGCGGACCCTTCATTGCGGGACGGGTCATTCGCCCTCCATCAGCTCGCGCAGACCCGAGAGCGGGATTTCGAGCCACTCGGGTCGGTTGTTCAGCTCGTAGCGAATCTCGTACACGCATTTCTCCAGCTGATAGAAGGCGAGCAGCAGCTCCTGCTCCTTGGGATTGACCGGTACGAACGGCGACGCCCCGAGCGTCTTCAGATATTCGTGCAGGTAGGCGGCGCGCATCCAGCGCGTCCAGGCGCGCGCCCACGGCACCAACGCCACGGCATCTTCGTGGCGCAGCCGGCCCGAGCGCAACGCCGACTCCGAGGCGTAGTGGAACGACCGCATCATGCCGGCCACGTCGACGAGCGGACAGCGCTTGTAGCGGCGCTCGTTGAGCGGGCGCCCCGGCTCGCCTTCGAAGTCGATGATGACGAAGTCGCCGCCGGTATCGAGGATCTGGCCGAGATGCAGATCGCCGTGAATGCGGATGCGGGACAGCTCGAGCTTGTGCGCCGTGATGGCGCGCAGCCGCGCATCGACGCGCGCCTCGTCGGCACAGACCGCGCGCACGACGTCTTGCACCGCCGGCGGCAGCGACGGCAGCTTCTTCTTCAGGAGCTCGACCGTGCGCACCCACATCTTGTGCGCGCCCTGAAAGAGCGACTGCTGATAGAAGCCGGTGAACGGCTGCGGCGCGAACGCCGGCAGGTCGGGCTCGCTGCCGAGCAGCAGATGCAGCTCGGCGGTCCGCTTGCCGAGCAGCCGCGCGCGCGCGACGAAGCCGCCCAGGAGCTCGGGCATCGGCGGCGGCAGCTCCGTCGCCGCCTGCTGCAAGATCGTGCCGGTCGGAGTCGGCGCCGGCATCGCCGGGCGGTCCTGCAGCACGCGCTCGAAGTACCGATCGATCGCCGCCAGCACCGACTGCCAGGCCACGCCCTCGTTCGGCACCAGCTCCTGCACCGTGGCTAGCGTCGCCGGCTCCTTGTCGTTCGGCCGCCGGTACTCGACGGCCGCGAGCATGCGCGGCGTGCCGGGATGGCCGCGCTCGGTCAAGAACGCCCCCAGCTCCAGCTCCGGATTGGTGCCGGCTTCGATCTGCCGGTAGATCTTGAGCAGCATCTTGTCGCCGATGAGCACCGACGAGTTGGTCTGCTCGAACTCGCTCGGCCGCGGCACCAGCGGATCGGGGCCGGCGACCTCCTTGAACGCGCGCGCCGTCGAGGTCATGAGCTGCCCCGCCTCGCCCTCGACGGCGTGACGCTTGCGAATCGCCTCCATCAGCCGCGCCGGCGTGTCGGCGGCCAGCCCGTCGACGAGCAGCCCCTCGGCCTGCACCGCGCCATGGCCGTCCTTGCACACCAGTCGCGCCACCACCGCCAGCGCATGCTCGCGCTCGAGGCGCGACGCCTCTTCGCCCTGCGCGAACGCCAGCGGCACGACGTAGAGCTCGGGATCGCCCTCGACATAGTCGACCTCGAGCAGCACCAGCTGCGAGCCGGTCCGCCCGTCGAGCGGCACGACGTCGGCGATGCGCGCGCCCTTGCGCGAGCGCGCCTTGCCGCGGTACCAGCGCCGTCCCACGGCGTACTCGAGCAGCGCCGCCGCCAGCGCGGTGCGCGAACGGCCGGCCAGCACCCTGGTCCACGGCCCATTGCTCTCGAGCCGCACCAGCTCGCGGCGCCCGTCAGCGACGCCCGCCGGCTCCTCGAGCGTGAACCAATAGAAGCTGTGCGGCCCGATCGACAGGAAGTAGGGCCGCTCGCCGATGGTGGGAAACGGCGTACGCCCGAACATCTCGACCGGGGTCTGGCCGACGAAGGGCGAGAGATCGAGCTCCACGCCCTGCGCGAAGCGCGACAGGTTGATGACCACCAGCACGCGCCGTTTGCCGTCGGAGCGGATGAACGCCAGGATCTTGTTGTTCTCGGGAAATAGAAACTCGACGGTGCCGGTGCCGAGGACCTCGTTCTCCTTGCGCAGCGCGATGAGCCGCTTGGTCCACCACAGGAGCGACGACGAGTTGCTCTGTTGCGCCTGCACGTTGGTCGCTTCGTAGTGATATTCGGGATCGGTGATGACCGGCAGATACAGCTTCTGCGGGTTGGCCTTGGAGAA
>JAQBQH010000041.1 GCA_028287105.1 Myxococcales bacterium
TGAAACCGGTCACCGTCGGACGTGACGATGCCGGCAGCTTCCTGGCCGCGATGCTGAAGCGCATGCAGACCGAGATAAGTGATATTGGCTGCCTCGGGATGGCCGTAGACGCCGACGATGCCACACATGATGCTTAGCCTCCGCGCGGAGACGACGATCTAACACACGGTGTCCGCGTTTGCCACGGAAACCACGAGTAAAACGCCGATTTACTTCGTTGTGGGGTGGCGGCTGGGAGGGGCGCAGGCGCGTGGACAAACAGGGCGCGGCGCATCCGGAATTGAAAATGGAAGACGGTCGGCGATTCGACTGAGATGCCAGGCGAGCGGGCTCCCCTTCGAAGGTTTCAGATGCGAGTCGGTGTTCGTGACCGCCGTTACCAGCGACCACGCTGCCTCTCGTGAGGTTCACGGCTCTTCAGGGTGTTATATGCGCTCGGCTGGTGGGCGTATTGGGTTGCCCACTCCCGCTTCGTCCTCGTCGTTTCCGACGGAACCTGCGGTTTCTACCGTTCGCCGTCCGCCGCTCGCTTTCGCAAACGGTTTCATCCCCTCGTGAGCTTCGCTCCTCTTCAGAGTACTCCGTCTCGTATCCGCCGCTGGTATCGCTACCAACAGCGCCTTCCATGGGGTTCGCGGGTCCCTCTTCGCGACATCACCAAGCAGCGTCCGTGCCTCGAGGCTCCCAAGCCTCGTTGCCTTTCCGTCCGCGGCGTTTCTCACGCCCACGACGGCTTGCTCCGCTACTCGGCTGGTGGGTTTATTTCACCCCACAGCCACGTCCAGGGTTCGCTCTTCAGGGGTTTTGCCTCACAAGCAGCAGCATCATCTCGTCGATGACGTCTCTTTCCCTCTCGCCGTTGGCGCCGAATCGCTGACAGTGTTGCCACTGCCGCCACGACTCGTCGTCTCGTCCTCAGGGCTTTGCTCCACTTGCGAATCCGTTGCCGCCGCTTCAGCGATTAACCGTTGCGTCGACCCGATCCCCTCTTGAGCTTGTGCCTCCTCCAGGTGCTCCGTCTCGATGCCGCAGCCGATGCCTTCACATCAGCCTTCGCTCGTGGCCTTGGTGCGCGCTGGTCAGGACCCCGCTTCACTAGCCTTCAGCGATTGTCGTCATCGAGCCCAACATCCTCTCGCGAGGACGTCGACCTGCTCGAGGTTCCTTGCCTGCCGTCGCCGCTTCGTTGCCAAAGCAGCTGAGCGAGGCCTTCCGCATCTCCTCCCGGCAGCTCAGTCGAACCGCCAACCGTCTTCGGATTCAGTCACATTGCAGTGGGCGTGCCATGCGCGCGCAAACGCGAAAATCCTGTTCAAGAAGATGTTTCAACGACTTGGCCTTGTGCATAAAGCTGTGCATGAAGCTGTGATGTGCTGTGAGTCAGGACAGCGTCTGTGGATAATCGGTGGACAGCGTGTTGAACGAAGTTTTCGCGCGCATCAAATCCGCGTGCTTGGCTCTCCGCTGTCGCAACTTCCGACGAAAATCGGAGCTGTCTTCTAACCGAACAGTCGGAGCGCGTTTGCACCGAGGATCTTCGCTCGCGTGACCGGCGTGAGCTTCTGCTCGATCCACTTCAGCTCGCGATCCCACTCGTACGGGATGTTCGGGAAGTCGGTGCCGTAGAGAATCCGGTCGGCGTAGCGCTCGAGGAGCGCGGGATCGATGCGCCGCTCGAAGTAGTCGCCGAGCAGCATCGTGGTGTCGAGGTGCAGGTTGGGAAGCTCGTCGAGCAGCGCGAAGTAGGCGCCCTCCTCGTCGTCGCCGAGATGCGGGATGACCATCTTGAGCGTCGGGTGCCGCTCGAGCGCGCGGCGGGTGGCGCCGGCCGAGCAGATCTTGTCGATGTCGAGCCCATAGCCGGCGAGGCAGGGCTGCCGGCCGGCGTGGATCACGACCGGGACCCCGGCTGCCGCGGCGCGCGCGTAGACCGGATCGAGCCGCGGGTCGTCGGGCCCCATGCGTTGCACGTGGCAGTGGATCTTGAAGCCGCGCAGCCCCAGCGCCAGCGCCTCGTCGATGATCGCCTCGGCCTCGGGCTCGCCCGGCAAGACGGTGCCGAGCGGAATGAGCGCGCGTGGGTGGGCACGACCGAGCTCCGCCATGTAGCGATTGAGATCGCGCGCCATCTGGGGCACGTGGCTGTAGCAGAGGCCGACGACGCGCTCGACGCCGTGGTCGGCAAAGTGCTGCATCACCCCGTCGGCGTACAGCCGGTATCGAATGTTCCAGGCGTGGCGATCGAACCAGCGCCAGATCGCATCGAATACGCGCGGCGGGAACAGATGGACGTGGCTGTCTATGATCACGCCCCATTATAATGAAGCGTGATCTATTTCGCCTTCCCCGACGCCGCCATCGGTTACGACTGCGTGACCTGCGGCTCGCGCTGCTGCAAGGGGCTGGGCTTTGCGCTCTCTGGCCACGAGCTGGTGCCGCTCTTGACGCGCCGTCCCGGCTTCGCGCCGTTCCTGCAAATGCAGCGCGAGCTGGTGCACGCCTTCGACCTCGACGATGGCTGCTGGGCGCTCGGCAGCGACGGGCGCTGCGAGGTGGAGGTGGAGCACGGGCGCGCCGCCAAGCCGTCCACCTGTCGGCTGTTCCCGGTCAATCGGCTCATGACGTTCGGCGAGCACCTGGTGGTCGATCTCCATCTCGCCGACTGTCCGCTCGTCGACGCGGCGACGGGGCCGCGGACGATCATTCGCTGGCAGGACGACGCCGGTGACCTCGACGATGTCGACGCCATCGGCACCACGCCGACCCTGCCGGCGGGGACGCCCGACGACTGGCTCGCTCGCGAGGCGGCGGTGCGCGACGCGGCCGGTGCATGCAGACCCGCGCGCGTCGGCGAGCTCCTGAGCGCGGAGGCCGGCGCGCTGCTGGCGACCTGGCGCCGCTGGTTCGGCGTCGGCGACGACGAAGCGGCCGTCCTCGAGGCGGAGGTGGCGCCGCTGTTCCGGCTGGTCCTGCCGTCCTTGCGCATGCAGCTCTTGACCCTGCCAGGGCCCCCGCCCTACCCGCGGCTGATGCGTGCCATCGACTCGCACATGGCGGGCGTCGCCTGGCTGGCGATGCTCTCGCGTCGCGCGGGGCGGGCACCGTCGCTGCGCGGCATCGCGGAGCTGTTCCGCTGGCTGCCGCTTCTGCGCGAGCTCCTGGTGCGTTGGAACACGCACGTGCGCCTGTTCGAAGGCGCGGCGCCGGCGAGCGCGCCGCCCGAGGTGGCGGCAGCATGGCGGGCGCTGACCGAGCTGGCGGCCACCGAGCCGATCGGCGAGGCGCTCGAGGCGACGACGTTGCCACCGTCGCTGCGGCCGCTGCTGTTGCGGCTCGCGTCCGATCGCATGCGCTAGAGGAAGTCGACGCGCGATTCGGAGCCGGCGAGGTTCTGCTGCTTGCGCTTGTCGGCCAGATCGCTGACGTACTCGAGCATCTGCGGATAGGTCAGCATGATCTCTTGAAAGCGGTCGCGCGGCAGCTCCAGCGTCCAGCACTTGGTGTGCGCCACGATGGTGGCCGACGCCGGGCCGCGGGTCAGGAGCGACATCTCGCCGAAGATGTCGCCCGGCGACAGGCGCGCTTGCTCGGTGTGGCCGCGCATCACGCGCGCGTCGCCGCACAGGAGGAGGAAGAGGCCGGGGGCGCGCTCGCCCTCGACGATGACGCGCATGCCCGGCTCCAGCTCCAGAAAGAGGAAGCGATCGGCCAGGCCGCGCGCCTCCTCCGGCGAGAACGACGAGAACATGGGCGACGAGGAGAGCAGGCGATCGAGCAGGCGGTCGCGGAAGAAGCGCAAGAGCGTCTTGAGCACGTCGGGCGAGCGCTGCATGATCTCGGCGGTCAGCTCGCGCGAGATCTCGAGGAGCTGGGTCGGCTCGGCGGCGATGATGGTGGCCGAGCGCGGGAAGTTGGTCAGGAGCGCCAGCTCGCCGAAGAAGGCGCCGTCGCTGAGCGAGGCCAGCTCGCGGCGCGGCGGGCCCTCGGCGACGACCTGGACGCGGCCCGAGACAATCACGAACAGCGAGCCGCCCTCCTCGCCCTGGCGCACGATGACGTCACCGGGCTCGCACTCGCGCATGGCGACATGCTCGATGACGTAGCGCAGATCGTCGGCGTTCAGAGACGACAGGAGCGGGATCTTCGGCAGCCCCGGCGCGGCGTCGGGAGGCGGCGGCGGCGCGGACCTCGGCGGCGGCGCGGGCCTCGGCGGCGCGACCTTGGCAGCGGCGTCCTCGAGAACGCCCGAGAAATCCAGCTCGTCGGTGGCGGCGGGCGCGGCCTCTTCCGGCTCGGCGGCGATCTCGATGGCGACGGCGTCCTCGAGCGAGAGGTCGGCGTCGTCGAGCGAGATCTCGTAGGCGCCGGACTTGGTGACGTCGATGGCGGAGAACTGCTGACTGCGGCGGCCGCCGAGCATCTGGTGCAGCGGGAGCGCATCGAGCGGCGCCACCATCGCCACCGGCGCCAGCTGCGACGGCGTGATGCCGCGGCGGCGGTCGTCGATCGAGACCACCTCGGCGTCGGCGACGAGGCCCAGGGCCGGCTCGCTGATGTCGTCGGCGACGAAGACCGGCGGCGGCGCGATCGCGCGGGCGGGCGGTGCTGGCGGACGCGCGGCGGGCGGCGCGTAGGCCGTCGCGGCCGGCGTCGGCGCGTACGTCGTCGCTGCCGGCGCCTTCGGCATCATCGTGAACTGCCCCGACGCCGTGCGCCCCAGCTCGCTCTCGCCGGCGAGGTTGACCCGGCCCGCCGGCGCGCGCCCTTCGCGCCGCGCGTAGAGGTCGGCCAGCATCGCCTGCGTCGTCGTGTGCTTGGGATCGATCTGCAGCACCACCTTGCAGACGGCGATCGCCTTGAGCAGAAAGCCGCCCTTGGCGTAGCCCTCGGCGGCCTTCTCCATCTGCTGCACCGCCTTGGGCCCGTCGGGGAGCTTGCGGAAGGCCTCGCCGGCGCGCTGGCGCCAGTCGGGCTCGCCCGGCTCGTTCTCGCAGATCTGGAGGTAGAGCTCGGCGGCCTTTCCGTACTGCTTCTTCTCGACGGCCTTGGTGGCCAGATCCTTAAGCTTGCGAAGATCGACTTTGGCCATCGTCGCTCACTTTACTGTAAGCTCGCCGGCGATGCCAAGTCCGCAACGGCCGCCGCCCTACGCCGTCGACGAGCGCAGCCTCGAGGCCGACACGCGCATCGACATCTTCACGGCCGGCGGCCCCGGCGGGCAGCATCGCAACAAGACGCAAAACGCGGTGCGACTGCATCACGCGCCGAGCGGCCTCGTGGTCAGCGCGACCGAGCGCCGCAGCCTCGAGGCCAACCGGCGCGCCGCGTTCGAGCGACTGGTCGAGCGGCTCGAGCGGCTCAATTTCGTTCCCAAGAAGCGCAAGAAGACGCGGCCGTCGCGCGGCGCGGTCGAGCGGCGCCTCTCGGGCAAGTCGCACGCCTCGCGCACCAAGGCGGCGCGCCGCCGGCCCAACGACGACTGACCCGCTGCCGACTCGCCGGCGGCAGTCGACCGACCGTCGACGAGCCGCCCGCCATGCCTAGAACCTGAGGGATGCGAGTGTGGCCCGCGATCGCCGTCTTGAGCCTGGCCGCCGCGGCGCAGGCGGAGCCGGTCTCCGCCCGCGCGGTGGGGCCGATGGTGCAGCTGTTCCCGACGTCGGTGCCGCCGGGCGAGACGGTCGCTCGGCTCGAGGCGGCGCGCGGCGAGTGGGAGCCGTTTCAAGTCGCGGTGCACGCGGCGGGCGGCCCGCTCAAACACGTGCGCGCCGAAGCGACGGCGCTGACCGGCCCGTCGGAGCTGGCGGCGCCGCGGCTTTATCGCGTCGAGTATCTGGGCGTCAAGACGCCGTCGTCGATCGAGGGCAAGGCCGGCCCCTGGCCCGATGCGCTCGTGCCCGACGTCGACGCCTACGCCGGCGAACGGCGGCGCGCGTTTCCCTTCGACGTGCCGGCCGGCGAGGCGCGCGCGGTGTGGGTCGCGATCTTCGTGCCGGAGTCGACGGTGCCGGGGAGCTATCGCGGCACCGTGCGCGTCAGCGCCGAGGGCCGCGCGCCGACGACGATCCCGATCGAGCTGACCGTCCACCAGTTCGCGCTGCCCAAGACCTCGTCGCTGCCGGTGACGTTCGGCTTCGCCGCGCGCGCCGTCGACAAGGCGCATCCGGGCCTGTCGGGCGAGGCGGCGCGCCTCCTGGTCGAGCGCTACGAGGTGGCGGCGCTGCGTCACCGCGTGAGCCTGCACGGCGGCAGCATGGACCCGGCGCCGTGGAAGAGCGTGGGCGGCAAGCTGCAGATAGACTGGTCGCCCTACGACGCTGAAGTGGGCCCGTTCCTCGACGGCAAGGTCGACCGCGGCGGGCCGGCCGAGGGCGCGCGCTGGACGGCGCTCGATCTGCGCGTGCCGTACAAGCTCGCCGGCGCCGAACGCGACGAGTATGTGCGCCAGTACGTCGCGCACCTCCGGCAGCGCGGCTGGCTCGGGCGCGTGTTCGACTACACCATCGACGAGCCGGGCGACGACAAATTCGACGAGGCGCGGCGCCGCGGCGACCTCTTGCGGCGGGTGACGCGCGACGTTCCGCGACTGGTGACGCACGCGCTCACCGAGCGGCTGCACGGCGTCGTCGACATCTGGTGCCCGATCATCAACTTCGTCGACGACAAGCCGGGCAACTCGAGCGCCCCGCCGCGCGCCGCCTACGACGCGCACGCGGGGCACGGCGAGCGCATCTGGTGGTACCAGAGCTGTATGAGCCACGGCTGCGACATCGTCGGTGGCGAGTACTTCACCGGCTGGCCGAGCTACGTCGTCGACGCGCCGGCCATGAGCCATCGCATCATGGAGTGGCTCACCTTCCGCTACCGCATCGGCGGCGAGCTCTACTACAACACCGTCGAGGCCTACGCGCGCGGGCTCGATCCCTGGCGCGATCAACGGCTCTTCGGCGGCAACGGCGACGGCACCCTCTTCTACCCCGGACGGCCGTCGGTCATCGGCGGCAAGAGCGACATTCCCGTCGAGAGCGTGCGGCTGGCGCTCATTCGCGAGGGGCTCGAGGACTACGAGTACCTGAAGCTCTACGCGCGCGCCGTCGGACAGGCCGAGGCCGAGGCGCTAGCCGCGTCGATCGGCGGCAAGACCTACAAGTGGGAAAAAGATCCGGCGCGGCTGTACGCGGCGCGCCACAAGATGGCCGAGGCCATCGATCGCTGGGTTGCGTCCGGCAGCGGGATCGGCGTCAATGCTCGCTAGATGCGCTCCTCCGCCGTCGCCCTGACGCTCGCCGCGCTGTCCCTCGCCGGCTGCGCCGCGACGAGCCCGCGGCTGCGCTTCGTCTCGTCGTACGCGACGCAGGCTTCGTGGTCGCTCGTCGTCGACGATCGCGCGCGCGCGGCCGAGATCTGGATCGACGGGCGGCCGCGCACCGACGGCTGCAACCGCGTGCGGACCCAGATCCGCTGCGAGCTGCGCGGGCTGTGGCCGGGCGGGCACACCGTCGAGCTCCGGACCGCGGGCGCGCTCCTGCGCCGCTCGGTGCTGATCGGCCGCCCCTGGCCGCAGAAGCTGGCGCTGGTGCGGGTGCGCAACGAAGACGAAGCCGAAGCGGCGGCCAAGGCCGGCAGCGACGGGATCATCGTCGCCGGTGGCGATTGGAAGCTGATCGTCGACGCCGCGCACAAGGCGGGCGTGCGCGCGCTCGTCGTCGGTGACGCCGCCGCCATCGAGTGGGCCGGCGCCGACGGGGTCCTCGACGGCGCCATCCCGAAGGCGCTGCAGGATCGCTTTCCCGAAGCGCGCGCCATCACCACGCCGCCCGAAGCGCGCGACGCCGACGAAGCGCAGCGCCTGCTCGAGAGCGGTAGCGCCGTCGTCTCCGCGACCGCCTTCGATCTGCTGCGCGAGCGCAAGCGACGCAAGGGCCAGGTTCCGCCGGTCGTGCAGACCTACTGACGCGAGGGGCTGTCGGACAGGCCCTCGCGGCGATGCCGGTCAGTGAAGCGAAGAGACGGCTGGGGTCGCGGAGGTAGCAAGGCGCGCTGCCGGCGTCGGAATCCGTCGCAGTCGCCGCTGCGCGGCGTGCTCCTCCAGCGGACCCGCTGATGTCGCGCTGCGCGCGACGCGGGTCCTTTACGCCGCCG
>JAQBQH010000048.1 GCA_028287105.1 Myxococcales bacterium
GTCGCCTACGGCTTCAGCCTCTTCCTCTACGTCACCGCCACGCGCACGCTCGGCGCAGCCCGCACCGGCGTCCTCTTCGCGGCGGCCCCCTTCGCCGGCGCCGCGCTCGCCATCCCGATCGCCCACGAATCCCCGTCGCTGCGCGTGCTCGCCGCCGCGCTCCTCATCGCCGCCGGCGTCGCGCTCCTCCTGACCGAGCGCCACGCCCATCGCCACGCGCACGCCCCCCTCGACCACGAGCACCTGCACACCCACGACGAGCACCACCAGCACCCCCACGACGGCACCGAAGGCCCCGAGCCCCACAGCCACCCCCACCACCACGACCCCCTCGAGCACTCCCACTCTCACGCGTCCGACGCCCACCACCGCCACAAACACTAGGGGCGGGTGCGATATCGGGCGCATCTTGGCGCGTACCTCCTCGCTCTCTCGGTCACGGGCAAGAGCCCGCTCCCTCGGTCACTGCGGGGGTGCGCGCCAATCTGCACCCGATATCGCACCCGCCCCGCTAGCGCCACTTCATACTCGGTCAGTCAAGAACGAATAGCCTCGGGACGGCTGCGCCCGCTCTTGCGCCTGGTACCAGGGCGCTCCCTCGCTCATTTGCAACGTGCCCGACGCGCAGAGCGGAGGTAGTAAGGCGCGCTGCCGGCGGCGTAAAGGACCCGCGTCGCGCGCAGCGCGACATCAGCGGGTCCGCTGGAGGAGCACGCCGCGCAGCGGCGACTGCGACGGATTCCGACGCCGGCAGCGCGCCTTGCTACCTCCGCGACCCAGCCGTCCCGAAGCTATTCGTTCTTCACTGACGGGCATTGCCTCTAATCGTCGTCGTCGGGAACGACGCGGAGACGCGTCGAGCCGGGCGGCTCGCTGTCGGCGCCCTTGACCGATTTCCACAGCATGCGCGTCAGGTCGGCCTGGTCGGGCCGGGTGAAGTCGATCTTGGCCGCCTCGTCGGCGAGAGGGGCGCTGGCGCTGTTCATGGCGACCGGCGTGCGCCGCGGCACGTAGCTCCACGGCGAGTAGTCGGGCTTGTCCGAGAAGAGCTCGTACATCGCGGCGGCGTGGCCGTCGTTCAAGTTCATCGGGCTCACGCCGAGGATCAGCTCGATCGTGTGGTAGACGCTGCCGAGGTCGAAGTTGGTCGAGCTCTTGTAGCCGCGCTTCACCCACGGGCCGGCGACGAGGCAGATCGACCGATGCGCCTCGACGTGATCGAGTGTGCCGCCCGGATCGTCTTCGATGACGAACACCAGCGACGACTTCCACAGCGGCGTGCGCGACAGCTTGTCGATGAAGATTCCCGTCGCTTCGTCATTGTTGGCGATCATCGACGCCGGGGTCTGCTGCCCCTTGGCGGTGCCGTTGGTGTGATCGTTCGGCAGCAAGAGATAGGTGAACGGCTCGACCTTGAGGTTGGGATCGGTGAGGTTCGCGATCACGTAATCGACCTTGTTGACGTCGGAGATCTGGGTGTTGAAGAAGACGCCGGGGAATCCCGGATCGGCCAAAGTCTGCGCGTCGCCGGTGTTCGCGATCTCGCCGTAGTTGTGATACGGCACGCCCGCCACGTCGAGGTGGCGCCAGATGCTGCCCGACCCCGGCGTCGCCAGATGCGAGAGCTGCGACGCGGGACCCCACGGTAGCGCCGGCAGATAGGCGCGCCCGTAGTCGTCCGAGTGCGACCACGACTTCTCCGTGTAGTCGTTGGCGATGCAGCCGGTGGTCCACTCGTGGCCCTGCACCGACAGCTCCGCGTGCGAATAGAAGTTGTCGAGGAGCGCGAAGCTGCGCGCCAGCGCGTGCGCGTTGGGCGTCACCTCTTCGCCGAAGATGGCGAGCTCGGGCTTGCCGTTGCCGCCCTCGAGGTCGCCGAGCAGGCCGTCGTAGGTCTTGTTCTCGCGCACGACCAGGAACACATGCTCGATCGCACCGGGCTGACCGAGCGCCGCCGGCACGGCGAACTTCGACGCGCCGCTCGCTGGGCAGGTCAGCTTCGCCTCGAGCGTGCGCGGCCGCTCGAGATTGGCGGCGACGGCAGCGGCGCCCGCGGTCAGCTCCTCTGCCGTCGGCCGGGCGACCAGCTGCAGCGTCCCGGCCGCGAACGACGGCGGCGTCATCGCGTCCGACGGCCCGGGTCCGAGGCCGCGCGCCGACGCGATCACCAGGCCACCGTCGCTGCGCACGGCCACCGACGTCGGATACCAGGCCGTCGGCAGCTTGCCGAGGATGGCGAGCGAGTCGAGATCGAGGGCGACGACCGCGTTCTCGCCGGCGTTGGCGACATAGATGCGCCCCGCCGCCGCGTCGACGGCGAGCGAGTTCGGCGTCGCGCCGAGGATCATCCCGCTCGTGGCCGGCATCGTCTTCACCGCGCGCGACGCGGCATCGACGATGGAGAGCGTATCGGCGTCGGCGTTCGACACGAACAGCTTGCCCGCGACGAGCAGCTCGGCCTCGGCCGCCTTGCCCGTCGAGATCACGCCCGCCGCCGCGACCGGCGCGCTCGCGTCGGCGACGTCGACCGCGACCACCCCGTCGCCGCCGGCGCCATCGCCGCCCCACAACGACACGAACGCGGTATGCGACGCCTCGTCGACGGCGACGTCGTAGGCGCCGACGCCGGGGAGCTGCGCGCGGCCGATCTCGGCGCCGTATCCCGCGCCGGCGGCGAGGCTCACGATGGCCAGCGAGTTGTCGGCCTGGGTGGCGACGTAGAGCCGCGTCTCGTCCGACGAGAGCGCGATGCCCGTCGGCACCCGCTGCCCCGACGTCACGTAGTACAGCCGCACGGTCAGCGCATCGTTGCGCGACAGCGCCGGCGGCGATCCGGCCACGTCGAAGACCTGGACGGTGTTGTAGTGCATCGCCGTCGGCTGCGCGTCGTCGACGGGATCGTAGCCGCCGTTCGACACGTAGAGCCGCTTGCCATCCTTCGTGAGCGCCATGCCATAGAGCAGCCCGGCGGTGTGCTTGGAGCGGCGCGTCAGCGGGTAGCTCTCCGACGATACGACGGGCGCGAGCGGATCGACGGCCTCGAGATCGACCACCGACAGCGCCTGATCCTCCTGAGCATCATCGCTGACGACGACGTAGCGGTCGCCCGGCAAGACGCGCAGCGCGATGGGAAAGCCGCCGACCGAGAGCAGCGTCCCCGCCGGCGTCACGGCGCGACCGCCCGGCAGAATCGCGGTCGCGGCGCCTGTGTGACCAGGCGCGATCGACGCCTCGGCGCCCGGCGCAGCGGCGGTGCAGTTGGAGACGAACTGGTCGTTGCCGCAGCCGGCGGCCAGGAAGGTCAGCACGAGCGTGCGATACATGCGCGCACGGTAGCACAAGAGTAGAACGCGTTTCAGCGACGAAGGGCCACGATGAGCGTGATGCCGCCTGCCACCACCAGCGCCCCGCCGATGCTGACGAGCGCGATGCCGGCGGTCTGGGCGCTCTGCCCCTCGCGGTAGGTCGCATCGTTTGCTGCCGTCCACATCCCGCCCGAGGTCGCCACCCGCCGGAGGGTCGACGCGTCGGACGAGGCCAGGCCCAACATGCCGGCCCCGACTGCGGCCGCGGCGAGGCCGAGGACGCCGACGGTCACGCCGGCTACCTTGAGCCTGCGCGCGCGCGACGGCGCATCCGACGACGGCGGCGGCGATTGCACCTGCGCGGTCGGCTGGGCCGGGACGGGCGCGGCCGTCTCGTTGTGCTTGCGCTGATCGTCGACGGCGCGCCGCATCTCCTCGATGCGCTCCTCGACGTCACGCACGTTGGGCGGATTGGGCTCGGCGCGCAGATACGTGTTGTAGAAATAGAGCGCCGACTCGGCGTCCTTCTTCAGTCGATAGGCCTGCGCGATGTTGAACAGGAGGCGCGGCGCCTTCGACAGCTCGTACGACTGCTTGAACTCCGCGATCGCGGCGTCGAACTCGGCCAGGTTGTACTTGGCCAGCCCACGCTCGTAGTGATCGCGGGCCGGATCCGCGACGGGCGCCGGAGCCGGCGGAGGGGCGGCCGCCACTGGAAGCGCGGTCAGCGGGAGCGTCATCGCTACCGCCACAAGGCCGAGAAGGCGCATTCGCGCCCCTATTATCTCCCGTTTTTAAAACGGATCGAGCGTGTAATCGCCGGTGGTCTTTTTCTGGGTCTTGTCGTCGGGCTTGTCTGCCGTCGGTGGCGCCGTCGACGTCGATGGCGTCGGTCCGGCGGTCGGCTTGACCGTGTCGGCGCCCCTGGGCGCGCCTCGCTCGAGCCGCAACAGCTTGGGGCGGACCTCGGCGATCGCGCCCGCCGCGACGCTGACGAGGTCGTCGAACGGCTGCCGGCGCGGCGCCGTCACCACCACGCGGTGCTGGCCGCCGGCGACGTCGAGCTTGACCGGCGCGCCGCGCGAGACCAGCTGTTTGCCGTCGACTTCGACGCGCGCGCCCGCCGGCGCGTAGACCACCAGCGTGCTGCGCTTTTGCGGCACAGCCGGGGCTGTCACCGTCGGTGCGGCGATCGGCGCGGCAGGCGGCAGCGCCACTACATGCTCGCGCGTCGTCAGGTAGGCGTAGATCCCGGAGCCGAGGATGATCGCGATCGCGCCGGCCAGGCCAACCCAGCGCAGCCAGCG
Source organism: Myxococcales bacterium (assembly GCA_028287105.1). Taxonomy (GTDB): domain Bacteria; phylum Myxococcota_A; class Polyangia; order Palsa-1104; family Palsa-1104; genus JAQBQH01. The sequence goes on from JAQBQH010000048.1 coordinate 4,613, forward strand.
CCGCTCTTTCGGCCTGCCCGCCCGCACCGCCATGCCGAGCGACGGCGTCAGGGCGCGGAACGTCGAATCGAGGACGGCGCGCACCTGCGGCAGCGACGGCCGTCCGTCCGGCTCCTTGGACAGCATCTGCTGCAGCATCTTCTCGATCCCGCCCGGGATCGAGGCCCACAGCGTCCGCGGCGACGGCGGCGCCGCCGCCAGGTGCATCGCCAGGATGTCGATCGCGGTATCGGCCACGAACGGCAGCTGCCCGAGCAGCATCTCCCAGGCGACGCAGCCAAACGCGTAGGTGTCCGTGCGATGGTCGACGTTCTTGCCACGCGCCTGCTCGGGCGACATGTAGCCCGCCGTGCCCATGGCCACGCCCGACCGCGTCTTCGGCACGCTGGCGTCCGAGTCGGCGAGCTTGGCGATGCCGAAGTCGAGCAGCTTGACGCGCACCGCGTCCTTGCGCTCGAGGATGAAGATGTTGTGCGGCTTGAGATCGCGGTGAACGATCCCCTTTTCGTGCGCCGCCTCGAGCGCGTCGATGATCTGGATGAGGATGTCGAGCGCGCGCGGCACGCTCGGCCGCTCGCGCGCGAGCCGATCGGCGAGCGTCTCGCCTTGCAGCCACTCCATCACCAGATAGGCGCGCCCATCGGGCAGGACGCCGAAGGCGAAGATGTCGACGAGGTTGGGATGGCCGATCTGGTTGACGGTGCGCGCCTCGTTGATGAAGCGCTCGACCGCGTGCTGATCGGCGCACAGCCGCCGCGAGATCACCTTGATGGCGACCTTCTTGCCGATGAGCGGATGGGTCGCGGCGAACACCGTCGCCATGCCCCCCTCGCCCAGCTTGCCCTCGACGCAGTACTCGCCGATCATGGTGCCCGGCTGCAGATCTTCTTCGCGCGGGATCCCGATCGGCGTCCCTGGTGACGATCCGCCCACAGCAGTGCGCGAGGCCGTCAGGACGGTCCCGTCTTCCGGACAAACCCAGTACTGCTCGGGCCAGTCCTTATGGCAGCGACTGCAGACAGGCATCTTCTACCGACCCAGCCTAGCACAGTCCGATAGCGGATTCACGCTATCCTTACGTGACCGGAAATTCCGCGAGAATCTGCGTACCTCGCTTGTCCGGCGGCGGCCCATAGTGGAACGTGCCGCCGATGGCGCGGATGCGCTCCTGCATTCCGAGCAGCCCGAAGTGGCCGTCGCGCTGCGTGTCGGGCGACGAAGGATCGTAGCGGATGCCGCGGCCGTCATCGGTGACCATGACCGTGAGCCGATCTTGCTCGCGGCGCAACATCACGTCGGCGCGCGCCGCGTCTGCGTGACGCACGACGTTGTTGAGCGCCTCCTGCACGAGCCGGTAGCAGGCAATCACCGAGTCGGCGGAGATCTTGTCGACGTCCCCATGCACGTCGCAACCGATCTCGATGTGCGCGTGCTTCGCCATTCGCTGCACGAGCGCGCGCACCGCCTCGGCGAGACCAAGCTCGTCGAGAATCGCCGGCCTGAGCTCGTGCGAAACGCGACGCATCTCGGTTTGACACTGCGCGGCAAGCGCACGCACGTCTTCGACGCGCGCCTTGACCTGCGTCGGAGCCGCCTCGTGTAACAGCTGGAGCTCGATGTTGACGGCCGTCATGATCTGCCCCACTCCGTCATGGAGCTCTCTGGCAATCCTACTTCTTTGATCTTCTTCCGCCCGGATCAGCTCCACCGCGAAGGCGTGGAGCTTCGAGTTTCGCTCCGCCAGTTTTTCCTCCAATCGCCGATTCCTTCGTGAAAGTCGAAGCGTAGCTACGAGCACGCCAATGTTCGTTGCAAAAAGTAGCGCGGCGCACAAGACCGTCAGATAAGTCCATCCAGTCACGCTGTAAGTGTAATCTTAAAGTGCTAAGGTAGGAACATGCGAACGCGGGTTCTCCTGGTCGAAGATCACACGGTCGTCAGACAAGGTTTGCGCGCCCTTCTGGGCACCTCGTCGGACCTGGAAGTGGTGGGTGAGGCGGCGGACGGCATCGAGGCCGTGCGGTTGACGTCGGAGCTGCATCCCGATGTCGTCGTCATGGATCTCTCCCTTCCGGAGCTGCACGGCACCGAAGCCATCAAGCGCATCCGCGAGGGCGGCAGCGACACCAAGGTCGTCGTGCTCTCGATGCACTCGTCGCCGGCGGTGGTACAGCGCGCGCGCGAAGCGGGCTGCCACGGGTACGTGGTCAAGGGGGCGGATGTCTCGGAGCTAGCTCGCGCGATCCGCGGCGCGCTCGTCAATCAGCCCTACTACTCGTCCGAGGTCGTGGACGCGGCCTCGGCGTCGAATCCGATCGATCGCTTGAGCGGCCGCGAGCGCGAAGTATTGCAGCTCATCGCCGAGGGCAACACCAACAAGGCGATCGCGACCAAGCTCGGCATCAGCGTCCACACGGTCAACGCCCATCGCGTCAGCTTGATGTCGAAGCTCGATCTCCACGACGCGCAGGGCCTGACCCGCTTCGCCATCCGTCACGGCCTCGTCGATTCAAATCGGTAATGCTGGCCGTTCGCCGTTAGCCGTTTGGGCGCACGAAGTGCGCCGCTACCCACACCTAAAGTTTTCGCGACTCCGCAAAGTTTACGCAGCTAGCTGCGTCTCGAATGACGTAAGTGCCGTCATCGCGCGGGGGAGTCGCTGGCCGTCGGCTTGCACAGCACGCCCGCACCGTGCCGCAAATCCGCCCACTCCGCCGCCGACGCGATCGCGGCTTCTCGCTGCTCATCGTGTTCATGTTGATGATCGTGATGGTCGGCGCCGCCGCCACCGTCATCCTCTCGACGCAACAGGATCTCTCGGTCGCCGGTGGCGATCGCGAAGGCCTACAGGCGTTCTACGCCGCCGAATACGCCGTCGCCGTCGCCAAGGACTATCTCGGCGGCAACGTCCTCGCGCTGTGGAACAGCGGCACCGGTTGGACCCCGCTGCTGCGCTCGGGCATCAAGGAGCTCTGCGGCGCCAACTCCGTTCCCATCAGCACCAACACGTGGAACGAGTTCAAGGGCAGCACCTTCTACACCGCCGGCACCTCCGGCGGCGCCAAGGTTCAGTATCGCTGGTGCGTCCGCAACGACCCCGATGATCTCGCCTACGTCGACCCGACGGTGCTCGCGTCGGGCGAGACGGCCGCTCAAACCGACACCTACGACCAGGGCCACTACGTCGAGATCCACGGCTTCGGGCAGCTCGTCAACGCGTCCGGCCCGGCGCTGGCGTCGGGAGAGGTCTGGATCATCATCGGCGGCCCACAAGGCATCCCCGCCACCCCCGACAATTGCTACTCGCAAGAGGGCGGCTGCGGCGGTCACGAATCGAACTCCGGATCGAGCGAGACCTCCATCGGTGTGCTCGGCACCGGCGGCACAACGACCACCGTGAAAGGACTGTGATGCGTAGAAGCGTGATCCTCTTGGCCCTCCTCGCTTCGTCGACGGCGCTCGCCGACGGGCGCGGTCAGGCGATCTTCTCGCAGCGCTGCGCCAAGTGCCATGTCGTCGGCCAGGGCGGCCCGACCAACGCGGACAAGTCGAAGATGGTCGACATCACGCTGGCGGCGCGCGCGCACGACGCCAAGTGGCTGGAGGCGTTCATGCAGAAGCCGTACGCCGTCAACAAGGACTCGGCCTGCATGGCCAAGATCGATCCGCAGTCGGCGCGCAACGTCATCCACTTTCTACGCGACCGCTTGAAGCCGGTCTCCCCGACGGCGGCGTCGCAACGGGGTGGTGCGTCGGGCGGACCGCAGCAGGGTACCGTGCCGCCGCAGGAGAAGATGCAGGGTGCGCCGCTGCCTCCGCCGCCCAAGCCGCAAGGGATGGTGCACCGATGAACGCTCGTCTGTTCAGGCTCGCGCTCGCGGCCACTGCCGTGTGCGGCCTCGTCTTCGGCGTGCGCCAGCTCCGCGTCAAGGCGGCCATCGGCGGCTCTGGCGCAGCCTGCGTCGGCGACATCAACCGCTTGACCAACCCGTCGGGATTCACGTCGACGGACTTCTCGCAGTCGACGGCGGTTCAGGTGTCCTCGACGGGCGCGCAGCCGATCGCCCTCGACACCAACCTCGTGCCGCTCGATCCGCAGAAGATCAAGCTGCCGTTCGATCAGGACGTGACGGTCAAGTACGTCTACCGCAACGCCGGCGCCTCGCACATGCTCGGCTGGTTCTACCTCGACGATCTGAAGAGCGGCTCCAAGCCCTTCGTCAAGACCGACACGAGCGGCAACGACTATCTCGCCGACAACGACGGCGACGGCATCGCCGACTGGTTCCAGACGCTCAAGAGCCCCAACCGTCCCGTGGACGGCCTCTTCCACATCACCGGATCCGGCACCACGCCCGACGTGTCGAACAGCGGGCTCAACTACCAGGACGGCGCCAGCTACTACCACAAGCACGTGCCGCACATCCTCGAAGTGCTGAGCGGCGTGGCCAACTCGTCGGCCGCCGTCGATCACACCGACGACTTCATCTTCCAGAACTGCGACGACGACGCCGACCTGACGACGTGGAACAACTATGCGCCGGCCAACGACGTCTCCGCGGTCCCCGACGGGATCCCCGACTACGACGTCAACAACGACGGCACCATCGGCAACGAGGCCGACCGCACCGTCGACCTCGGCATCATCAAGGGCAACAAGGAGATCGTCTTTTTTTCCGTCACCTTCTACTCGTCCGATCTGCCGAACGCCGGCGTCGGCATCGCGGGCAGCGGCTCGACGACGGTGCGCAGCCTTCCCTGGTTCACCAAGAACATCTTGAACCCCGACCGCGGCCAGAAGGGCAGCAACACGGTCTTGCGCAAGCAGGCCATCGGCTGCGAGCGCGACGTCGCGACCTGCTACACGCCGCTCGGCGCCGACCTCGGCTGGATGGATCTGGCCACCATCGCGCGCCTCAACACGCCGACCTACCACAACATCGTCCTCGACAACACGGTCAACATCATCAAGACCGACGCCGCCGGCAACGTGCCCCACTTCGTCGTCAACGCGCCGTCGTCGGACCCCAACCGCTGGATCATGGCGCTCGAGGACTTGCCGGCGGCCTCCGCCGACCTCGACTACAACGACGTCGTCTTCTTGATCGAGCGTATCAACGGCGGCGAGGTCGTCTCGAACAACCAGGTCAAAGCGGGCGACATCCCGGCCGGCCTGACCGCCACCGACGTCATGGTGTCGAAGATCCGCTTCCGCTTCACCGCGCAGTATCCGTCGCCGGGCTGTGACACGGTGCCCGACGCCGACATCCAGTTCTCGTGGAGCGTCGACGGCGGGGTGAGCTGGAACCCGATGGGGCTGCCGGTGCACGGCACCTCGGGCGACCTCGCCATCGACGTGCTCGGCAAGGGCATCGTCGGCCATCAGCTCCAGTGGAAGGCGACCTTCGTGTCGTCCTCGCAGCTCTGCCAGCCCAAGCTGACGACGGCCAACGTCGGCTACGAGGCCATCCCGCACGGCGAGTACAAGTTCGCCGCGCCGGTGCCGCTGGCCAACGTCGTCTTCAACGGCACGGTCGAGACCCCGAGCTCCGCGTGGACCGTCACCGCCAGCGACTACTCGCTGCGCGGCCACTTCTACTCGACGCCGCTGTTCGACCCCACGACGCTGGCGGACATCAACCCGCCGACGCCGAGCTGGGACGCCGGTGCCGTCCTCGCCAGCCAATCCCCGTCGACGCGCCTCGGCCTCTTCACCAACAACGCCGGCGCGTACATGGCGCTCACCTCTGGCAATGGCCTGGTCACGGTCGGCTCGACCACGCTCTACAAGAACCTGCTCTCGCCGGCCGACCGCGCGCTCAAGATCGCGGGCAACTACCTCTTCGACTTCACCGGCGACGGTGTCGTCGACGACAAAGACGCGCTCTACGTGCTCGAGTGGACGCGCGGCTGGGAGACTGCGACCATCACCGGCTCGCCGCCGACCGCGGCCGGCACCGTGCAGCGCGCCTGGAAGCTCGGCGCCGTGCACAACTCGTCGCCCGCCGTCGTCGGTCCGCCCGGCCATCCGCAGTGGCTCGACGGCACCAACACGTCGCTGTCGGTGTTCAAGACCGCCTACACGAGCTCGACCTGGCAGGGCTCGACCACGTCGATCATGACGCGCCGCACGCTGTCGCTCTTCGGCGCCGCCGACGGCATGCTCCACGCCGTCGACGCCGGCAACTTCCACAACCCGACCGAGCTGGCGTGCGCGGCGTCGGCCACGCGCCTCGTGCGCGGCTGCTTCGCGCCGACCGGCGGCGGCAGCACCACGCCCGACTACGGCACCGGCAAGGAAGTCTGGGCCTACGTGCCGCCCACGCTCCTCAACGCGCTGAAGAACAACACGCCCAAGATCCGCAGCAGCTCGAGCCAGCCGAGCTATCCGCGCGCCGACGTCGACGGCTCGGTCGCCGTCGAGGATCTCTATTACACGCCCGGCAACACCATCACCGGTCGGCCGGCGAACCAGTTCGTCACCGGCGCGTTCGCCAACCTCGGCCGGCAGTGGAGCGCCATCACCGCCGTCGGCTGGACCGCGATGCAGTTCAGCGGCACGACCCCGGTCGGCACGCTGCCCTTCCCGCTCTGGTCGCAAGACTTCACCGATCCCGACTTCATCGGCGGACCCACGTCGCCGGCCGTCGGCGTCGCCATCACGCCGAGCGGCGTCGACTGGGTCGTGGTCGCCACCTCCGGCCTCGCCAATCCCGCCATCGACGGCACGCAGCCCGAGTACGTCTACGTCCTCGACGCATCGACGGGCTGGGTGCTCGGCGCCACCACCGCGCCGAACGCGTCGCCGGTGCCAAACAAGAAGCCGACGACGGGCGCGTGGGGCAAGGTCACGCTCGATGCCACGGGCACGACCGCCTACGGCTTCGCCGGCTTCCCCAACATGGTCGACTCCGATCAGGACGGCGTCTACGACCGCGCCTACGTCGTCGACACCGCCGGCCGCGTCTTCCGCGTCGATCTCAAGCTGCTCACCGCCTGCAAGATCGCGACGCTCGGCGAGCCGGTCTTCGCCGGCATGGGCACCTTCGTCGTCGGCGGCTCGCAGGTGCGCCTCTACGTCGCGGGCGGCAGCAACCCCGACGGCACCACCCTGCCGGCGGCGAGCGGCAGCGGCTATCCGCCCTACCACGTGTACGGCCTCGAGGACACCGACGTCGCCGGCACCGCCAGCTGCACGACCGCCAAGATCGTCTACAAGTTCAACGCGCCCAACAACGAGAAGGTGTGGGCGGCGCCGTACGTCAGCGACACCACCGTGTACGTCGCCTCCTCGGGGTCGACAGAAGCGGGCCTGTGCGCCAACGCCAACGGCAGCTTCTTCGGCCTCAGCGTCGACGGCAACGGCGCGACGACCAACCCGGCGCCGGCCAGCGTCTCGTCGACGATCACGCTCAACAACGCCGGCATCTCGTCGATCCGCATCTACGACGGGCACGCCTTCATCAACGGCATCTCCCAGCAGACGGCCGTCGTCGGTAAGCCGGGATGGAACAACAAATCCACCGGCGGCAGCGGACCGAATGGACCGACCATGAGCACCATCAAGTGGAGTGAGCAATGACGCGACGAGGGCGGCAACGAGGCACCTCGCTCGTCGAGATCCTGATCTCGCTGGCGGTGGTCCTCGTCGGCATGCTGGCGCTGTTCAAGACGCTGACGACGTCGATCACGGGATCGATGACGGCGTCGCGTCTGACCCAGGCGCAGCAGCGCGCGATCCTCGTCATGGAATCGATCCGCGTGGCGCCCAAGACGGCGCTGCTCTGTCTGGTCTCGACGACGCCGGCTTCGAACTGGACCAACTGCGAGACCACCTGCCTGACGGCGCTCACCGGCTTCGGCAAATCCAAGGACTCGTGCGTGTACGTGACGCTCAACAACGGTCTGCCGCTCAAGGCCGACACGGATGCGAACGCGCAGAAGTACTACGTGGTGTCGACCAACGCCTCGGGCCCGGTGACGTCGGTGACGACGCCGCCGGGGGCGGGGCTGACGGCCACGCTCTTCGAAGCGCAGGTGGTCATCGGTTGGAACGACGCCAACACCAGCGCGGCGAGCGACCCCGACCATTACGTCGTCTTGCGCTCCGGAGTCTATCAGCCATGAGAAGGGCCCGCGGCTTCACGCTCATCGAGCTCATGATCTCCTTGGCGCTGGCGGGCCTCATCGTCGCCGGCGCCATGCAGATGCACATCAGCTTCAATCGTCAGACGCAGCGGCAAAATCAGATCGCCGAGATGCAGCAGACGCTGCGGGTCTCGATGCTGATGCTCGAGCGCGCCATCCGCCAGGCCGGCCGCGGCATCTCCGGCGGCAAGTTGTCGCAGGCGTTTTCGGTCCCACCGGGCTGCTCCGGGGCCGCGTCGACGGTCTATGCTTTCCAATGGTTCGACTCCAACACGTTTCCCGGCGTTCCAACGACGGCTGCGCGTGTCAGTGACGGCGATCCCGATTGGTTTCAGGTGATGACTGCGGACGACACCACGCCGGTCTACGGAAGCGGCTCGTCCGGCGCCAACGTCACCATCTTCGACGCGTCGAGCAAAGGTGGCATCCCACCAAATCTGTCGGCCTACAACGACGGCGACCTGTTCCAGATCGTGTTTCCCGCGGGAGACAAGACCTGCACCAACGACGGCGGCTCGACGCACACCTACGACTGCAGCCTGCTCAACTGCACCCGCGAGGTATCGGCGGGATCGGCTCACGGCGGCTCGAGCGGCTCGAAGTTCCTCCAGGATAATCCCGCCAAGTCGAACACCTGTTACAATAAGCAGCCGAGCGCAGACAATTGCGTCGCCAGTCTGTCGTCGACGCACAAGGCGCTCATCCGCCACGTCACCGGCGGCGTCACGCAGTACCGCGTGATGGCGGTCGGCGAAAGCGGCAATCCGACAGCGACGCCCAAGCTGACGATGCGCACGGCGCCGATGGGCAACACCGACGTCTCGAGCACCGGGTACCCGTGGCAGATCATCGCCGAAAATATCGAGGACATGCAGATTGCGCTCGTCATGGCCGACGGCCGCATCTGCTACCAGACGGACGACCCCGTCACGCCATCGCCGGGCTGCGCACCGACGGTGGCGACATCGGTGCGCTTGACGCTGGTGGCGCGCTCGGAGGCCGAGATCGCGGGCTTCCGCGACGGCCTGCCGGTGCGCACCGAGAACGAGCCGGCGACGACGTCGGCCACGGTCAAGGACGGCTATCTACGCCGCGCCGTCACCGCGCAGATCGAGCTGCGCAACCTGGGAGCCAATCCATGAAGCGCACCCGCGGATTTACGCTCGTCGAGCTCATGGCCGTCGTGACGCTGGTCGGCATCATCTCGTCGCTGGCGATCATGTCGATCAAGCGCAGCCGATCGTCGGACGACGCCGACAAATGGGCCAATCAGATCCGCAACACCATCAACCTGGTGCACCGGCGCGCCATCTCGACGGGGTCGACCTATCTCATCGATCTGCGCGCCGCGCCCAACAACCAGCTGCAGTGGTGTCAGGTCACCGATACGCTCGGCAGCTGCACGACGACGACGACGACCTGCCCCAACAGCACCACCGGCATGGAGAACGGCATCGTCATTCGCGCCGGCAGCGACGCGACCACCGACTCCTATTACAAGGGCGCCGATCTGGCGCTGCCCAACGGAACGAGCACCCCCACCTTCTCCGCGGCGACGCGCCTGGCCATGCCGACCACCGGCGGCGTCCAGATCTACTTTGGCTCGAATGGAACGGTCGACATGGACTACACGGACGTCAAGTGCCTGACCGCGCCGCCGGCCGGCGCGACGATCTACGTCAAGTCGAACAACAAGGCGGCCGCGACCGAAGACGCCGAACGACGCCGCAAGATCGTCACCTACGGGCTGAGCGGCCGTCCGCGCATCATCGATTCTTGGTAAGCGATGGTACGTCGGAAGAAGGCTTTCCAGTAATCGGCAATCAGGTGTCAGCCTGACACGCGCGCATGGACGCTCGGAACTTTCGGACCTCCGAGATCCGACGACGTTCGCGCTCCCTCCTTGAACGATTTTGTTTTCGTTCGATCGCCTTTCTTCCGAGGCTGACTCTGCAGGCTGGACGCTGAAAGCCGAGAGCTGTTGGCCTTTTTCCGAAGCCTGCAAAGCCGCACTGCGCCGCGCCGCGCAATATTTTCGGTTGACATGCGGACGTAAAAATTTATAGATGCGGCGCAAATACGCGCCACCATGAGACCACTCTTCCCCCCCTGGTCGAACACTGTCATCCGTCTCGTGCTTGCTCTATTGGCTGGAGGCGCTGGGGGTGGCTTGTTGCTGCTACTCCTCTACAAGCGCACCCCGCTAGCTACGCTGCAGCACGAGCCGGTCACCCAACCCATCGAATTCGATCATCGCCATCACGTGGCTGACGACGGCATCGACTGCCGTTACTGTCACAACACGGTGGAGACGTCGTCCTCGGCGGGTTACCCGGCTACCAGCGTCTGCATGAACTGTCATGCGCAGATCTGGAATCAGAGCCCCTACCTCGACCTGGTCCGGAAGTCGTACTTCACGGGCCAGGCGATCGAGTGGAAAAAGGTGCATCGACTGCCCGATTTCGTCTACTTCAACCACTCGATCCACGTGGCCAAGGGCGTCGGTTGCGTCACCTGCCACGGCCGCGTCGACGAGATGGCCGAGATTCACCAGGGACCGGACATGCAGATGAGCTGGTGCCTGGACTGCCATCGCAATCCCAAGCCGAACATCCGACCGCGGCAGTACATCACGGCGATGATCGATCCCGCGCCGGGTCAGGGCACGTTCGAGACCCATTTCAGCGAGTCTGGCTCCAACACCTCGCAGTCGCCGACAACGATGAATGACGTCCACTCGCGCACCAGCTGCACCACGTGCCACCGATGAGTAAACGAGCTCCTACCCCGCCCATCACCGGCCCCGGCTCCGAGCAGTGGCGGACGACCGAGGAGCGCGACAATCCCAAGGCCTTCGAGAACGCCGTCGCCGCGGAGTTTCCGCCCGGCGCCGCGGAGCTCGACGGGTCGTCGCGCCGCGAGTTCATGCAGCTCATCGGCGGATCGCTGGCGCTGGCCGGCGTGACGCAGCTGGCCGGCTGCAAGGACCCGCCGCAGCACGTCCTGCCGTACAACGTGAAGCCGACCGACGTGACCCCGGGCCGCCCGTTGCATTACGCGACCGCGCTCACCTACGGCGGCGTCGCCAACGGCGTCATCGTGACCGCGTGGGAAGGCCGCCCAACCAAGATCGAGGGCAACCCCGATCACCCGGTGGCCAAGGGCAAGACCCCGACGGTGGCGCAGGCCGACATCCTGTCGCTGTACGACACCGACCGCGCGCACGAGATCAAGCACCGCGGCGCAGGCGTTGGCTGGGTCACCTTCTGCAAGACCATCCGCACCCACGTCGAGACCCTCAAGGGCGACGGCGGCGCCAAGCTGGCCTTTTTGGCCGAGGCGTCGGGCTCGCCGCTGCTCGCTTCGATGCAGAAGCGGCTGCAGACGGAGTTCCCCAAGGCGCGCTGGTACGGTCACTCGTCGTTCTCGATGGACGAAGCCTACGAGGGCGCCAAGCTCGCCTTTGGCCGTCCGCTCGAGACGCAGCTCGATCTGACCAAGGCCAAGGTCGTGGTCACGCTCGACGCCGACATCCTCGGCGGCTGGCCGCAGTGGCTGGCGCAGCAGCGTCAGTGGGCCGAGCGCCGCGCACCGGGCGTCACCATGAACCGCCTGTACGTCGCCGAGACGCAGATGACCTGCACCGGCATGATGGCGGATCACCGCGTGCGCTCGCGTGCGTCGGACATCGCGCGGATCGCGCGCGCCCTTCACGCCGCCGTCGCAGGCGGCACGGGCGACGCGGGGGATGCCAAGGCCAATGCGTGGGTCAAGGCGCTCGCCAAGGATCTCCTCGGCGCGGGCGGCGAAGCGGTCGTCATCGTCGGACCTCGCCAGCCGGCGGCGGTCCACGCGATGGCGCACGCGATCAACGCCACGGTGAAGTCGCAGGCGGTGAGCTACACGGCGCCGATCCTGCCGAGCTACGAGCCGCTGACGGCGCTCGCCGAAGAGCTCAAGGGCGGCCGCGTCGACACGCTGGTCGTGACGGCGTGGAACCCGAGCTACTCGGCCCCGGCCGACCTCGGCCTGGGCAAGCTCCTGGCCAAGGTCCCGAACGCCATCTACCTCGGCACGCACGAGGACGAGACCGCGCACGACGTGGCGTGGTTCGTCCCGCGCGCGCATGAGCTCGAGTCGTGGGGCGACGCCCGCTCCATCGACGGCACGGTCACGATTCAGCAGCCGCTCATCACGCCGCTCTATCACGGCATCTGCGTCCCCGAGCTGTGGTCGGCGCTGCTCGGCGAAGGCGGAGTCGGCGGCTACCAGCTCTTGCGCTCGAGCTACGCGCACCTCGACGAGATCGGCTTCCAGATCCGGCTGCAGAAGGGCCTCATCGAAGGCTCGGCGCTTGCCAAGGAGTCGCCGACCTTGCAGACGGCCTCGGTCACCGGCGCCGTCGACAAGCTCGCCGCCGCCCCCTCGGGAATCGAAGTGAACATCGTTCCCGACTACAAGCTCCTCGACGGCCGCTACGCCAACAACGTGTGGCTGCAGGAGCTGCCGGACCCGGTCACCAAGCTGACCTGGGACAACGCGCTCCTGCTGTCGCCCGCGACGGCGACGAAGCTCGGTCTCGCCAGGAACGACCTGGCCGAGGTCAAGCTCGCCGGTCAGGCCATCACCGCGTCGGTGCTGCCGTCGCCCGGCCACGCCGACGACAGCGTCACCATCACGCTCGGCTACGGCCGCAACCTCGGCACCGAGACCAACGCGCGCGGCGCCGGCACCGACGTCGCCCCGCTGCGCACGGCCGGTCGCTGGTTTGCCGCCGGCGCCACCATCACCAAGGCAGGCAAGGGCGAGAAGCTGGCCATCACCCAGGAGCATTGGGCGCAGGAAGGCCGGCCCATCGCGCTCGAGCTGAACAACCGCCCGTCGTTCAAGCGGCTGCCCATCGTCGAAGAGGGTCACAAAGGCCACGGCGAAACCGAGCACGACGAGGACTTGAAGACGGTCCACGAGCAGCAGGGCCCGGTCGAGTCGATGTACCAGCCGCACATCTACCCCGGCTTCAAGTGGGCGATGGCGATCGACCTCAACAAGTGCACCGGCTGCAACGCCTGCGTCATCGCCTGCGTCGCCGAGAACAACATCCCGGTCGTCGGCAAAGAGCAGGTTCGCAAGTCGCGCGAGATGCACTGGATCCGCCTCGACGTCTACTTCTCGGGCGACGAGAATGACCCGTCGTCGGTGCAGCCGCAGCCGATGATGTGCGTGCACTGCGAGAAGGCCCCCTGCGAGTACGTCTGCCCGGTCAACGCGACGGTGCACTCGGACGAGGGCCTCAACGAGATGATCTACAACCGCTGCATCGGCACCCGCTACTGCAGCAACAACTGCCCGTACAAGGTCCGCCGCTTCAACTTCCTCGACTACCACCCGAACGTGCAGAACGTCGCGCGCATGGGCATGAACCCCGACGTCACGGTGCGCAGTCGCGGCGTCATGGAGAAGTGCACCTACTGCGTGCAGCGCATCGAGCGCGCCCGCATCGACGCCCGCGTCGCCGGCCGTGAGATCGCCGACGGCGAGTTCACGTCGGCCTGCGCGCAGGTCTGCCCGTCGAAGGCCATCACCTTCGGCTCGTTGCACGACAAGACGAGCGAAGTGTCGCGCGCCCAGGACGACCCGCGCGCCTACGACGTGCTCCATGAGCTCGGCACCCGCCCGCGCACGGTTCACCTCGCGCGCGTGAAGAACAAGAATCCGGAGATCAACAATGGCTGATCTCGCGCGCACCATCTCGCCGTCGATCACGCCCGAGCCGCTCATCGAGGGGCCGGACGACGACCTCACGCTCACCGACTCGGTCTTCGCGCCGGTCTGGAAGCCCACCGCCAAGGGCTGGTGGTTCCTGTTCATGATCTGCCTGGGCGGCACGGGGATGCTCTTCTCCGCGATCGGCTGGACGGTCTACAAGGGCATCGGCGTCTGGGGTAACAACATCCCGGTCGCGTGGGCCTTCGGCATCATCAACTTCGTCTGGTGGATCGGTATCGGTCACGCCGGCACGCTGATCTCGGCCATCCTGCTTCTCTTCCAGCAGAAGTGGCGCACGTCGATCAACCGCTTCTCCGAGGCGATGACGCTGTTCGCGGTCATCTGCGCGGCGCTCTACCCGGTCGTCCACACCGGCCGTCCGTGGTTCGCCGCCTACTGGCTGTTCCCGTATCCGTCGACGCTCGGCATCTGGCCGCAGTTCCGCTCGCCGCTGACCTGGGACGTCTTCGCCGTCTCGACCTACTTCACGACGTCGCTGCTCTTCTGGTACCTCGGCCTCCTGCCCGACCTGGCGGCGCTCCGCGACCGCTCGACCGGCAAGTGGTCGCAGCGGCTCTACGGCATCTTCTCCCTGGGCTGGCGCGGCGCGGGCCGTCACTGGCGCGACTACATGAGCGCCTATACGCTGCTCGCCGGCGTCGCGACGCCGCTGGTCGTCTCGGTTCACACCATCGTGTCCTTCGACTTCGCCACGGCGCAGCTGCCCGGTTGGCACACGACGATCTTCCCGCCCTACTTCGTCGCCGGCGCCGTCTTCTCCGGCTTCGCGATGGTCGTGACGCTGATCGTGCCGGCCCGCGAGTTCCTCGGGCTCAAGAACGTCATCACGCTGCGCCACCTCGAGGCGATGAACAAAGTCATCCTGGCGACCGGCTGGATCGTCGCCTATGGATACGCGGTCGAGATCTTCAACGACTGGTACTCGGGATCGCGCTACGAGCTGGGCCATCTGCACGAGAAGATGCTCGGGCCGTTCGCGCCCTTCTTCTGGATGCAGATGTTCTGCAACGTGGTCGTGCCGCAGATCTTCTGGAAGCGGTCCCTCCGGCGCTCGCTGTTGGTCATGTGGATCGCATCCATCTTCGTGAACATCGGGATGTGGCTCGAGCGCTTCAACATCATCGTCATCTCGCTGCACCGCGATTTCATCCCGGGCAGCTGGGCGGCGTATGCGCCGACCATCATCGACGTGTCGCTGTTCGTCGGAACCATCTGCTTCTTCGGTATGAACTTCCTCCTGTTCCTTCGCTTCGTCCCGTCGGTCGCGGCGAACGAAGTCAAGGAGCTGGCGCACGAGATGAGGCACACGCATGTCTGAGGTCGCCCGCCAGTTCGTGATGGCCGGCTTCAAGGAGCCGGAGCTGATGCTCGTGGCCGCCAAGCGCATGCGCGAGACGGTCAAGGGCGAGGTCGAGGCCTACACGCCCTACCCGGTGCACGGCGTCGACGAGGCGCTGGCGCTGCCAAAGTCGATCATCCCCAAGATGGTTGGCACCGGCGCGCTGTTCGGCGTCTGCGGCGGCTACACCCTGCTCTACTGGTGCTCGGTCATCGCCTATCCGATCAATGTCGGCGGCCGCCCGCTGCATTCGGCGCCGGCGTTCATCCCGATCACCTTCGAGTGCGGCATCCTGCTCTCGGCGCTGACCGCCTTCTTCGGCGTGTTGGCGTGGATGGGCTATCCGCGGCTCTATCACCCGGTGTTCGAATCGCCGGGCTTCCGCCGGGCGTCGATCGATCGCTTCTGGATCTCGATCGAGCTGGCGGGGGACGATCCCAACAAGCTTCAGGCCGAGCTCAAGGAGCTCGGTGCCGAGGAAACCGATTTCGTGACGGAGCAGCTTCAGTGACCGGGCGAACGCAGGTTCGGGGCTTTCGCGCCCGGGAGGCGAGTGCAGCGAGCCGACTCGGCGCGCCGGAGCGGAGTGAGCGCCGTCGATCAAAGATGACGCGCGCGGGCCTCTTGTTCGTCGGGGTTCTCTCGCTCGCCGGTTGTCCGGTCGAGAGCGATATCGACCCCATGATGCGGCAAGAAAAGATGAAGCCGTACTGGCCGAACGACTTCTACTCCGACAACCGCGCCATGCGCATTCCGCCGGCCAACGCCGTGCCGCGCGAGCGCACGCTCGCCGCCCTGACGCCGCCGCCGGTGACCGCGGCGCTGGTCGAGCGCGGTCGCGAGCGCTTCGACATCCACTGCGCGGTGTGCCACGGCTTCGCCGGCGACGGTGACTCGGTGGTCGCGTCCAAGATGTCCCTGCGCGCGCCGCCCTCGCTCCACTCCGACAAGCTGCGCGGCTACACCGTGGCGCAGCTGTTCGAGGTCATGACGCAGGGCTACGGCTACATGCCCAAGTACGACTCGGAAGTCAGCGTCGCCGATCGCTGGGCCATCGCGAACTACGCCAAGGCGCTCCAGCTGAGCCAGCGCGCGTCGCTCGACGACGTGCCGGCCGACAAGCGCGGTGACCTCGACAAGCCGGTTCAGCCCGCCGGCGAAAAGGGTGAGCAGCACGGCGGCGAGCACCACGGCGGTACGTCGCAGCACTCGGAGAACAAGGAATGAGCGCCCCGTCGCAAATCGTAGTTCCGCGCCTGCCCTGGGAAGGCGGCCGCAAGCAGATGCTCGCCGCGCTGGTCATCGGCGTCGTCAGCCTGGTCTTGTGGTTCGTCTCGATGCGCATGACGTCGACGGAGCGCGCGGTCTACTCCTGGCTGTGGGCGCTGCTCTTCTGGATCACGCCCTGTCTAGGCGCGATCGGCTGGATCTGCGCGTTCAACGCCGCCAAGGCCAAGTGGATCATCCTGCCGCGCCGCACGCTCGAGCTCATCGGCGGCACGGTCGGCATCTTCGCCGTCCTCTTCGTCTTCGTCGCGATGTTCATGCGCGACATCTATCCCTGGATGCGCCCCGAGGCCTTCGACGAGGAAGCGCGTCGGCTCTTCGAGCATCGTCACAAGTGGATGAACCAGGGCATGTGGTTCGGCCGCGCGATCCTCTACTTCCTCATCTGGATCGGTCTCGCCGAGCGGCTGCACCGCTGGTCGCTCGCGCAGGACACGGCCGACCTGCCCGAGAACACCGCCAAGGCGTGGACCCTGTCGCCGGCGGCGCTGCCGTTCCTCGGCTTCGCCATCAGCTTCGCGGCCTTCGATTGGCTGATGTCGCTCAACGTCACGTTCTTCTCGTCGATGTTCGGCCTCTACGTCATCGCCGGCTGCGCGATGTCGGCCATGGCCGTCTGGATCCTCGTCACCATCGCCGTCAAGACGCCGATCAACGGCCACCACCTGCACTCGATGGGCAAGCTGATGTTTGCCTTCAACTGCTTCTGGGCCTACACGGCGTTCTGCCAGTTCATGCTCATCTGGATCGCCGACATCCCCGACGAGACGCCCTGGCACCACATGCGCATCTGGAGCGATTGGCGCTACGTCGGCTACTTCCAGATCGTGTTCCACTTCGTGTTGCCGTTCATCATCCTCTTGAGCCGCGGCCTCAAGTTCGACAAGCGCAAGCTCGGCTTCATGGCAGTGTGGCTGCTCATCGCCCACGCGGTCGACACCTACTGGATCGTGATGCCGCAGCTGACGCCCGACGGGCCCCACTTCGGCATCACCGACCTCTTCGCCTTCTTGGGCGTGGGCGGCATCGCCATCGGCTTCTTCATCTTCCGCATGCGCGGCAAGAACCTGGTCCCAATCGGCGATCCCTTCCTCCCGGTTTCGCTGGAGTATCGGCCATGAGTCACCCCATCCAGGAAGAAGATCGGATCGCGTCGGCGAAGATCATCGTCGTGGCGATCGTGTCGCTCGCCGTCTTCGGCGTCGGCGTCGTCTGGGCGGTTTCGATCGAGCGCAACGAGAACCAGAACATCGGCATCCACCAGCCCGAGACCGGCCCCGCCGCCGTTCGCGCGCCCGAGGTCGGCATCGTCTACCAGTGGCCCTTCTTCCTCAGCCACTACGCAGCCGACAAGGGCGAAGCCAAGAAGGCGATGCTCGAGTCCTACGGCTGGGTCGACAAGGACGCCAAGGTCGTGCACATCCCGATCGACCAGGCCATGGAGCGCTACGTGTCGCAGGCCGGAGGCGCGAAGTGAAGCTGGCGCTCTACGCCGCTTCCGTTCTGACGCTCACCGCATCCGCGGCGAGCGCGCTCGAACCGCTTCCGGCCAACGTCGGCATCGTCGAAAAGCTCGGCGAGACCGTGCCGGGCGACCTCACGTTCACCGACGAGAACGGCCGGCGCGTCAAGCTCGCCGACTATCTGAATGACGGCAAGCCCATCCTGCTCACGATGGTCTATTACAAGTGCGCGATGCTCTGCTCGCTCACGCTCAACGGCGTGGTCTCGGCATTGCGCCAGCAGTCGTGGCAGGTCGGCAAAGAGTTCCGCGTCATCACCGTCAGCTTCGACGACAAGGAAAAGCCGGAGGTCGCGGCGCAGAAGCAGCGCGGCTACCTGAGCGCGCTTCAGCTCGGTGACGACCGCCGGAAGGATTGGCCGTTCCTCACCGGCGACAAGCAGAACATCGACGCCCTGGCGGACGCGGTCGGCTTCAAGTTCCGCTGGGACGACGTCAACAAGACCTGGGACCACACCGCCGCGCTGATTGCGCTCGCGCCCGACGGTAAGGTGACGCGCTACCTCTACGGCGTGCAGTATCCGCCGCGCGACATCAAGCTGGCGCTGTTCGAGTCGGCCAACGGCCGCGTCGGCACCACCATGGAGCGCGCGCTGCTTCGTTGCTACGCCTATGACGCCAACACCAAGAGCTACCGGGTTTTCGCAGTGCGCTTCGTGCGCGCCGGAAGCCTCCTCGTACTGGGATTGCTGGTGACCTTCTTGACCATCCTTTGGCGGCGCGACATGCGCCGGAGCCGCGCTTCATGAACGAGCTGATGCGCAACATGTTGTTCCTGCCGGTGCAGGCGTCGACGATGTCCACGCACATCGACTATCTGCACTACTTCGTCATCATCACGACGATGGTGGTGTCGACGTTGATTGGCGGCGCCGCCCTCGGCTTCTACGTCAAATATCGCTGGAAGGGCCGCATCGGCGCCAAGGGCGAGCCGGTCTATACGACCTTCCTCGGCGAGGCGCTCATCATCGGCGTGCCGGCCTTCTTCTTCCTCCTGTGGTTCGCCATCGGCTACCGCGACTTCGTGCGCCTGCAGTCGCCGCCGCCGAACGCCCAAGACGTGTACGTCATGGGCAAGCAGTGGATGTGGAAGTTCTCCTATCCCGACGGCGGCCCCAGCGGCACCAACGTGCTGCGCGTGCCGGCCAACCGCCCCATCCGCCTGCTCATGACCTCGCGCGACGTCATCCACTCGTTCTTCGTGCCGGCGTTCCGCACCAAGCAGGACGTCCTGCCGGGGCGCTACACGCAGAGTTGGTTCGAGGCGACCAAGCCCGGTCGTTACCCCGTGTACTGCACCGAGATGTGCGGCACCGGCCACTCGACCATGCGCGCCGAAGTCGTCGTCATGGAGCCGCAGGAGTTCGACAAGTGGTACGCCGAGGAGAAGTCGCACTCGCGCGCCAAGCAGCGTGACGGCCGCAAGACGAACATCGAGGATCGCGATCCGCACGCCACGATGATCGAGATGGGTCGCCAGCTGGCGGAGTCGGCGGGCTGCTTCAAGTGCCACTCCACCGACGGCTCGCCGCACATCGGCCCGACCTGGCTCGACATGTACATGCGCAAAGAGACCCTCCAGGGCGGTCAGGTGCAGGTCGCCGACGAGGCGTACATCACCGAGTCGATGATGGAGCCGAAGCTCAAGCAGGTGCAGGGCTACCAGCTGGTGATGCCGAGCTATCGCGGGCGCCTCGAGGGCCCGGAGTCGGCGGCCATCGTCGAGTACATCAAGTCGCTGCGTTCGGACGGCACCGAGCCGGTTCGTGACAAGGGTCCGCAGTTCGACATCAAGAACGGGCAGGTCGTCGAGCCCGGCACCGGCAGCACCGAAGTACGTACCGGAGGAATGCAGTGAGCTCCCCGTCTCCATCCCCGACGACCACGCCGGCGGTCCCCGTCGAGCCGAAGAACTATCTGAACTGCGAGACCGGCGTCCGGTCCTGGCTCTTGACGCGCGACCACAAGCGCATCGGGCTCATGTTCCTCGCCTGCGTGACGGCCGCGCTGTTCCTCGGCGGCCTGTTCGCCATGCTCATCCGCATCGAGCTCTTGACGCCCGATGAGACGATCATGTCGGCGCAGACCTACAACCGCATGTTCACGCTGCACGGCGTGGTCATGATCTTCTTGTTCATGATCCCGGCGATTCCGTCGGGCTTCGGCAACTTCGTGCTGCCGATGATGATCGGCGCCGAGGACGTCGCCTTCCCGCGGCTGAACCTCGCCAGCTGGTACATCTACCTCGCCGGCGCCGCCTTCGCGCTCTGGGGCATGGTCCACGGCGGCGCCGACACGGGCTGGACGTTCTACACGCCCTACTCGACGACGACGTTCACCAAGGTCGTGCCCATCCTGCTCGGCGCGTTCATCATCGGCTTCTCGTCGATCGCGACCGGCATCAACTTCATCGTCACCGTCCACACGATGCGCGGCCCGGGGCTGACCTGGAACAAGCTGCCGCTGTTCGTGTGGTCGATCTACGCCACGTCGATCATCCAGGTCCTGGCGACGCCGATCCTCGGCATCACGGTGCTCTTGACCGCCATCGAGCATGCGTTCGGGTTCGGCATCTTCGACCCCGCGCACGGCGGCGACCCGGTGCTCTTCCAGCACATGTTCTGGTTCTACTCGCACCCGGCCGTCTACATCATGGTGCTTCCGGCCATGGCGGTCATGTCGGAGATTGTCCCGACCTTCGCGCGCAAGAACATCTTCGGCTACAAGGCGATCGCGTACTCGTCGGTCGGCATCGCGCTGGTCGGCTTCTTCGCCTGGGGCCACCACCTCTTCACCTCCGGCCAGTCGACCTTCAACGCCGGCGTCTTCGGCGTCATCTCGATGATCGTCGGCGTCTTTACCGCCATCAAGGTCTTCAACTGGGTCGGCACGCTCTACAAGGGCCGCATCCGCTTCTCGACGCCGTTCGCCTACTTCTGCGGCTTCATCTACCTCTTGGTGTTCGGCGGCATGACCGGCGTCGCGCTGGCGACGGTCTCGCTCGACGTCCACTGGCAGGACACCTACTTCGTCATCGCCCACTTCCACTTCATCATGGTCGGCGCGACGCTGATGGCGTTCCTCGCCGCGCTCCACTACTGGTTCCCCAAGATGTTCGGGCGCACCTACTCCGAAGGCTGGGGCCTGGTCGCCGCGTCGCTCATCATTCTCGGCTTCAACGCGACTTTCATCCCGCAGTTCCTCCTCGGCAACGCGGGCATGCCGCGCCGCTACTGGTCGTACCCCGCCGAGTTCCAGGCGCTCAACGTCGCCTCGACGGCGGGCGCGTCCCTGCTGGCGTTCGGCTTCCTAACCATCCTCGTCTACTTGACCATCGCCCTCTTCTACGGCGAGAAGGTCGGTCGCAATCCGTGGGGCTCGCGTGGCTACGAGTGGAACTCGCCGTCGCCGCCGCCGAAGCACAACTTCGACAGCCCGCAGGTGTTCGACCACCCGCCACACGACTACGATTCGGAAGGTCACGAGCCGGAAATGCAGACCGAAGTTCACGGCGGCACCGAAGTTCACGGCGACGATGGAGCCAAGCGCTAATGGCTGAGCACGTCGAAGCACACGAGCACGGCCACGAAGAGCACCATCCGCGCCTGCAGCACCACTTCCAGGACATGCGCACGCAGCAGCACGCGGCGCGCCTCGGGATGTGGCTGTTCCTGGCGACGGAGATCCTGCTCTTCGGCGGGCTCTTCTGCGCCTACTCCTACTACCGCACGCTCTTCCCCGAAGCGTGGAAGGAGTGCTCGAAGCACCTGAACCGTCCGTTCGGGCTGCTCGAGACCTTCGACCTCATCACCTCGTCGTTCACGATGGTGCTGGCGATTCACTTCACGCGTATCGGCAACCGCAAGCTATCGGTGCTGATGCTGCTGGCCACGGCCACGATGGGCTTTGGCTTCCTCGGCCTGCACGGCTACGAGTACTATCACGAGTGGCTGGAAGGGGCGCTTCCGGGCAAGTACTACCACTTCGAGGAAGTGACCGCGACCGGCGCGCCGATGTTCTACGCCGTCTACTTCCTCATGACCGGGTTGCACTCGGCGCACGTCTTCATCGGCGGCGTCGTGCTCCTGGTCCTGACCTACCTCACCGCCAAGGGCAACTACGACGCCAGCTACGACCACCCGCTCGATCTCGGCGGGCTCTACTGGCACTTGGTCGACTTGATCTGGATCTTCCTGTTTCCGCTTTTGTACCTGGTGTAGAGGAGCCCATGGCCCACAACGACCACGCCCATACGCACTCGGCGCGACCGTACATCCTGACGTTCATGTGGCTGTGCTTCTGCACGGTGCTGACCTATACCCTCGCGCACAAGGATCTCGGGGCCTGGTCCTTCGCCATCGCGATGGCCATCGCCGCGGCCAAGGGTCTGTCGGTCATCCTGTTCTTCATGCACTTGTACGATCAGCCGGGCCCGAGCCGCCTGACGCTGGCGATCGCTTTTTTCTTCGTGCTCCTGGTCATCACGCTGACCCTCACGGACGTGCACACGCGCTTCCCGCTGTCGCTGCCGCCCGGCTCGTTCCGTTCGGGCAACGTCGTCCCTCCCATCCAGTAGCAGCTGTCACTGGCACGCCGGGTGAAATAGCTCCTCGGCAAATGCTCGATATCGAAGTCGTAGAGAAGACTTTTTCCCATACCGACGAACACGACGTGTACGACCCCGTCGAGTTCGACCCCGAGACGACCTTCGTCGACGAGGAGCTCGATTCCGACGCCCTCGCCTTTCGCGACGCCTCGCGGGACATCTGGACCTCCGAGGGGCGCTTCGAGGTCCTGCTGTACTGATTTTCGCAGGTTTCGCCCTCCGGTTTGCCGCTGTAGGACGCGGTAGGTGTCGAAAAGGGGCACCTTTCCGTCGTGCTAAACTGAGCCCGGAGGTTCCCCGTGATGCGTGTTGCAGCTCTCGCCGGCCTCGTGGCTCTCGCCGTCGGGTGTGTACATCCCCCGCAAACGCGCTTCGCCGAGGTCCTTCGTGACCCATCCAATCCTCACTGGATCGAGCTGACCTCGCGCCACTTCATCCTTCGGACCGATCTGCCGCCGCGCCAGGCGCGCGCCGCGCTCGTCGACTTCGAGGGGGTCTACGGCACACTCGAGCGCGTCGCCTTCAGCGGCGATGCCCCGCGCGACCGCATCGACGTCGTGCTCTTCTCCGATGAATGGCGCTTCCGTCAGATCGCCCCGGCGGGCGCCAACGGCTACTTCATGCCGCGCCAGACCGACGACCCGGAGCCGCAGCCGACCATCGCCATCCACGGCCGCATGCTCATCGCCGGCACGCTCGTGGAGGCCACGCAGCGGCGCTTCCGCCACGAGCTGACCCATCGTTTCCTCGACCATCGCCTGCGCTGGACGCCGGCCTGGCTCGAGGAGGGGCTCGCCGAGTACTACTCGACGCTCAAGGTCGACGGCAAAGACGCCACCGTCGGGAGCTTGCCCAACACCAAGATCCTGCGCGTCGACATCCACCTCATCAGCTCGCTCGTGCAGGGCATGGCGGACGACCGCGTCGATCTCGATCAGGTCCCCACCGTCGAGGAGCTGCTCACGGCCGACTACGCCACGTTCCACCAGCCGGGCCGCGAGCTGGCCTTCTACGCCGGCGCCTGGACCTTCGTGCACATGATGCTCAACGGGCCGCACGCCTACGCGCCGCGCTTCACGCGTTTTCTCGACATGCTGGCCAACGGCGCGACGCCCCCCGAAGCGTGGCGCGACTGCTTCTGGGGCGTGCCGCTGTCGCGCCTCGAGCGGCAGTTCAAGACCTACGTCGGGCGCACCGAGATGGATGCGCGCGCGATGGTCGTGCCGGTGCCGAAGGCGGCCAGGCCGGAGCGCGAGCGCGCACTCGCCGACGACGAAGTGCACCTCATGCTGGCGCGCATCCGCCCGTGGGATTCGCGCGAGAACATCCTCGCCGCCGGTCGCGAGCTGGCCGAGGCGCGGACGCTCGCTGGAGCGCACGCCTCACCGGAGCTGCGCTACTGGACCGCGCTGTACGACACGCGCTGGCGGCGCTTCGAGGACGCGGCGCGCGAGCTGCGGGCGGCCATCGCCGTCGAGCCGGGGCGCGCGCGCTACTGGCTGGCGCTGGCGGATGTGCTGACCCGCGACGAGCGCGCCGACGCCGCGCAGCTCGAGGATGCCGTGGCCCATCTCGAGCCGCTGGCGACGTCCCCGTCGGCGCTCAACTTCGTCGCGCGCTATTACTCGCAGAAGGGGCAGGTCGAGGCCGGGCTGCCGTTCGCCCAGCGCGCGGTCGCCATCGAGCGCGGCTGCTGGGAGTGCGCCGAGACCCTCGCCGTCTTGCAAAATCTGTCGCGCGCCGCCTCCGAGCCGCCCACCGACAGCGTGTACACCAAGCCCGGCATCTACTAACTTCTCCGTCATGAAAGCCATCGTGATCGACCAACCGGGGGGCCCGGAGGTGTTGGCCTGGCGCGAGGTCGCGACGCCCGAGCCGGGCCGCGGCGAAGTGCGCGTTCGCGTGCGCGCGACGGCGGTCAATCGCGCCGACCTGCTTCAGCGCATGGGGCTCTATCCGGCCCCGCCCGACGCGCCGCAGCAGATCCCGGGGCTCGAGTTCGCCGGCGAGATCGATGTCGTCGGCCCCGGCGTGACGCAGTGGAAGGCGGGCGATCGCGTCTTCGGTCTCGTCGGTGGCGGCGCTTACGCCGAGGCGCTCGTGACCCACGCCGACTGCGTGGCGCGCATGCCGCCGTCGCTCTCGTTCACCGACGGCGCCGCCATCCCCGAGGCGTTCATCACCGCCTGGGACGCCATGGTCACCCAGGGGCGCCTCGGCGCCGGCGAGACGGTGCTGGTGCACGCGGTCGGCTCCGGCGTCGGCACCGCCGCGGTGCAAATCGCACGCGCCCTATCGGCCCGCGCCCTCGGGACCGCCCGCACCGCCGGCAAGCTCGGCCGCGCCGGCAAGCTCGGCATGGACCGCGGCTTCGAGGTGCAGGGCGGCAAGTTCGCCGACGACGTCCTCCGCGCCACCGGCGGCCGCGGCGTCGACGTGATCCTGGAGCTCGTCGGTGGTGGCTACGTCACCGAGGATCTCGCCTGCGCCGCCCCGCGCGCCCGCATCATCATCGTCGGGCTCATGGCCGGCATTCGCGCGGAGCTCGACCTCAACCTCATCTTGCGCAAGCGTCTCCAGCTCAACGGCACGCAGCTGCGCTCGCGTCCGCTCGGCGAGAAGATCGAGGTCACCCAGACCTTCGCGCGCCACGTCGTTCCGCTCGTCGAGTCGGGCGCGCTTCGCCCGGTCGTCGAGCGCGTCCTGCCGATCAGCGAAGCCGCCGCCGCCCACGTCGCCATGGCTGCCAACGAAGGATTCGGAAAGCTGGTCCTCTCCCTCGATTGAAAGCGGCCCCCGGACGCGTAGAATCCCAGGGTCGTGATCCCGATCCCCATCAGCGACGAAAACATCGCGGTACGCAAGCCGTACGCGACCTTTCTCCTCATCGCCGCCAACGCCGTGGTCTGGTTCCTTCAGCTCGCGCACGGGGTCGATCAGTCGGTCCTCGACTACGGCGCCATCCCGACGCTCCTCTTGCACCACGCCACCGACGCCAACATCGTCGTGCCGGGCGC
>JAQBQH010000050.1 GCA_028287105.1 Myxococcales bacterium
GCACATTCGGGGACGCGGGAGGTGGCGGGGGTGGTGCTGTAGGGGGCGCGAGAGGGTAAGGGCAGCATGCGAACGCGCATCGACGACGGTGGCGGTGTGTGAGCCGAGAACGTGGTTGATGCGGCAGGTGGTGTCGGTCAGGGATTGCAGGGGATGACGCCGCGTTGGCGTTCGATGCAGACGAGGTGGTCGCGGAGCATTGGGAGGGAGTAGTGCTGGGGGGCGTGTTGTTTGTTGGGCCATTCGATGTCGATGGCGGAGGCGAGGCCGTCGCGGCCGAGGCCGATGATGACGTCGGTGGAGTTGGCGGAGCCGGTGGAGCCGCCGGCGCGGATGACGCGGGTGGCGGAGACGAGGGGGCCGTAGGCGGTGATGCGGGCGCCGATGGCGAAGCGGTTGAGGGAGTGGTCGTCGGATAGGCGCAGCTTGAGCCAGTGGTTGGTGCCGGCGTTCTGGTTGACGTAGAGGAACGTCGCGCCCTCTTCGAAGCCGGTCGGGGGCTTCATGACCTTGTTGGGGGCGGGGATCGCGAGGACCATGCCGCCGACGTCTGCTTTCAAGTTGCCTGTTGTCGGGGAGAGCGAGTTGTAGCCGCCGAAGTGGGTGACGACGAGGTCGTCGAAGCCGTCGCCGTTGAGGTCGCCGGTGGCGATGCCGTTCGCCGCCTCGTGCATGAAGAAGAGGTCGTGGATGAGGCTCTGCTGCGACGCCGCCACGCCCGCCTCCGAGTACGAATCCATGTCCTCGATGTTGATGTAGTCGCGCTTGTGCCAGTTCGTGCCGGGCGAGCGGCGGCGCGGTGGGTTGTGGTCGTAGTCCATGTCGGTGATGTCGAGCAGCCGATACTCGAGCGTGCGATCGGTCAGCTCGATCTTCTCCGGCTTGCCGCGCGCCGCCGCCGGCGTGTCGTTGACCAGGAGCCGGCCCGGCGAGTTGGTCCAGTCGCCGATGAAGCCGTCGTTGCCGCGCGCCAGCGCGCCCGCCCAGTAGATGTCGAGGTCGCCGTCGTTCTCGACGTCGAGCATGACCGACGCGTAGGCGAACTCGTACGCCGCCAGCCCGTGCGCATAGTTGTGCTCGTCGTAGAGCTTGATCGCCGACGGCGCGAAGTTCTCGCGACGCGTCAGATCGGGCGCGATGTACGGCGAGTGGTGCACGCGCACGAGGTCGGAGATGTCGTCCCAACCGGCGGTGCCCGTCCGCGCCGTCAGGATGACGTTGGCGAGGCGCGCGCGATCCATCGCGTAGTTGAGCGGCGCCAGCGCCAGGATCGATTCGTCGCCGCGCTCCTTGTTGAGCAGCGCCATGTTCGACGCCGACATCGACTGTCCGCCGCAGTTCGAGACGAACAGCTCTTCCTTGCCGTCGCCGTCGAGATCGCCGGCCGCCATTCCCATCCAGCAGCCTTCCCACTTGTCCTCGTCGAAGCGTTTGTCGCGCACGAACTGCCGGCCGTGGTCGTTGGTGTAGACGCGCAGGCGATCGCCCTCGTCGGTCGAGACCACGAGGTCGGGATAGCCGTCGAGGTTCTGGTCGACGAAGATGGCCGACCAGGCGTGGTCCGCCTTTTCTCCGGCGGGCTTGCCGTCGACGACCTGCTCGTAGATCGGCTCGTCGCGACCCGACGACGGGAAGTACATCGTCGCTTTGAGCGCCTCGTCTTCGATCAACCCGGAGACGTGCCACTCCCTGGCCGCGCTCTTGAACGTCAGCTTGCCGGTCTCGGCCAGCTGGTTGATGTACAGCTCCATCTGGTTGCCGCCGAAGCGGCGCATTCCGAAGCCGTAGAAATCGGGATCCTGATAGTTGGAGACCAGGACGTCGAGATCACCGTCGAGATCGATGTCGGCGACCGCGACCGAGAACGACGCCCATCGTCCGCCCACGCCCGCTTCGTCGGTGACGTCCTTCCACTCGGGAATCCCGTCGCCATCGCTATCGCCGAGGTTGAGGAAGAGCGAGTCGCGCCCCTCCCACTCCGGCTTGCCCGCGTGGTCGACGCGCACGTTGCGCCCGTCGACCAGCGGCTTGCGCAAGAACTGCGGCAGTCGGATCGAGATGGCGCGCTTCTTTTCGTCGCGCCCGATGTTGCGCTGCGCCGGATAGCCGCGCAGCGCCGTCTCCTCCGTCGTGAACGGCAGCCCCGCCAGATCGTCGGTGACCCACAGATCGAGCCGCCCGTCGCCGTTGAAGTCGGCAGCGACGGCACCGGTCGACATGCGTCCGATGGCGAATTCGTCGTCGGCCAGGCTGCGACGCGGCACGTACTTGTTCTCGATCATGAGCTCGGCGCGCACGTTCTTCTGATTGCCGCGCGCCTCGAGATCCTGGATGGCGACGAGGATGGGATTGCCGTCGGCGTCGTTGCCCTGATTGAGATAGAGCACGCACGGCTTCTGCGGCAGCGGCTTTTGCGTCAACACGTTCTTGTCGGTGACGGTGCCGACGGTCTGTCCCGCTTGCGGCAGGAAGAGATCCATCTTGCCGTCGCCGTTGAAGTCGGCGATGACGGCGCCGCGCGTGCGGAAGATCTGATCGCCCGCGGCACGCGGCCCGAGCGTGGCGCCGATCTGACGAAACGGCTTGAACCGCTTGTCGAGCGTGATGGCGCGCTCCGAGTGCACGTCGGTCGCCATGGCGGCGTGGCGATCGGTCGTCGCGTCGTCGTCGATGGGCGCCAGATAGAAGCGCTTCATCAAGAGCACGCGCAGGACGTGCAGGTCCGATTCACCGACGACGTCGATGGCGTACCAGCGCGCGGCCACCAGCGCCGCAATGAGCACGAGCGCCGCGGCCGAGAGCGCGACGAGGTTCTTGCGCCGGCGAGTCACAGAAGGTTCGAGTCGGAGAAGGAGCGCCACAGCGGGCGCTGATAGTGGGCGCTCGCGTCGCTGATCTTGCGCGCCAGCTCGGCGGGCAGCTTCACGTCGACCTCCATGATGTCGACGATGCGCTCGTACGCCACCAGCGTCACCCGCAAGAGCACGTCGTCCCCGCGACGGTAGGGGCGCACGTAGATCTGCTCGAGGCCCTGCTCGTGGTTGTTGGCGAGATACATGGTTTCGCCGTCGACGTCGGCCGAGTACGCGTACACCGGGGCGGGACCGTCCTTGAGGAAGAGGTGCCGCTTCTCGACGGGCTCCGAGGCGCGCAGCACGCCGACGCCGAAGCCCGGCACGTCGTAGTCTTCCTGGAAGACGAGCAGATCGATCGGCAGATTGCCGACGACGACGGCGCGCTTCCCGTCGGCCGAGCGCAAGGTCACCTCGAGCGCGCCGGCCGCGTACGCGTGCGGCGAAGCGCTGGCGCCGAAGCGCGTGCGCGGCTTGACCTCGGTCAGCGTCGCCGTCGACCAGATGGGCTCGTACGGCACCGCGCGTAGCGTCTTCTTGGTGTAGATGCCGGGCGGCACGAACGAGAAGAACTGGAACAGATCGCCGGGCTGCAGCTCCGCGAAGCTGGCCGGCGCCACCGGCTTGCCGGCGCGCTCGATGCGGAAGAACTTGCGCTGCACCTTGCGTCGCGAGTCCTGCGTGGAATAGCCGCCGATCAGCTTGTCGCCGTTGGCAGCGACGGGAAGCGTACCTAGATCGCGCACCCGCTCGCGCAGCCTTTCGAGATCGAGCGCCACCTTCGGGATCGACTTGTGATAGTCGAGGACCTCGCGCAGCTCGTCGTCGCTGGCGTCGATGCCGTCGACCGCGCGCACCAGCTCGAAGTAGCCGTGCGCCGGCAGCGTCATCCAGGCGTGCCACATCTCGCCGACCGAATCGGCCGCGCTCAGCTCCCACAGCCCGGGAAAGAGGCAGTTGTTGACCAGCGACATGCGCTTGGGGCGCGCGCCCGGATTGGGCAGCACCTTGCCGCCCTCGAAGCGATATTCTTCGTCGTCGTTGAAGAGGCCGCTGGTGGTGACGAAGCCGTACTCCGAGTTGCGATCCTGCAAGGGCAGCTCGACGCCGTTGCGCGAATACTCGGCGAGCATGAGGTTGAGCTTGTCGAACGGCGTCAGCGCGCGGCCATGCGGATAGGCGAGCAGCGGCACGACGAAGCGCGCGTCGATGTTGTCGTAGCGCAGCGCCTCCGCCGGCTGCCCTTTGCCGGCGAGGCGCACCCGGAGCCGCCCGCGCGCGGCGTCGTAGCTCAGATCGACGGCGTCGAACCCGGAGAGCAGCGAGCGATAGCGGTTCACCGACTGCGTCGACGCCGACAGCGGCGCGTCGGCGAGGCGCTCTTCCTGGTCGGCGTGGAGCGGGATGCCCGGCATCGTGACATCGTGCGCGCGGTGGCAACCTGCGCCCCAGAGCAGCGACGGCAGCACGAGCGCTGCCAGAGGTGCTACCTTCATCGGGGCCACGCTATCATGATCCCGTTTGCGCCGTCGCTGACGATCGTCATTCCCGCGTACAACGAACGCGACAACCTGTCGCGGGTGATCGGCGATGCGCTCGAGTTCTGCCGCCGCGCCTGTCGCGCGTTCGAGCTGCTCGTCATCGACGACGGCTCGTCCGACGGCTCGCCGGAGCTGCTCGCCGATCTCGCCCGCGCCTCGCCCGAGCTGCGCGTCATCACGCACGCGCGCAACCGCGGGCTGACCGGCGCGCTGCGCAGCGGCTTCTACGGCGCGGCCAACGACTTCGTCACCTGGATCCCCGCCGACGGACAGATCCCGCTGCCGGAGCTCGGCAGGATCCTCGACGCCTGGGCGGAGCACGATCTCGTGCTCTCGACCTATCGCCAGCGCCCCGACGGCCTCGTGCGCATGGTCATGTCGCGCGGCCTCCGCCTGATGCTGTTCGCCATCACCGGGCTGCGCGATCGGCTCGAGGGCGTCTACTTGTTTCGGCGCGCGCTCCTCGGCGAGCTGCAGCTGGTGAGCGATCGCTCGGCAGGCGCGATCGGATTCGAGATCGCGGTCAAGGTGCGCCGCCTCGGCCGCCGCGTGGGCACCACCGAGATCGAATGCGCGCCGCGCCTGAGCGGCCGCTCCAAGGTCGCCAACGCGCGCAACATCGCCCAATCGGTCGGCGAGATGTGGCGCATCCGCCGCTCCCTCCGCCACCTGCGGCGGCCCTGATTTTGGGCGCTCCGATCCATCGCGCGCGCGTGACGTCAGCGCATAGCTGCCTACATCTGACCCGGGGCACGTAGTTCCCCACTAGGGGATCGAGACCCCACTGCCCACCAGCAACCACCCGTAACTACTGAGCCCACTCCCGGCATTGCTCTTGTATTGGACGGGCGCATGGTTCCTCTTCTCGTCTTCAGCGGCCTGGCCGGCTTCGCCATCTTCTGCGTCCTGATTTCGGCCGCGTTCGGCGGTCTCAAAAAGCGCAGCCAGGCCAAGCGCCTCCTGAACGCGAAGCGCAAGCTGCTGGTTCACAGCATCAACGACGACCGCTGCACCGGCTGCGAAGCCTGCGTCACCGTCTGTCCGACCGACGTCCTCGAGCTGCAATCCAACAAGAGCCGCGTCGAGCGCATGAGCGACTGCATCCAGTGCGAGCAGTGCGTGTCGGCCTGCCCGACCCAGGCGCTGGTCATGCACTACGAAGGCACCAAGCCGCCGACCTACCGCATGCCGCAGCTCGACGATTACTACCAGGCCGCCGCCGGCCTCTACCTCGTCGGCGAAGCTGCCGGCAAGCCGCTCGTCAAGAACGCCTCGAACCTCGGCCGCGCGGTGGTCGAGCACATGCTGGCGACGGGCCTCCGTCCCACCGCCTACGGCAACGGTCAGGTCGACGTGCTCATCGTCGGCTCCGGCCCCGGCGGGCTCTCGGCGGCGCTGTCGTGCGTGCAGCGCGGCCTCTCCTACGCGCTCATCGAGAAGGACGAGCTGGTCGCGGCGACGATCGCGCGCTGGCCCAAGGGCAAAGAGTGCATGGCCGAGCCCTACGACGTGAAGTGCGTGGGCCTTCTGCCGGTGTGGGATTCGGGCAAGGACGAGCTGCTGGCGGCGTGGCGCACCATCCTCGACAAGAACCGCATCCACGTCTCGACGCGCGAGACCGTCGAGGACGTGCAGCGCGACACGCGCGGCTGGTTCAACGTCAAGACCAACAAGCAGGTCTACTCGGCGCAGCGCGTGATCCTCTCCATCGGCACCCGCGGTAAGCCCCGCAAGCTGGGCGTCCCCGGCGAGGCGCTCACCAAGGTCACGCCGCTCTTGAACGACCCCGCCGAGCATCGCGGGCAGCGCGTCCTCGTTGTCGGCGGCGGTGACTCTGCCGTCGAGGCGGCCATCGCGCTCGCCGAGACCGCGCAGCGCGTGACGCTCTCGTATCGTGGCAAGGCGCTGTCGCGCTGCAAGGCCAAGAACCGCCAGAAGCTCGACGAAGTGGTCAAGGCCGGCCGGGTCGTCCTGCGCTACGCCACCAACGTCTCCGAGATCAAGCAGGACTCGGTCACGCTCAAGGCGGGCGACCAGCACGAGCAGATCGCCAACGACCACGTCTTCGTGTGCATCGGCGGCGACGCCCCGATCAAGTGGCTGGAGTCGGTGGGCGTGAAGTTCATCGAGCAGCCGCACCTGTTCTCGCGCGGCCCGACGGACAAGCTGGTCGAGAAGCTCGTCGGACCGCAGCGCGAGACCACCCGCGAAGGCGCCGGCGGTGGCGCAGCGGCGGCGGTCATGGTCGACGTGGGCTCGTTTGCCGGCGTGGAGCTGGAAGAGCAGCGCACGGTCATCCGCTTCCCGGTCGAAAAGGTTCGCCGCATCGCCTAGCGCCCTCTCGCCTCGCGGATCTCTTTTCGCGTATCATGTCGCGATGCGCGGCTCGCTCTTCGCCCTGACTCTCGCCCTCGCCATCACCCCTTGGATCGCCGGCTGTGGATCCGACTTCCAGGTCCCGGCCTCGCCCGATGGGCGTGTCCAGCTCGACCTCGCGATCAACATGTCGACGACGCCGCCCGATATGGATTGCTTCAACCGCGCCTGCGGCGGCTGTTCGCAGTGGGCGAATTTCGACGGCACGCCGGCCAAGGCCGGTGACCCGTGCGGCTGGAAGGGCGCGTACGCGTGCACCTCTACGACGCTGGCGTGCAACAGCGCCGCCTGCCTCGCGTGCACCGATACGTCGAAGCATCCGGTCGGCACCGTCTGCGGCGCGGACGGCCACACCATCGTCGAGCTGACCTACACCGGCACGACCTGCACGGCGTACGACCTCGGCTCGGCCATCGGCGTGTGCAACCACGGCGCCGGCGACCACTGCGTGCAGCGCTGCACCGGACCCGCCGGCAACGTCTACAACTGCGTCGCCAACTGCGTCAGCACCGACGGCGGCGGCACCGGCTGCGTGCACTCGGCGACCGACACCTGCGAGTCGCTCGCGGGCTGCTGAGCGGCGCGCCTCAGCCTTCGGTTTCGCTAGCCTTCGGTTTTGCTAGCCTTCGGTTTCGCCGCCTTCGTGGCGCTCCTTCTTCGGCTTCACCTTCAAGCTGTCGAGAAGCTTGGCCAGGCGGATGGCGGCATCAGAGTCGGTCGCCGACCACATGAGCGCCATGCCGTCCTCGTCGACGCGCATGACCTCGGCGTCGAGCGTCACCGGCTTCTTCTTTTCGTTCAACGCGTCGAAGACGGCGACCTCGACGTGCGAGCCGACCTCGAACATGCCGAGATCGTGCCCGTCGGCGGCGAGATAGCAGCCGCCGAGCGAGATGTTGCCGGCGGGTAGGATCACCGTCTCGCTCTCGGCGTGCAGCTCGACCGAGGCGTACATCTCGTAACGGGGATATCGACGGCTGTTCTGGGGCGGCGGAGGCGGCGAGGCAGGCGGTTCCACCGCGCCATCGTAGCACGGGCGGTGCGCCCTCGGGCTGGCGCCGCGGCGGCCGCTTTGCTACAACGAGCCATGGCCGAGCCACAATTGATTGTTCGTCGCATCGGCGGTGTCGACCTCCGCGCCGCGACCGAGCTCCTCGTCGCCCAACAGCGTGCCTACGGGCGCGACACCGATGCCGACAAGCTGCGCCCCATCGTGCAGGCCGTGCTGGAGGACGTCGATCGCGTCCTCATGCTCGGCGCCTTTCACGAGGGGCTGCCCGGGTTCGCGCACGGCAAGATGGTCGGCATGTTGACCATGTCGCTGATCGTCTCGATCGAGCACGCCGGCGAGGTCGGACACATCGAGCAGCTGTGGGTGCGCGACGACTACCGCCGCAAGGGGCTCGGGGATCGCATGCTCTCGCTGGCGCTCGACTGGTCGACCGGCCGCGGGCTGCGCGCGCTCGACGTCGAGGTGGCCGAGCGCTTCGACGCCACCGCGGCGCAGGGGCTCTACGGCAAGAAGGGCTTCTCCGAGATCCGGCGCACGCGGCTGTCGAAGACGCTGGCCGGCGGCTGATGGCGTTCCGCACCCAGGTGCCGGTGCGCTTCGGTGACGTCGACCACGCGGGGATCGTCTACTACCCGAAGTTCTTCATCTACTTTCACGAAGCGTTCGAAGACTTCTTCGACGAGAACGGCGTGGCGTACCACGCGCTCTTGAACGCGCGGCGTGTCGGCTTTCCGACGGTGCACATCGAGACCGACTATACGCAGCCCTTGCGCTACGGCGACGCGCTCGACATCGAGCTCTCGGTGCCGCGCATCGGCGAGCGCTCGGCGACGTTTCGCTACGTCGGGTTCCGCCATCGCGACGGGCTCAAGGCGTGCCAGGCCGACATTACCTGTGCCTGCGTCGACCTCGACTCGTTCAAGTCGGCCGCCATCCCCGAGGATCTGCGCGCGCTGTTCACGAGGTTCCAGTCGTGAGCGAGATCGCCGCGCCGCGTCCGGCCGCGACGGTGGTGCTGCTGCGCCCCGGCGCGAACGGCCCCGAGGTGCTCATGGTCCGACGGCATCGCGGCTCCTCGTTCATGGCCGACGCCTACGTGTTCCCCGGCGGTCGCGTCGAGACGGCCGATGGCCAGGGCGAGGCCGCGTTCGCCGTCGCGGCGGCCCGCGAGCTGGAAGAGGAGGCGGGGCTCACCGTCGACGCGGCGACGCTGGTGCCGTTCGCGCACTGGGTCACGCCGTCGGCGGAAGGCAAGCGCTTCGACGCGCGCTTCTTCGTCGGCCGCGCGCCGGTCGGCCAGACCGCGCGGCACGACACCGTCGAGACCGTCGACATCCTGTGGGCGACGCCGGTCGAGGTGCTCCTTCGCTACGAGCGCGGCGACCTCAAGCTGCCGCCGCCGACCATCCGCAACCTGGAGGACCTGTCGGCGCACGCCACCGTCGACGATGCGCTGGCCTGGGCGCGCGGCCGCGAGGTGACGCCGATCTTGCCGAAGCTGGTGCCGCTCGGCGACACGCTCGCCATCGTCCTGCCGTGGGATCCCGAGTACGGCGGGCTGCCGGGCGAAGGAATCGCCATCGATCCCGGGCATCAAGCGGCGCGGCCGCCTTCGCGCTTCGTCCTCGCCGAAGGACGCTGGTGGGGGAAGAGCCCGGGCGTATAATCGGCGGGCATGGCAGGAGATTGGGCCGAGCTGGCGCTCGTCAGCCGCGTCGAGCAGTGGGTGGTCTCGAATCCGTACCACTTCATCGTCTCGACGGCGAAGTTGGTGCGGCCGCAGCGTGCCGGCGCCACGGCGCACAGCCTGCCCGCCATCCGCGAGCGCGACTCGATCCTCGGCGAGCGCGACGGCTACGAACGGCGTCGCGAGCCTACCGGCGCCTTTCGGCTCGTCGACGGCAGCCGCATTGCGCCGAAGGAGCGCGCCACGCGACCGCTGGTGCTGCCGCTGCGAAAAGTGCAGCCGACCTTTCCCTCGATGATCACCGTCGGGCGCACCGAGAACAACGACCTGGTCATCGCGGACGAGCAGATCTCGAAGTTCCACGCCTTCTTCCGTATCGTGGGCGACAAGCTCGAGCTGTCCGATGCCGGATCGCGCAACGGCACGTTCGTGGCGGGACGTCGTCTCGAGGCGCGCGGCGCCGCCGTCCCGGTCACCGCGCGCGACAGCTGCTCGTTCGGCGCCCTCGAGTTCCTGCTGCTCGA
Source organism: Myxococcales bacterium (assembly GCA_028287105.1). Classification (GTDB taxonomy): domain Bacteria; phylum Myxococcota_A; class Polyangia; order Palsa-1104; family Palsa-1104; genus JAQBQH01. The sequence continues at coordinate 9,993 of JAQBQH010000050.1, forward strand.
CTCCCGCGGCTGCTGGGAGTTCCTGCGGCATCGCGAACGGCTCCCCTGAGCAGTTGACAATTTCGAACACCTGTTCAAAAACTCGAACAGAGGTTCGAAATGTTGAACGCGCGTTCGAAACAGGCGAGACGGCTCGAAATCCTCGACGGTGCGCTGACGGCCATCCGCGATCGCGGGCTCAAGGGGGCCGGCATGCGCGAGATCGCGCGCGCGGCCGGGCTCTCCACCGGCAACCTCTACTATTACTTCCGCAACAAGGAGGAGCTGGTCTACGCCTGCCAGGATCGCGCGCTCGATCAGCTGCTCGAGGTGCTGGCGCTCGCCAAGGGGCGGCCGGGCAGCTCGGAGACGCTCGGCGCGCTCGTCGAGGGCCACCTGCAGGTGGTGATGGCGGGCGGCGCGTCGCTTCACCTCGACGTCGACGATCTGCCGCGGCCGCTCTTCAAGAAGATCGTGCAGAAGCGCGACAAGTACGAGCGCGGAGTGCGCGAGCTGCTCGCCGAGGGGCAGCGTGACGGCGAGGTGCGCAGCGGTGACACCAAGCTGCAGGCGTTCGCGCTGCTCGGCGCGCTCAACTGGGTGGCGCGCTGGTATCGACCGGGTCAGGATGACGAGCCCGACATCATCCACAGCTTCAAGGAGCAGCTCTTGCGAGGTCTACTGTGGCAACGGATCTGATTCCGCTCGGCGACCCGTCACTGCGCCAGAAGGTGCGCCTCGAGCTGGTGGTCAACGAGGAGCGCCGCGACCTCGTCATCGACGGTTATAAAAGCCTGCTCGAGCTGTTGCGCGAGGAGCTCCAGCTCACCGGCACCAAGCACGGCTGTGAGCTGGGCGAGTGTGGCGCCTGCGCCGTGCTCCTCGACGGGCAGCTGGTGCTCTCCTGTCTGGTCGCGGCCGTGGAGTGCGATGGCCGCAGCGTGCAGACCGTCGAAGGGATGCAGAACGGTCCGACGCTCCACCCGTTGCAGTCGTGCTTCGCCGACGCGGGCGCGGCGCAGTGCGGCTACTGCACGCCCGGCTTTCTGCTCGCCGCCAAGGAGCTGCTCGAGCGCAAGCCCGATGCCACGCGCGCCGAGATCGCCGAGGCGCTGTCCGGTCAGCTCTGTCGCTGCACCGGCTATCTGCAGATCTTCGAAGCGGTCGAAGCGGCCGCGGCGCAGCTGCGCGGTGGCCGATGAGCGAGCATCGCGTCATCGGCAAGCCGCTCCGTCGCGTCGACGGGCGGGCCAAGGTGACGGGTCAGACCCGCTTCGCCGACGATCTGTCGTTGCCGGGCATGCTGCACATGAAGCTTTTGCGCTCGACGCTGCCGCACGCGCGCATCCTCGCCGTCGACGCCAGCCGCGCGCTCGCGCTGCCCGGCGTCAAGCTGGTGCTGACCGGCGCCGACTTCCCCATCCCGTTCGGCATCCTGCCGGTCTCGCAAGACGAGCATGCGCTGTGCACCGATCGCGTCCGCTTCGTCGGCGACCCGGTGGCCGCGGTCATCGCCGTCGACGAGCTGACCGCGTACGAAGCGACCGCGCTCATCGACGTGCGCTACGAGCCGCTCGCCACCATCGCCGATTCCGAAGAGGCGTTGGCGACGCCCGAGCCGCGCCTGCACGACTACGGCGACGACGGCAACGTGCACAAGCGCATCGCCTTCGACTTCGGCGACGTCGATGGCGCCATGGCGAAATCCGAACGCGTGTTCGAAGATCTGGCGTTCTTCTCGGGCAACACCCACCTGCCCATCGAGCAGCACGCCACGCTCGCCTACGTCGACGGAGACGGCAAGCTGGTGGTCGCCTCCTCGACGCAGACGCCGCACTATCTGCATCGCGCGCTGGCCAAGGTCCTCCAGCTGCGGGCCGCGCACATCCGGGTCATCGCCACGCCCAACGGCGGCGGCTTCGGCGGCAAGTCCGATCCGTTCAACCACGAGATCGTCGCCGCGCGCGCCGCCCTGGTGACCGGCCGCCCGGTCAAGATCGCGCTCACCCGCGAGGAGGTCTTCTACTGTCATCGCGGCCGCCACCCGGTGCTGATGAAAGTTCGAACCGGCGTTCGAAAAACTGAACGCGGGTTCGAAATCGTGGGTCAGGAGCTGGAGACGCTGCTCGACGGCGGCGCCTACGGCAGCTATGGCGTCGCCTCCACGTTCTACACGGGCGCGCTGCAAACCGTCACCTATCGCATCCCGCACTATCGGTTTCGCGGCTGCCGCACCTTCACCAACAAGCCGCCCTGCGGACCCAAGCGCGGCCACGGCACGCCGCAGCCGCGCTTTCTCCTCGAGGTGCACATCGATAAGATCTGCACCGCGCTCGGCATCGATCCCGCCGCCTGGCGCATCGACAACGCGGTGCCGCCCGATTCGCTGACGGCCAACTGGCTGCGCGTCTCGTCGACCGGCCTGGTGCGCTGCATCGAGGCGGTGGTCAAGGCGTCGGGCTGGAACGAGCGGCGCGGCCAGCTGCGCGGCGACGGCGGGGTCGCCCGCGGCCTCGGCCTGGCCTGCAGCTCGTACCTGTGCGGCGCGGGTCTGCCGATCTATTGGAACGAGCTGCCGCACTCCGGCGTGCAGCTGCAGCTCGATCGATCGGGCCGCGTGACCGCGTTCTCGGGCGCGACCGAGATCGGCCAGGGATCGGACAACGTGCTGGTGGCGATCGTGGCCGAGGTGCTCGGGATCGATCCGCTCGACGTCCGCTGCGTCACCGGCGACACCGATCTCACGCCCGTCGATCTCGGCAGCTACTCCTCGCGGGTCACGTTGATGATGGGCAACGCCGCCATCGAGGCGGCCGAGCGCGCCCGCCTGCTGCTCGCCGGCGCCGTCGCCGAAAAGCTCAACGTGCCGGCGTCGCGGCTGGTGTTCGCCGACCGCCGTGTCTTCGACAGCGAAGCGCCCGAGAACGGCGTCGAGTTCGCCGTCGCGGTGCAGCTCGCCGAGGCGAAGCACGGCACGCTCGGTACCACCGGCAGCTATCGCCCGCCCAAATCGCCCGGCGACTACAAGGGCGCGGGCGTGGGCCCGTCGCCGGCCTACTCCTATTCGGCCGCCGTCGTCGAGGTCGAGGTCGATCCCGCGACCGGCTGGCTGCGCGTTCCGAAGATCTGGGTGGCGCACGACATCGGCCGCGCGATCAATCCGGTGCTGGCGCGCGGCCAGGTCGAAGGCTCGGTCTACATGGGGCTCGGCGAGGCGCTCATGGAAGAGCAGGCCTATCGCAGATTGCCGCCCAAGCTCTCGGGCGCGCACGTGCACAAGTTTCCGTCGCTGCTCGAGTACAAGAGCCCGGGCACGCTCGACATGCCCGACGTCGAGACGATCCTCATCGAGGAGCCCGATCCGAATGGTCCGTTCGGCGCCAAGGAGGTGGGGCAGGGGCCCCTCTTGCCGATCATGCCGGCGGTGGCGAACGCGGTCTTCGACGCAGTCGGTGTGCGCATCGACGAGGTGCCGATCACGCCGGAAAAAATAGCCAAGGCGCTCGCGTCGACGTCGCGGCGCTACGGCCCGACGCGCTTTCCCACCATCGCCTGGCCCGAGCCGCTGGTGGTGCCCACGCCCGCCGACGGCGGCGACGGCAAGGCGACCAACGAGCGGCCGCGCAAACGGGAGCTCGCGCGCGGCGCCGTCATCGCGCCGCCCGTGGAGGGAAAACAGCCATGATGCGCCTGCCGCGATTCCAGTATTTCGCGCCGCGCACGTTGAAGGACGCGGCCGGGCTGCTCTCGCACTGGGGACCGGAGGCGTCGCTCGTCGCGGGCGGCACCGATCTGTGGCCCAATATGAAGCGTCGCCAATTCACGCCGACGCGGGTGATCGGGCTGCGCGGCGTGCCCGAGCTGCACGCGATCACCGGCTCGCCGTCGACGGGGATGACGGTCGGCGCCATGATCTCGCTGACCGCGCTCGAACGCCACGACGGCGTGGCGGCGATGTGGCCGGCGCTGGCGCACGCGGCGCGGCTGATCTCGACGCCGCCGTTGCGCAACATGGGGACGCTCGGCGGCAACCTGTGTCTCGACACGCGCTGCAACTACTGGAACCAGACGCTCGAGTGGCGCAAGTCGATCGACTTCTGCCTCAAGAAGGCGGGATCGATCTGCTGGGTGGCGACCTCGAGCCCGCGCTGCTGGGCGGTCTCGTCGTCGGACACGGCGCCGGTCTTATGCGCGATCGGCGCCGAGGTGACGCTGCTGTCGACCGAGGGCGAGCGCCGCATTCCGGTCACGCAGCTGTTCCGCGACGACGGGATCGAATACTTGAACAAGCGTTCGAACGAGATCCTGACCGCGGTGCATCTGCCGCCCAACGGCGGCGAGTGGCGCGCGTCGTATCGCAAGCTCAGGCGACGCGGCTCGTTCGATTTCCCGGTGCTCGGCGTCGCGGCGGCGGCGCGGCTCGACCGCGGTGTCGTCGTGGAGGCGCGCATCGTGCTCACCGGCGTCGGCTCGCGGCCGCACGAAGCGACCGAGGCGGCCGAGGCGCTCGTCGGCAAGCGGCTCGACGACCCGGCGGCGGTGGCGACGGCGGTGGAGCGGGCGGCGCGGCTGGCCAAGCCGCTCGACAACACCGACTTCGCGCTCGGTTGGCGCAAGGAGATGTCGCGGCACCATGTCGCCGCCGCCATCGCCGACCTGGCCGCGGCCGGCTGAGACCCGGCCGGCTGAAACGGCGGCCGGCTGAGACGGCGTGACCTGGCTCGAGCGCGGGTATATGATGCCGGCCCATGAATATCCCGCCCGATCTCGACGACCCCAATAGCCCCAACGCCGCTGGTACGCCGCCGGATCCGGGCGCCGACTTTGCGCTCAAGAAGCAGGGTTCGAAGACGCCGTGGATCGTGGTCGGCGTCATCGCCGCGGCGGTGATCGGCTTCTTCACCTGGAAGAGCATGCAGGCGCACAAAGAGCGCGAGCGCCACGCCGTCGTGATGCAGCAGTTCCAGGACATCGAGAAGCAGGAAGTGATCGGGAAGTTCTGGACCTGCCTGCTCGGGGCCGGCGTCGACCCGGGCGCCTTCCCGAACAACCTGGCGCTGACGCAGCGACTCGAGGGGTCGTTCGGCAGCGACCCGAAGAACTATCCCGCCAAGGTGCGCGAAGAGTGCACGCCCAAGGCGATCGACGCCAAGCACAAGGTCGAGGCCATGTCGGCGCCGCCGGCCTACGACGCTGCGCTCAAGAACTACGGCAAGAGCCTCGACGAGCTGGCGGCGGCGTTCGACAGCTGGTCGAAGGTCGCGCCGACCCACCTCGCCGAGCGCGAGGTCGGCAACAAGGTCGGGACTTCTGGCGCCGCGTGGCACAGCTTCGCGGGCGGCAAGCCCGGCGCGGACGTGGTCTCCTACGACCGCTTCCTGCACTGCGCGGTTCCCGGCGTCGACAAGATGAAGGACGGCCAGGCGGTCGTCGAATTCTTGTTCAAGTCCTGCAAAGACACGAAGTACCTCGAGCGCTTGCAGAAGGAGTGCACCAAGGAGGTCGGCGCCGAAGGCGTGATGCAGCTGCCGACGCCCGGCTTCAAGACCGCGGTGGCGAAGCTCGCCGCCGACGATCGCGAGCTCTCGGCGTTCGACGACTGCCTGCGCAAGAGCCGCAAGACCAACCGCCGCGATGACGCCGAGGAGGTCGGGCGCGCCTGGGTCAACTACATGGAAGCCGGTCGCAAGGTCCGCGAAGTCGGTAAGGAAGCGCTCGCCGACAAGTAACCACATGTAATGACGCCGTAATCATAATTCTACGGTATACCGGTCAAGATTGCGTAGAATTCGCTTGACCCGGCGCGTCGTCCTCGCAACACTCAGGGTATGGAAGAAGCACCAGCCTCCGCGGTGCCCGAGCCGCTCAAGTTCTCGAGCCCCGCGGACATCGACGACTTCATCGACCATCTTCGCCGCTTCGAAAGCGGCGAGATGACGTCGGACCAGTTCAAGGTCTACCGTCTCGCGCGCGGCACCTACGGTCAGCGTCAGCCGAACGTCAACATGATCCGCGTCAAGATCCCGCAGGGCGTGCTCGCCTCGGCGCAGGTCGAGCGGCTCGCGGAAGTGAGCGACGAGTACTCGCGCGGCTTCGGCCACGTGACGACGCGGCAGAACGTTCAGTTCCACTTCGTGCAGCTCTCGCGCGTCGCCGAGGCGATGAAGCGCATGGATGAAGTCGGCCTCACCACCAAAGAGGCGTGCGGATCGACGGTCCGCAACGTCACCGCCTGCGCGCTCGCCGGCGTGTGCAACGGCGCGCCCTTCGACGTCACGCCCTACGGCCGCGCGGTCACGCGCTACTTCCTGCGCAACCCGATCTGCCAGGCGCTGCCACGCAAGTTCAAGGTGGCGTTGAGCGGCTGCGGCGACGATTGCGCGCAGGGCGCCATCAACGACGTCGCCATCCTGGCGCGCGTTCGAAATTCCGAACGGGGGTTCGAAATCCGTGTCGGCGGCGGGCTGTCGACGTCGCCGGAGAATGCCCACGCGCTCGAGGAGTTCATCCCCGCCGATCGTCTGCTGCCCGTCATCGAGGCGGTGGTCCGCGTCTTCGACCGCACCGGCAACCGGCAGAACAAGTCGCGCGCGCGCCTCAAGTACGTCATCCGCAAGATCGGCATGGACGGCTTCAAGAAGGAGTACGCCGAGGAGCTGGCGAAGATCGACGCCGACGGCCGTGGCTCGGTGGCCATCGACGTCAGCGACGAGGTGCGCCCAGACGCGGTGCTGCGGCTGCGCGCGCCGGTGCGCCAGACTCCGGCCGAGGACGGCTTCGCCCGCTTCTACGCCAGCAACTGCATCAAGCAGCGCCAGGCCGGCTACTTCGCCGTCATCGCGCGGCTCGAGCGCGGCGACATCACGTCGGCGCAGCTGCGCGGCGTGGCCCGCCTCGCGCGCCAGTTCTCCGACGGCACGGTGCGTCTGTCGAACGAGCAGAACCTGGTCTTCCGCTTCGTCCCCGAGGCCAGCCTGACGTCGCTGCACGCGGAGCTCGTGGCGCTCGGCCTCGGCCGCGGCGGCGCGCGCACCATCCACGATGTCACCTCCTGCCCGGGTGCCGACACGTGCAACCTGGCGGTGACGCGGTCGCGCGAGCTGACCACCGCCATCGAGGAGGCGCTCGGCGCCGTCACCGGCGAAGCGGCCGAAGCGGTCAAGGCGGGCGAGTCGCTCGACGTCAAGATCTCCGGCTGCCCCAACTCGTGCGGCCAGCACCACGTGGCCGCGCTCGGCTTCCACGGCACCATGCGCCGCATCGGCACGGCGACGGTGCCCGAGTATCAGCTGCACCTCGGCGGCGGCATCGATCGGGACGGCGCGACCTTCGGGCGCCAGGTCGTCAAGCTGCCCGCACGGCGCATCCCGGCGGCCATCGTCCGCCTGCTCGAGCTCTATCGGAAAGATCGCGCCGAGGGCGAGGCGCCGCTGGCCTATTTCCGGCGCGTCGAAGCCGACGTCGTCAAGCGCGCGGTGGCCGATCTGGCCGAGTTCGACGCAGCGACGGCGAAGCCGGAGGATTGGCTGGACCACGGCGACGAGGCACCGTTCAAGGTCGCGATTGGGCAAGGGGAATGCGCGGTCTGAGCGGTCGCTGCCGGAGCGCGTGAATCCGGTTTCGTGATACTCTCGTCGGATCATGCAGCCGCTGCAGCCACAGCTCGCGGCCAAGCTCGCGCAGTATCGGGCCGCTTTCGAGGCCTCCTGTAGCGAGCTCTTCGGCGGTGGCGCTTCGGTCACCGTCGAGATGGAGGACGAGACCTCCGACGTCGGACCGGCGCCGACGGCCTCGGCTGCGCCGCTTCCGCCAGTCGAGGATCCCGCCAAGGGTCCTGCGACCGAGCCGGACCCCGTCAACCGCCCGTCGCTGGCGACCGCCAGCGAAGCGGTGACCACGGCGGCACCGGGACCGGTCAACGACACCGAGCCGCGCGGCGTGCCGTCGGCGGGCAAGGGCGATGAGACCCCGAGCGTCGCCCAGCGCGCCCGCGCGTCGGCGGAGTTCGACTCGGCGCCGACCGTGGCGATGGCCGTCGATCTGGCCGCGGTGAAAGCCGAGATCGAAAAGGCGCTGCACTTCATCGCGTCCGACTTCGCCGCGCAGTTCAACGCCCGACTGCACGAGGCGGCAAAGCAGGACCCGTCGGTGGAGGCGGTCTCTCCGCGCTACGTCATGGGCTCGCAGCACGTCGACGAGCTGCAGGAGCTCTTGTCGGAGCCCATCCGGCCGCTCATCGCCAAGCTCGACGCCGGCGATGTCGAGGGCGCGCGCCGGGCCACCGTCGACGCCTGGACCCCGCTCGAGCGACGCATCCGCTCCAAGTGGCAGGCCTACTTCGTGATGACGTTCCAGGACGTCTCCGTCGAGCGCAAGGCCGCGCGCGACCGTCGCAAGCCGACGCCGATGATCGACCCCTCGGCGGTCGCGATGATCGCCAAGGCCGACCTCAAGATGCGGGGGATGCCCGACTTCGCGGCGCCGCGCACGTGGGAGCAACCGCCGCAGCGCACGTTCTCGCCGTGGATCGCGGTGGCGGCGCTCCTGGCGCTGGCCGCCGCCGGCGGCTGGCTGCTCATGCGCGGGCACAAGAGCGATCAGCCGCAGCCGCCCGCCACGCCGGTGACGCAGGGGCATCCGTAGGCGGAGCATGCTCCTCGCGCTCGGCATCCTGACCGCGCTCACCGTCGTCGTCGCGCCAATCGTCATCTGGCTCTGCGCGTCGCGCACCGGTCGCGTCGACGGCTCACGCGCCGTGCGCATGGCGCGCATCGGTCGCCTGTGGGCTCGCCTGTCGACCAGCTACGCCGGCGCGCGCCTGCGCCGCCTCTTCGCCTCGGCCGACCGCCGCCGCGTCCTCGACGCCGACGCGCGCCGCGCCGCCGCCGCGCACGTCGCCGAGACGATGGGCCAGATGAAGGGCGCCTTCATGAAGCTCGGCCAGATGCTGAGCTTCGTCAGCGACGAGGTCCCCGAAGAGTTCCGCGCCGCGCTGACGTCGCTGCAGGCGTCCGCGCCGCCGATGGACATCGCGCTGTTGCGCGCCGTCGCCGAGGAGGAGCTGGGCCAGCCGCTCGAGCGCGCCTTCGCCCGCTTCGACGAGAAGCCCATCGCGTCGGCGTCGATCGGCCAGGTGCATCGCGCCACCTTGCCGACGGGAGAAGAGGTCGCGGTCAAGATTCAGTATCCCGGGGTCGCCGACGCCATCCGCGCCGATCTCGGCAACGCCGCCATGCTCTACCGCCTGGTCGCGCCGCTCTACCCGGGCGTCGACACCCGCTCCGTCATCGACGAGCTGCGCGGCCGCGTCCTCGAGGAGCTCGACTACGCGCGCGAGGCCGACAACCAGCGCGAGTTCTTGAAGCTCTACGACAACCATCCATTCATCCGCGTGCCGCGCGTCTTCGCGTCGCACTCGACGGCGCGCGTGCTCACCACCGAGTTCATCGCCGGCCGTCGCTTCGACGAGGTGGTCGGCCTCGACGAGGCCACCCGCTCGCGCTACGGCGAGATCATCTTCCGCTTCGTGTTCGGGTCGATCATCCGTCACGGCATGTTCAACGGCGACCCGCATCCGGGAAACTATCTGTTCGACGAGGCGGGCCGCGTCGTCTTCCTCGACTTCGGCTGCGTGAAATATTTCCCCAACGACATGCTGGTCAACTGGCGCGCGCTCGTCATCTCGCACCTGGCCGGCGATCGGCAGGCGTTTGCCGAGCGGCTGATCACGCTCGGCTTTTTACCGTCGCTCGACGGGCTCGACGCCGGCGTGCTGTTCGACTACTTCGGCTACTTCTACGAGCCCATCCAGTACGACCGCGAGTTCAGCTTCACGCGCGCCTACAACGCGCAGTCGTTCAAGCAGGTCTTCCGCCCCGACGGGCCGGCCAAGGGGCTCAACAAGAAGCTCAACATGCCGCGCGACTTCGTCTTCGTGAATCGCATTCAGTGGGGCGTGCACTCGGTGCTGGCGCACCTGAACGCGCGCGGCAACTTCCACCGTATCCAGCGCGAGCACCTGTTCGGCGACGCGCCGTCGACGGAGCTGGGGCGGCTGGACGCGGAGTTTCGCGCGCGCCTCGCCAGCGCCGGTCCCGTCTTCGCGACCGCTCCCGTCCGCGCGATCAGCTAGGGGCGGTTGGCGCCTAGGAGCTGCTGTTCAGGCGAACGGCGGTGTACGAGGGATTGCCGGGGCACGGCGGATGCAGCTTGCGCAGCTCGATCATGATCTGCGCCTGCGGCCAGCGCGCCCGCATCTCGCGCAGCATCTCGGCCGCGAGCGCCTCGAGGAGGCGGAAGGGGCGCGCCTCGCCGATCTGAACCACGACTTCGCAGACGTCGCGGTAGTTGACCGTGTCGGCCAGGCGGTCGCTCTCGATCGAGCGGCTCATCGGAAACACGAGATCGACGTCGACCTGAAAGCGTCGCGACGAACGGCGCTCGTCGGCCGAGGCGCCGTGCTTGCCCTGGAACTCGACGTTGCGAATTTGAACGGTGCCGGTCACGTCAATCGCCGAGCGCCTGCAGCTCCTCGGCCTCCTCGTCGGTCATCTTCTCCATCTTGCGCTTGATCATCTGGCGCTTGAGCGGACCGACGTAGTCGATGAGGAGCTTGTTGATGAGGTGGTCATGCTCGTGCTGCATCGCGCGCGCGTAGAGGCCCTCGCCCTCGGCGACGAACTCCTTGCCGTCGAGACCCGTGGCGCGAACCCGCGCTTGCAGCGAGCGTTTGATTGGGACATAGATGCCGGGGAACGAAAGGCAGCCCTCGTCGGAGCTCTCGATGTCGTCGGAGAGCCACTCGATGGTCGGGTTGATGAACACCACCGGGTGGTCGTTCTCGTCGCCGCCGGCGACCGACGCCTCGACGATGAAGATGCGGAGGTTCGATCCGACCTGAATCGCAGCCAGTCCGGCGCCGTTCTTGGCGTACATGGTCTCGACCATGTCGGCCACCAGCTTCTTGATCCCGTCATCGACCGCGGCCACGGCGCACGTCGGCTGGCGGAGGAAATTGTCGGGATATTTCACGATCGGGCGAAGCGCCATCTGTACACACCTAACGCGTAACGTCCGCGTTGACAAAGAGACAGTGTAATCTACGATAATTCCTCGTCAAGGAGCGCAATGGAAGGTCCTGTCATATCGATTTCGCGGTTCTCCCAGGCACCGATTCCCACGCACAACGGCAACCTCACGGTGGTCGTCTACCGCGAGGAGGGACGGCGCACGGAAGAGCGCGAGCATGTGGCGATTGTCGCCGGAGAGCTCGACGCGCTGCGTAGCGCCGAGCCGGTGCTGGCGCGCGTGCACTCGGAGTGCTGGACCGGCGAGACGCTCGGCTCCCTCAAGTGCGACTGCCGCGAGCAGCTCAACAGCTCGCTGGCCGCCATCGAAGCGGCCGGGCGCGGGGTCGTCGTGTACCTCCGGCAAGAGGGGCGCGGCATCGGCCTCGGCAACAAGATCAAGGCCTACGCGCTGCAGAACGAAGGCGCCGACACCGTCGAGGCCAACGAGCAGCTCGGCTTCGCGGCCGACCTCCGCAGCTACGAAATCGCGGCCGCCATCCTGCGCGATCTCGGCATCGCGTCGGTGGCGCTCATGACCAACAATCCCGACAAGTGCGCCGGTCTCGAGAAGGCCGGCATCCAGGTAGCGAGCCGCGTCCCTCACTGGGGCGGGCCCAACGAGCACAATCGCGACTACCTGGCGGTCAAGAAGACCAAGCTCGGCCATCACGCCTAGCGAGAGGAACCATGCCCATCGATGTGGAGAAGGTACGCGCCGCCCTGGCGAAGGTGCAGGACCCGCTGTTCGGCAAAGACGTCGTCGCGCTCGGATATATCAAGGACCTCCTCGGCGACGGGGACAAGGCGCGGATCACGCTGAAGCTGCCGACGCCGGCGCATCCGCACAAGGAAGAGATCGAGAAGGCGGTCGTGGCCGCGGCCAAGGCGGCCGGCGCCAGCGACGTCAAGCTCGAGGTCGTGTCCGAGGTGTCGACCAAGATGCGGCCGGGCGGCGACAAGATGGCCGGCGTCAAGAACATCATCGCCGTCGCGGCGGGCAAGGGCGGCGTCGGCAAGTCGACGGTCGCGACCAACCTGGCGCTGTCGCTCCGGCAGCACGGCGCCACGGTCGGGCTTCTCGACGCGGACGTCTACGGCCCGTCGGTGCCGACGATGCTCGGCGAGCCGGACGTGCCGCCTGGCCAGCAGACCGGGCAGAAGATCACGCCGGCGGTGCACTGGGGAATCAAGGTCATCTCGGTCGGCTTCTTCGTCGAGCGTGACGGCGCGGTGGTGTGGCGCGGGCCGATGATCCACAAGCTGCTGCAGCAGTTCATCGAGGACGTGGAGTGGGGCGCGCTCGATTATCTGATCATCGATCTGCCGCCCGGCACCGGTGACGCGCAGCTCTCGTTGTCGCAGCTCTTGCCGATCACCGGTTCGGTCGTGGTCACCACGCCGCAGGAGATCGCGCTCATCGACGTCGTCAAGGCGGTCTCGATGTTCAAGAAGGTGGAGATCCCGATCCTCGGGGTCGTCGAGAACATGAGCTACTACGTCTGCCCGGCGTGCGGGCACAACGACGAGATCTTCTCGCGCGGCGGCGGCAAGAAGCTGGCGAAGGAGCTCGGCACGCTGTTCCTCGGCGAGATCCCCATCGACGCCAAGGTTCGCCACGGCGGCGACTCGGGTCGGCCGGTCATCGTCGGTGCGCCGGAGTCGGAGCACGCCAAGATCTTCATGAGCATCGGCGCCAAGGTCGCGGGCGAGGTCGCCAAGATCAACGGGCCTGGCGGCGGTACCGGCAAGCGCGCGCCCGGGCTGGTGCAGATCCGATGAAGGTGGACGAGACGCGGCTTCTCGCGGATCTCGAGCACCTCGGCAAGATCGGGCTCGGGCCCGAAGGCGGCATCACGCGGAGGGCGCTGTCGCGGGAAGACGCCGCGGCTCGCGCCTACGTCGCGGATCGCATGCGCGCGGCCGGGCTCGAGGTGCGCCACGACGAGGTGGGCAACCTGCGCGGCCGTCGCAAGGGGCGCGACGGCGCGGCGTGGGACAGCGCCGTGCCGGTGGTGATGACCGGGTCGCACCTCGACTCGGTGCCGTCGGGCGGCAAGCTCGACGGGCCGCTCGGGGTCGTCGGCGCGGTGTGCGCCATCGAGTCGCTCAACGCCGCCGGCGTCACGACGAAGCGGCCGCTCGAGGTCATCGTCTTCGTCGGTGAAGAGGGCTCGCGCTTTCGGCGCGGCACCATCGGCTCGGCGGCGGTGTCGGGCCACGTCAGCGTCGCCGACGTGCTCGAGCTCGTCGATCCCGACGGCGCGGTCTACAAGGATGCGCTCGCCACCTACGGCGACGAGGGCGCGGCGATTCCGGCGCGCGCCGCGGCGGGGAGCATTCACGCATTCGTCGAATTACACGTCGAGCAGGGCGGGGTACTCGAGGCGGCGGCGCTGCCGATCGGCGCGGTCACGACGATCGCGGGGCTGGTGCAGCGGGCGGTCACGTTCCTCGGCGATGCCAACCACGCCGGCGCGACGCCCATGAACCTACGCCACGACGCCTTTTTAGCGGCGGCGGAGTGGGCGCTCGGGATCGAGCGGGGCGCGCGCGAGATCGGCGGCGGGGTCGTCGGCACCGTCGGCAAGCTGACCGTCGAGCCGGGCGGCAAGAACATCATCCCCGGCCGCGTCGACGCCATCTGCGATCTGCGGGCGCCTACGCCGGTGCTGCTCTCGGCGCTCGACGACTACGTCGTGTCGTCGCTGCACGGCATCGGCGAGAAGCGGGGCGTGGAGCTGGAGCAGCAGCTCCTGCAGCGCGTCGAGCCGGGGCCAATGCACGAGCTGGCCATCGTCGCCGTGCAGCGCGCGGCGGCCGAGGCTGGGCTCGGCCACATGCGCATGCCGTCGGGGGCGATCCACGATGCGCTGCACATGGCGGAGATCGCGCCGTCGTCGATGATCTTCGTGCCGTCGATCGGCGGCAAGTCGCACTGTCCGACGGAAGCGACCGATCCGCGCCACCTGGCCCAGGGCGTGGCGGTGCTGGCGCATACGCTCGCCATCCTCGCCAACGATCCCTAGCTCGCGCCTCGCTCGACTCAGTTCGAGGGACCTTCGCTCGACGTCAGACGCGCCAGCACGGTGGCGATCTCGTTGGCGACGCGGTCGAGGCGCGTCTGCACGTCGAGCGTCTCGAGCAGCTCCTGGCGGTCGTCGGGGTCGGTGACCAGCGCGGCGCTGAGCACGTCGACGAGCGCGCCGAGGTCCGGCTGCGAGCGCGCCAGCTCGCGCAGGGTCTCGCCCCCCGACGGCAGCTTGAGCGCGAGCTGATCGGCGAGCAGCACCAGCGTCTCGCGCGCCGAGTCGCCGTCGTACTCGCCCGCGACTTCGTCGTCGAGCGTGGCGGCGTCGACGAGACGATAGCTCGTGCCGCCGCGGTGCTCGGTCTCGATGCGCGCGCGCGCCACGCCGCGCAGCACGATGTTGGCGCGGCCGTCGCCGAGCGGCTCGTGGCCGACCACCTGACCGACGCCGACGATGCCGCGCACCGGCGGCCGGCCGTGATAGTCGCTCTCGAAGCCCGGCTGCAAGGAGGCGATGGCGATGAGACGCTCGCCGGCCATCGCGTCCTTGACCAGGTCGCGATAGCGCGGCTCGAACACGTGCAGCGGCAAGAGCGCGTGCGGGAACAGCGTCACGTGCGGCAGCGGAAAGATGGGCAGGTTCGCCCAGCGGCTCGGACGCTCGCCGCCCATCAGCCGAACACGTCGATGCAGCTGCCGGTGAGCGCCATCGGCGCGTCGGTGGCGAGCCACAAGGCGACGCCGGCGACGTCGGCTGGCGACATGATCGCCGGGAATCCGGAGCCGGCCAGCATGTCGGTGGCGACGGAGCCCGGGCAGATGGCGTTGACCTGGAGGCCTGCTTCACGCGTCTCTTCGGCGAGCGCGCGGGTCAACCCGACGACGCCGTGCTTGGCGGCGCAGTAGGCGGTCAGCCGCGCGGTCCCCTGACGGCCCGAGATCGAGGCGATGTTGATGATGCGCCCCGAGCCGCGCGTCCGCATCTGGGGCAGAAAGACGCGCGTGACGTTGAAGGTGCCCTTGAGGTTGGCACCGACGACGGCGTCCCACTCGGCTTCGCTGGTCTCGTCGAGGCGCTTACGCACGACCAGGCCCGCGTTGTTGACCAGGAGATCGGGGACGCCGAGCGCTTTGTCGACGGCGGCGTGGAGGTGACGGACGTCGGCGAACTCGGCGACGTCGCAGCGCAGCGCCAGGATCTCGTCGCTGGCGACGCTGCGCAGCTCGGTCGCGGCGGCGGCGAGGCGGCGCTCGCCGTCGGCGTCGGTGGCGCGGCTGCAGATCGCGACGCG
>JAQBQH010000087.1 GCA_028287105.1 Myxococcales bacterium
TAGGGCGAAGCGGCGGTTAGCGGAAGTAGCTCATACCGCAGTCGGGGGAATCGGCGAGCACCGGATCATGAGACACGTTCTGGCGCACCTTGCCGTCGCGACTCATGATGAAGATGTCGGCGCGACCGTTGTTGATCGACGACAACACCACCGATTTCGCGTCGGGAGCCCAGCCGGCGACATTCACCTGATCGTCGCGCACGATCGTCTGCACGTCACTGCCGTCGGGGTTCATGGTGCGGATGTAGCGCTCGGTGCCGACGCGCGACATGAAGAGGATGCGACCGTCGTCGGACCACGCCGAGGAGCCGAGCCAATCGTAGTCGGCGTTGTCCGTCAGTCGGCGCTGATTCGAGCCGTCGGCGTCCATCACGTAGATCTCGGCGTTGCCGTCACGCTCGGACACGAACGCGATCGAACGCCCATCCGGTGACCAGTTCGGGGAATAGTCCAGGCCGGGTGTGCGCGTCAGGTTGACCTGCGACTGGCCGTCGGCGGCCATCACATAGACCTCCCAGTCACCGGCGTCGCGATCGGTAGAGAACGCGATGTGCCCCCCGTCGGGCGCCCACGCGGGCGAGTGCTCGTCGGCGTCGGTGTAGGTCAGCCGCTGCACGTCCGCGCCATCGGCGTTCATGATGTACAGCTCCCAGTTGCCGTCGCGATCCGAGAGCATGCTGATGTGGCGGCCGTCGGGCGCCCAGAGCGGGAAGTCGTCGTGCGAGGGGCTGTTGGTGACGCGGCGCAGGTGGCCACCGTCGGGATCGACGCTGTAAATCTCGGCATTGCCGTCGCGCTGCGAAGTGAACACGACGCGCGGCGCCGCAACTGACATCTCGCCGGTCGGAGTGCTGGCGCTGCAGCCAACGCCACCGAGCACCGCGGTCAAGAGGCAAGCTGTCCGTTTCATGGATCGAGTCTACCGCAGGAGGGCGTAGGCGAGAAGCGCGACGGCAGCATCGGCGGTTGCCAGTGGATTGATTCCAGCCGTCACGTGACCGAGATCGACTGGCAGTGCGACGTCGCCGCTGCCATCCCATCCGTACGAGTAGGAAATCGAGGCCCAATAGGCATCGTGTCGAACGTGGTCGATGAGAGTCCGCTCGAGGTCCGCGCCGGTCTCCTGCTCGAGCCATGACGACGGGCGTTGCCCGTCCGATTGGCCGGCTGTGACCCAACGCACGATCCGACCGGCGCGGGTGTCGCCGGAGCGATCGGTCTCGTATACTTCGGGCATGAGGCCCCACCAGGAGCCTCCCTCGACGGCGGCAGCCGCACCGGCGAGATCTTGCACGAAGGCGCGGTCGCCGCTGGAGTCCGCCATCTGGAGCTTGTCCACGATCCAGGCGATGAGCCGGTCGGCGGCGTCACGATAGCGTAGGTCCCCGCTTTCGGCGGCGAGCCGCAGCAGCGACGGCACGGCGTAGACCGGGCTCCACGACGATTCGAACGTGCCGTCGAGCAGGCCGCCCGTGGCATGCCGATCCGTACAGCGTCCGACCTGCGCGGCAAGAAGGCGATCACCGAGCGCGCGCGCCGTGCCGAGGTCGCCCTGGTCGAGCGCTACGCCGACGGCAGCGGCGACAGCGGTGGTGGATGCGCCGGCCAGGTGATCGCGCAGCCAGAGGGCGGCCGCCGACTGCGCGGGCGCAGAAGTGGCGTCGGCGATGCCCGCCCGCGCTGCGCGGCCCAGGAACTGCGCGGCGACGGCGGTGGTCAGCGCGTCGTCGGGCGCCGCGACGTCGGCGAGAGCGTACGCCCACGCGCCATCGGGTCGCTGCCGAGACATCACAAATCGGAGCGCCGCTGCTAGCGCGTCCGCCGGCGAATGGTCCCCCGTCCGAGCCACGTAGTCGGCGACGGCCGCACCGATCACCGCGGTGTGGAGCGTGGAATGGCCGGTCCAGCGGAAGGTTGCGACATCGTCGGCCGTGCCGAGCAGGCCATCGGCACCGGCGTCGATCGCGAGCGACTGGGCGAACGCGCCGGCCGCGTCGAGGGGCGTCCCGTCGAAGCGCTGTGTCGACGGGAGGCCGAAGGCGGCGCTCGGCAGTTGGTGGGCGACGAAGCTCGGCAGGTAGAACGTGCGGGCGCGGTCGAGCGCGGCGACGTCGCCGAGCGCACCCGCGGCGACGAGCGCTTCGAATGGATAGGCGGCCTGGTCGGCGAGCACCAGCGAGGCGTAGCGCTGGCGCTCGAGGGCGCCCCGATTGGCCGGGTCGGCCGGGTCGTCGTAGTTGAGGTAGTTGGCGACCCACGCGTCGCGGTGAAGGCCCGGCATCAGACCCGTCGCCGCGACGCATCCGGGGCCATCGAGGCGGAGACCGCGACGGCCGTCGCACGACACGACGAACTGCGCAACCCACTCGTTGGCGCGCCGACCCCACATCGCGGCGTCGGTGGTCGTCACCGTCGACAGACATGTGGGCGGCGCGTCACACGCGACGAGCGCGAGGACGCTGGAGAGGGCGAGCGCGCGCATCAGCGGAGGCGGAGGGGCAGGCCGGCGGCGAGGAGCCAGGCTTCGTCGCTGGCGGCGGCGAGGCGCTGGTTGACGAGACCGGCGAGGTCGCGGAAGCGGCGCGCGAGAGCGTTGTCGGGGACGATGCCGAGGCCCACTTCGTTGGTCACGATCACCGTCGGCAGCGTCGCGGCACGCGGGAGCGCTTCGGCGGCGGCGAGGATCGCGTCGTCGCTGGCGTCGGCGAGCATCCAGTTGGTGACCCAGAGGGTGATGCAGTCGACGAGCACACCGGCCGCCCCGTCGCGCACGAGCAGCGCGGCCTCGAGGTCGCGCGGTGCTTCGACGGTCGACCAGCCGGCCCCGCGACGCTCGCGATGTCGTGCGATGCGCGCCGCCATCTCGCCGTCGCCCGCTTCGGCGGTGGCGACGTAGCGCCACGGGCCGCTCGGTGCCAGCTCCGCCAGGCGCCTCTCCGCGAAGCCGCTCTTGCCGGAGCGCGCGCCGCCGGTCACCACCACCAGGCGGCGGCTCACGACCGCCCCGCCCAAACCGCCGCCGCGACGTAGGTCCCGAGCTCCGCCAGCTTGACCACCGCGCCGAGCGCGTCGCCGGTCACGCCGCCGAGGTCACGCGCGAACCGCCGCGAAGCGGCGAGCGCGATCAGCCCCGCCGCACCGGCCGCTCCGAGCGCCAGCGGCCACGGCAGGAGCGCGAGTGGCGCCGTTCCCGTCGCCAGGCCGGCCACCAGCGCCCACGCCGGCACCCGCTGCGCCAGCGGCTGCGCCAGCCCTCCCTCGGCGCGCGCGTACGGCATCAGCGTCAGCGGCAATGCGGCCGCGCGCCCAAGCGCGTGCGCCGCCACCACCGTGCGCCAGCCGAGCGCCGCCGGCAGCGCACCGACGGCAGCCACCTGCGCTCCCAACGTCAGCACCAGCGCCAGCACGCCGTAGCTTCCAAGCCGCGAGTCGCGCATGATCTCGAGCCGCCGCGCGCGGTCGCGCCCGCCAAAGAGCCCGTCAGCGGTGTCGGCCAGCCCGTCCTCGTGGAAGCCGCCCGTCACCAGCACCGCCGCCGCCAGCGCCGCCCACGCCGCCAGCTGCGGGACATGCACGCGCCCGAGCGCCCAATACGCCGCCGCCGC
>JAQBQH010000095.1 GCA_028287105.1 Myxococcales bacterium
CAGAAGCTCCTGGCGACGCTCGAGTCGAAGTCCTATCGGCTCCGGCACTGATGCGTCGCGCCACCTTCGTCTTCGCCGGCGCGCTCGTGGGGCTCCTCGCCGTCGCGCCGCGTGCGCACGCCGAAGACTCGCTGCCGGCGATTGCGCGGCGTGGTGTCCTGCGCGTCGGCATGTATCCGGGGCTGGCCCCGTTCGTCGCGGCAGGCGGTGATGCCGACGAGCTGCGGCGCCTCCGGCACGCGACCGAGACGCCGGTCAAGGCGACCGACGGTCGCATCGTCGCTGGCTTCGACGTCGATCTGGCCAGCGCCGCGGCGCAGGCGCTCGGCGCCAAGCTCGAGGTGGTGCTGGTCGGTCGATTCGACGATCTCCTGCCCGGCCTCGTCGCCGGCCGTTACGACGTCGTCATGAGCGGCCTCACGCGCACGCTCGATCGCGCGCGTACCGTTTCGTTCTCCGATCCCTATTTCGCCTCGGGGCTGCAGGTCCTCGTTCGCGAGGGCGCCAAATGGAGCGCCGTTGGGGCGCTCGGCCCTGCGCACGCGCGCGTGGCGGTCCGCGGCGGCACCACCGGCGAGAGCTTCGCCCGCACCACGCTCGCCGGCGCCACCGTGCGCGCGCTGCCCGACGAGCGCGCGCTCCTCGCCGCCATCGAGCGCGGCGAGGTCGACGCCATCGTCATCGATCAGGTGAGCGCCCGCGACGCCATCGTGCGCGGCCAGGTGCACGCGCGCTTGAGCGCGCTCGAGGATCGCCGTTTCACCGTCGAGCACTTCGCCTTTGCCGTGCGCCAGGGTGACCGCGATTGGCTGGGCTGGCTCAACCTCATGCTGCGCGAGAGCAAGGCGTCGGGCGAGTTTCATACGCTCGCGGCGCGCTACAACCTCTGGTTCCGGTCCGAGCGGTGAAGCGCGGCACCTTCAGCCGCTGGAACCTGCTGCTCGAGCGGGTGAGCGAGCGCCTCGGCAAGAGCTCCCGCGTGTTCTTGATCGGGCTCTTCGTCGCCTGCGGCATCGAGGTCGCCGTCGACTGGAACTCGACGCTCTACGAGGTCAACGTGCTGCGCGGCTCGCTCGAGCAGAAGGGCGAGGACTACGTCGACATCGTGCGCCGCGCCGCGCAGCCCGCCGTCGAGGCCTACGACTGGGACGCGCTCGACGAGCTGTCGCGCGGCCTCTTCGACGACGAAGACGTCGTCTACGTCCGCTTCTCCGACGCCAACGGCAACACGCTCCACGATCGCCTACGCGGCAACTTCGCCACCACGTTCGCCGACAAGCACGGCGGCACCGAGTTCCGCGACTACTACCGCCACCAGATGGAGCGCGACGCCGGCGGCATGATGACCGACCCGCTCAAGCTGCGCAGTCGCATCGCGCAGAGCCGTCACCGCGATCTGATCCAGTCGTTCACCGATGCCGAGAACCGCCTCTTCGCGCGCTTCTCGCCGCCGCCGCCCGCGCACGAGGCGCCGCCGCAGGTGCTCTACCAGGACCGCCTGTACGACGACGCGCGCCAGCTCGACCGCTCGCTCTCGTATGCGCTCGGGGTCATCGCCACCGAGCGCGGCGACGCGACCGGCGTGGCGCTGATCGCGCTGCGTCACGATCGGATGAACCGCGCCGTCGTTGGCAAGCTGGTCAAGGGACTCGGCATCACGCTCTTCTTCATCGCGCTCATCCTGGTGCAGAACATGCTGTCGCGACGCGCCAAGCTGCGGCTCATGGATCTCGAGGCGGCGCTGTCGGCCGCGCGCAAGGCGATCCGCGCGTCGGCGCCCGAGCCGCCGGCATACGAGGGTGGCGAGCTGGGGCTCGGGTTCGCGCAGGCCGATCGGCTGGGCGGCACGGTCTACGATCTCAGCGCGCGCGGCGACGGCTCGGTCGAGCTCTTGCTGGCGGTGCCGGAGGGCACGGGTGTCGATGCCGCGTTCGCGTCGATCCTGTTGCGCGATCTGTATCGGCGGCAGGGGCGGGTGGACGACCTGGGCGCGCGGGTGGCGGCGCTGCTCGAGGACTACGCGTCGTCGCCGCTGGCGCGCAACGTGGAGCTCCTGATCGCGCAGCTCGGGAGGGACGGCACGGTGCGCGGCGTCGTCGCCGGGCTGCGCGCGCCGGCGCTCGTCGACGCCGCGGGGGTGGCTCGGGCGGTGGAGCTGGGCGAGGTGTTGCGCCAGGTCGACGTCCGGCGCTTGACGGCTCCGTTGCGGCCGTTCGAGTGCTCGCTGCGGGATGGGACCTTGGTGGTGTTCGACGACGGCATGCCGGAGGGCGCGGCGGAGCGCAGGTTTGGGTGGGATGCGGCGGTGGGGCGGGTGGCGGTGATGTTGCGCAAGGGTGGGGATGCGCAGGGCGCGGCGGATGCGGTGGTGGGGGAGGCGGTGAGGAGGTATCGGAGGAGGCAGACTGATGACTTCTTCGCTTTTGTGGTGAGGGGGCGGGGGTAGGCGGGGTTATTCGCAGCGGAGGGAGATGGTCCAGCCTTCGTGGAGGTAGGAGCGCCGGACCGTTCCGGGGGCGCCGCATTCTTTTTTTGTGTTGTCGAGGAGGCAGAGGTCGTGCGGGCCGGGGGCGGTCTGGAAGCCGACGCGGGTGGCGGCGGGGACTTCGCCGAGCTTTTTGCCGTCGACGAAGACGGTCGCGCCGCGCTGGCATTTGGTGTTGTCGACGTAGAAGAGCACGCCCGAGCGGGGTTGATCGCCGTTGGGATCGGCGGGGAGGGTTCGCTTCGGGATCGAGATCGGCTGCGGGGGCGGGACGCGCTCGTTTGGTAGATTCGGGGGGCCGAGCTCTTTCGCGGCGGGATCGTTCCTCGCGAGCTGTACGCCGGGGGCGCCGGGTTGGCCGGGCTGCGGCCAGGGGTCTTCGCTGCCGGGCTTGGCGGAGGGATCGCCGCGCAAGAGGAGCGCCTGCAGATCGCAGCCGGCGTACTTCAGCTCGTCGACGAGCTGATCGTGAAAGGCGACCTTCATCTCGCGGTAGTCGGTGAGCAGCGCGGAGTACTGTTGCAGCACGCGCTTGACCTTCCACCGATAGTCCGGTGTCAGGCCGATCGACTCGCCGAGACGGTCGAACTCCTTGACCTGCTCGTAGTGACGCGTCAGCTCGCGACCGATGCGCAGGTATTCGCCGCCGAGGTGGTGCGCGCGCGCGTAGGGCACCGCGACGGTATCGACGGGGCAGCGTTTCCTGGCCGGCTTCTTGTCGATGCCGCGCGAGCCCAGCTCGTTGAGCGAGGTCTGCACGGCGCGCGCGAACTCGTCGCGCATCGACTGCATCTGCGTCGCCAGCTCGATGAACCGGTCCACCGTGCGCCGGTAGTCCGACGCGTCACCGAACACGTCGTCGACGGCGGGCTTGCCTTCGAGACGAAAGCCCGTGCCGGCGTCGAGCGGTTGGGGCGGGATTGGCGCGGCGGCGGCCTCGGCGTGCGCGCCATGAGCCGCACCGCCGATCGCCACGCCGAGCAGCAATCCGAGGATGCGCCGGTCCATCGTCACCTACATTATGAGCGTTCGACGGCGGAGCGTCCAAGAATCCGTGCGCGTCGTCGGCGCGGCCGCCGCGGCGCCGGCGGTGCAGCCGCGTTGACACGATGGGGGCAGCCGCCCCGGGCCCGCGTCCGATACACGCCGGTCCGCGCTGTAATTCCGCAGCGTTCGCGGATGTCTCGATGGCTCGGCGCTTGCTGTGTCGTGACGCGGAGGATCTATCGAGATGTCTGGTCTGCTGGCGCGGATTCGTGAGCTCTGGCGCAATCACGTCGCCGGGCCGAAGCTGCGCACCTACGACGCCGCCTGCGAAGAGCTGGGCGGCGCGCCGTGGCGGCAGCTTCCCGAGCGCACCGACCTCTGGTTCCTGGCCGATCAGCGCACCGACCGGGTGCCGACGCTCGATTCGTTCGTCATCAAGAAGCCGATGTCTGGCGGCGGCAAGGCGCTCCTCGTCGGCAGCGCGGCGCTGACGGTGGTCGCGCTCGCCGTCGTTGGGCTCGTCACGCCCGCGCATCTGCCATCGCTGGCATCGCTGCCGTCCGCCGTCGTCGCGCCAGCCGCGCCGCCGCTCGCGATCGCGCCGCCGCCCTCATCGCCGCCCATCGCCGCCCCCTCCGCATCCCCACCGCGAGCGCCAGTCGTCACCGCGCGCGCAACCGTCGCGCCGCTGCCCACGCGCCCCCACGTCGCCACGAAGCGTCGCGTCGTTGTCGCGCGCCATCGTCGCCGCTAGCGTCCGCGAGCCTTGCACCCCTTGGCTTCCGACTCTAGAGTAGGCCCCATGCCGCCGTATCCGGCGACGCTCCCCGAGATCGTGTTCTCCACTCCGCGCGGCCTTCCCGACGCGCGGAAGCTCCGCGGCCGCGTCGCCGTCGTCGACATCGCCTTCGCTGCCGACGGCATGGGGACGCCGTTCGCCGAGACCACCGCCGCCTTCATCCGCGATCTCGGCGGCCGCCTCGCCGCCTGGGTCGACCACCACGATCACGAGCGCCACGTCGACTACGCCTCCGACCGCCGCTTCACGCTCTCGACCAAGGCGCAGCACGGCGCCTGTCCCGAGATGGTCACGCCCGAGGTCGTCCGCGAGGCCGGTCCCGTCGACACCATCGTCGCGCACCTCGATCTCGACGGCCTCTACTCCGCGGTCAAATGGGTCCTCGGCGGCGTCGAGCCCTATCCTGGCGCCGACGATGACGCCCGCGCCGTCGACACCCGCATCGGGGAGGTCGGCCCCACCGGCGCCGTCGTCGACAAAGCCATGCGCGCCCACTTCCGCGACGAAGGGCTGAAGCACCGCATCATCCGCTGGCTCATCGACGGCATGAAGGACAAAGCGCTCGGCCGCGAGATCGCCGAAGCCGCCGCCGACTTCGATCGCATGGCCGCCGAGAGCACGCGCCTGGCCGCCCTCTACGAGCGTCGCGGCAAGGCCGTCTTCGTCGACGCCGGCGCCCTCGCCAAGGCGCCCTTCGACAAGACCATGCTGCTCCTCGAAGGGCAGAAGCAGGCGCCGGTCGCCATCGTGCGCGACGCCGGCATGATCACGCTCGCCGCTGCCTTCGACTCCGGCATCGACTTCATCAAGCTCCTCGATCTCGGCGGCGGCATGCCGACGCGCGTCAGCATCAAAGAGGCCCGCCTCGACGAGGCGCTCGCCAAGCTCAATGGATAATCTGTTCCATTAAGCATCCGTCCCGCTTCCGAATCGCGCGCGTTTCCCCCCGTTTGCCCGCGGCACATCGCTTGCTCAATCCCTCTGCATGGAGACGATTCGGCGCGCCGTCGCTCGACCGCTCGACAACCGCACGGCCATCCTCTGCCTCGCCATTCTCGCGCTGAACCTCCTCGACGCCTTCGCAACGCTGCGTCACCTGGAGCACGGCGCGCAGGAGCTCAACCCCTTCATGCTGGCGCTCCTCCACCGCGGCGCCGGCCACTTCCTCATCGTCAAGCACCTCCTGGCCTCGGCCGGCGTCATCGGAATCGCGCTCCATCCCGGTCGCCGCGCGGCCGACATCGCGCTCTTCATCCTGTTCCCGCTGTACTCGCTGCTGGCCGTCTACCAGATCGCGCTGTTCTACGTGATGTAGGGTAGACTCGGAGTCGATGGGCACCGACTCCGACGACGCGCCCGCCGACGCGATCGACGATGCCACCATCGCCGCGCAGCTCGTTGCCAGCTATGCCGCCGATGCGCCGCTGTCGATCGCGCCCGGCCACGAGCTGCCGTCGCCGCGCGAAGTAGAGGCCGCGGTCGTCGATCTGCGCGAGCTCCTCTTTCCCGGCTTCACCGGCGGCGTGCGCGGCTCGCACGGCGTGTCGCTCAAGGCCCATGTCGAGGCGCGCCTCGCGCAGGTCCGCGTGCGCGTCAACGAGCAGGTCTATCGCGGCCTGCATCATCGCTGTCGCGCGGCCGGCGCCGACTGCGGCCCCTGCCAATCCGCCGCCGAGCGCATCACCGACGGCCTCTTGATGTCGCTGCCGGCGCTGCGCACGCTGCTCATGACCGACGTGCGCGCCGCCTTCGAAGGTGATCCCGCGGCCACCGGCGCCGACGAAGTGGTCTTCTCGTACCCGGGCATCGCCGCCATCTGCGTCTACCGCATCGCGCACCGGCTCTATCAGCTCGGCGCCGCCATCGTTCCGCGCATGATGACGGAGCTCGCGCACTCCGAGACCGGCATCGACATCCATCCCGCCGCCACCATCGGCGAAGGCTTCTTCATCGACCACGGCACCGGCGTGGTCATCGGCGAGACCACCGTCATCGGCAACCGCGTGCGCATCTATCAGGGCGTCACGCTGGGCGCGCTTTCGCTCCCGACGAGCAAGGTGCGCGCGCTGGCGTCGGCCAAGCGCCATCCGACCATCGAAGACGACGTCATCATCTACGCCAACGCGACCATCCTCGGCGGCGACACCGTCATCGGCCGCGGCGCCGTCGTCGGCGGCAACAGCTGGATCACCGAGAGCGTCGCCGGACGGCAGCGCTCGACCACGGGCTGATGGGTCGCTTCGACGATCGCGCCACGCAGCCTGCGCGCGGTCCCGGCGACATTTTCCGGTGGCGCGTGACCGACAGGCTCGCCGGCAAGCGCATCAAAGAGGACGATCCGACGTTCGTGACGCCCACGCGCGCCGCCGACCTGTCGCTCATCGCCTCGCCGTCGCCGTCGCTGACCTGGATCGGCCACGCCACCTTCGTCATGCGCCTCGGTGGGCGGCTCATCGCCACCGATCCGATCTGGTCCGAGCGCATCGCGGTCGTCCGCCGCAAGGTCGCTCCCGGCGCCGCCCTGGAAGCGCTGCCACCGTTCGACGTCGTCACGGTCACGCACAACCACTACGATCACCTCGACGCACCGACGATCTCGCGCATCGGCGCGCAGCCGCTCTACGTCACGCCGCTCGGCAATGGGCGCTGGTTGAAGAAGGCGGGCGCCGAACGAATCGTGGAGCTCGACTGGTGGCAGAGCCACGAGGCTGACGGCGTCACCATCACGCTGGTCCCCGCGCGACACTGGTCGATGCGCATGCCGTGGAATCGCAACGACGCGCTGTGGGGCGGCTTCGTCTACCGCGCCTCCGACGGCGTCGCCTATCACTCGGGCGACACCGCGCTCTTCGACGGCTTCACCGAGATCGGCAGCCGCCTCGGCCCCATCGATTGGGCCATGCTGCCCATCGGCGCCTACGAGCCGCGCTGGTTCATGGAGCCGCAGCATATGAACCCGGAGGATGCGGGCCAGGCCTTCGAGCGGCTCGGCGCGCGCAACCTCTGCGCCATGCACTGGGGCACCTTCAAGCTCACCGACGAGCCGCTGGCCGAGCCGCCGCGTCGCATCGCGCGCTATTTCGCGGAGCACCAGCTCGACGCCTCGCGGCTGTGGATGTTCGACGTCGGCCAGACGCGCGCGCTCACTCGACCGTAATCACGCTGTCACCGACGGGCAGATCGGCCCAGAACGTGGTCTCGCCGTGGTCGCTGCGCAGCCCCTTGGGCAGCTCGCCGTTGACCCGCACCGGAGCATCGGGCCGCGCGACCACGAACGTCGCGCCTGGGATCGCCGTCGCCGTCTGCGCCAGGATGCGGTGATCGGCAGCGACGGTGAGCTTGACCTCGTTCATGGCGCGCAGCCGATCGCCGAGCGCCGCCAGCGTCGGTATCCACATGCTGCCGCGCTCCTGACGCGCTTCGAGCGACGCCAGGAGTCGCTCGAATCCCGGCGCCAGCATCACCGCCCCCGAGCCGCCGGCGTGATTGTGCGGATCGACGGGAACGACCAGATTCTTGAGCCCGAAGCGCGTGCGCGACGGGTGATAGGTCTCGAGATAGGTATGCGCGATGTGAATCCCGCGTTCGCGCTCCAGCCGATCGAGCGCCGGCGTGCCGTACATGCCGTAGAAGCTCGTCGCCGCCAGGAAGGCCCACTGCGAGCGGAACATCCACAGCCCGGCCGGTCCGCCCGCGTCGAGTCTCCCGATCGGCCACAACGTCGGCGCACGCTGCGCCAGGTGATCGGCGCGCAGCAGATTGAGCGGCCCCGGCTCTAGATCGACCTCGGCCCAGACATATTCGTAGCCGTGCGCGGCGAGGAGATCGGCGATGGCGAACCGTCCCGTCGAGCGAAAGCCCTGGTCGCCGAACGCTTCGCAGTTGGTCTCCGGTTGATGATCGATCCAGGTGCGCGCCTGCCAGCGCGCGAAGGTGTCGAGCGCCGCCATCGTCACCGGCCGCTCGTCGCGCTTCGGCGTCGCGGAGTGGGGGACGATCTCCGATCCCGCCGCGTGTAGCTCGTCCGCCAGCTTGACCACGATCGGATCCTCGAGCTGCGGGCGATCGGTGCCGTGCGCGAACAGCGACTTGGTGATGGTGACGTGATGTCCGAGCAGCCCGCCGGACAGCGACGCCTGATCGCTGCGTCCGTGTGCCAGCGCCGCCAGCGTTCGCGCCGTCGACTGATCGGCGTGGTCGGTGATGACCACCGCCGCGCGCCGCCCGTCGGGGAACTTGGCCTTGACCACCACCGGCGCCGCCTCGGGAACGAGCTGGATGCGCGCATGGACGCGCTCGTCGACGGTGCGCAACCGGGCCGGCACCTGCACGTGCGCGTTGGGCGCGCGCCACTGATCGCGGCAGTTGGCGTCGTGCACGAACGGCCGCGCCTCCGTCGACTCCAACTCCACGCGCACGTTGACGTGGCCGCCACCGGCGCGCACCACGACGGCATCGATCCCATCGTCGACGAGGAGGCCGTAGCCGCCGGCGGCGCGTCGCACCGACAGCCACTTCGGATCGAAGCGCTCGAGCACCGCCATCGCCGGCGCCGCCAGCGGCACGAGGTCGCGCCCGATCAACGTCACCGCGTCGGCAGGCAACGTCAGGTCGATCGCGGCCAGATGCACCCACGTCGGCCGCCGCCACGACCCATCTACGACGATCGACACGGTCCCCACGTCGGTCCGCTCGAGGCGCAGCACCAGGTCGAGCGCGCCGTCCGGCGTCGTCATCGCCGCCGTTCCGTCCGCCTTCCAGCGTATGGGCTGGCTGCGCGGCACTCCGGCTGCAGTGGCGTTCGCCCGATGATCGAACGCGAGCTGCGCGGCGACCTCCAGCCGATCCGCGCCGCGCACCACGAACGCGCGGCCGCTCGCGACCGCCAGCTCCGGCTCGACCCCCGCCCGCGCCGCCAGCGGCCACAGCGCCACCAGCAGCGTACACAAACTTCTCACGACCTCAGCATACCGCGCGGCCGTTTGTCGCGCTTGTTTGCGTCTTTCGACGCCGCACTAGTGGAAACGCGATTCCGCGCGACCGCGCAGGATGGCTCAAACCGGGCATACACGGCTGTTCAGCCCCTCCGGCACGTCGGTTGCGAATGCTCCGATACGAAGCGGGAGGAAGTCAGATGCACGTCGATTTGTATGTGGCCACGGTGATGAAGCTCGCAGCGCTGTTGCACCTCACGGCCGGGATCTACGCGGTCCAGGCCCCGGGGGTTCCCCTGACGGTGGAGAAGGCGGCGCAGTACGCGGCCGCGGCCAGCTATCACGGATCCCGCGCCGGGATCGACCCCTACGTGCTCGTCGGCATCGCCCGCAACGAGTCCGATTTCGTCGAGAACACCAAGGGTCCCGACGGCAAGGACTGCGGGCTGACGCAGACGCGCGTCACCATCACCAAGTACACGTGCAAGCAGCTCCTGCGCTCGTACTGGCTCGCGTTTCAGGAGGCGGCGCGCGAGATGAAGGAGTACAGCGACGCCTGCAAGGGCCACGCGGACTTCGATCGCTGCCGTCTCAACCACTACAACTCGGGCGTGCGCTACGCCAAGAGCGGCTTCCATGGTGCCTATTGGCTGCGCGTGCAGTGCTTCGCCGAGGCGGCGCGCCAGGGCGTGAGCGTCGGCCAGAGCTGCCGCAAGGTGCGCGGCCGCGGCGACATCGCGCGCGCCATCCACCGCGGCACGCCGCACAAGCACGACCTCATGGCCGCCGTCGAGCCGCGCCCGTCGTCGTAACCGCGGCGCACCTCGCTCGCCGCGGCCGCACCCCCGCAGTTGGGGCAAATGAGCATTCCTGCGCGCACGCGACAATTGTATCATGCGCGACCATGACGCAGCCCCGAGCCTCCTGGGACGAGTACTTCATGAACATCGCGCGCGTCGTCTCGTCGCGCTCCACCTGCGATCGCAAGTTCGTCGGCGCGGTGATCGTGCGCGACAAGACGATCTTGTCGACCGGCTACAACGGATCGATCCGGGGCATGCCTCACTGCAACGAGGTCGGCCACATGATGGAGGACAACCACTGCGTGGCGACGATCCACGCCGAGTCGAACGCCATCCTGCAGGCGGCCAAGAACGGCGTCAGCATCGACGGCGCGTCGATCTACGTCACCGCCTCGCCGTGTTGGAACTGCTTCAAGCAGGTCACCAACTCCGGCATCCGCCGCATCATCTACGGCGAGTTCTATCGCGACAACCGCATCTTCGAGGTCGCGGGAAAGCTTGGCGTCGAGCTGCATCACATGCCCTTCGCCGACACGTCGGCAACCCCAGCCGCGGCCGCCGGGTCAACATCCGGTCCGACCACAGTTCCTCCGAAATGAATGTAAATATCTCTTGACGGGTTGCTTGCCGCCTCGCTACTGTCGAAAAAGTACTTTGTGAACTTAGTCTAACCCTAGGGGACCATTCGAGACTTAGGCATACCGGTGGTTACCTCGCCCACACGATCTTGGCCGATCCGACGGGCGGCATGAGCATGGCAAGGAACGTTGACCGTAGCTGGAGGAAGAGGCCATTGCGCAAGGCAGCCTGGTTCATCGCTCTCGCGTTCGCTAGCACTGTGTCGTTCGGCTCCGCACGCGCCGAAGAGCCGGAGCATGCAGATGCTGCACGGCCCGCGACGACCGTCGCCGCGAAGGGCAAAAAGAAGAAGAAGCGGACGAAACACGCCGCCTTCTCGGGCCGCCTGGCAGCCCCCGACGAGCTCCGCGACGCCCCGCTCGAGAAGCCCTCGGGCAAGATCGAGCTCTACGCGGTCAACTTCGGCGAGACCCTGGCGGTCAACCTCTACAAGGACGACGGCTCGTACGACAGCGACGCCGTCGACCAGCTGAACCACTTCTGGCGCTGCAAGCGCACAGGTACGGAGAAGGCGATCGACCCGCGCCTCTTCGAGATGCTCTCGCGCATCTATGACCACTTCGGTAAGCGCATCGAGCTGGTCTCCGGCTTCCGCAATCAGAAGCGGACCTCGTCGTTCCACTTCCACGGCTCGGCCTCCGACATCCGCATCCCGGGCGTGTCGGACAAGGTGCTCCACAAGTTCGTCGAGGGGCTCGACTTCGGTGGCATGGGCATCGGCATCTACCCGCGCGCCGGCTTCGTTCACGTCGACATTCGCCCCGAGCCGTCGTACCGCTGGACCGATTACTCGCCGCCCGGCTCGAGTGACATGGGTCGCCCGCACAAGAAAAAGAAGAGCGTCCCCAACACGTAGCTCCGCCCCTCGATTTGACCCTGCGCGCCACGACGGTTATCTTGCGCGCGCGACATGCAAGACATCCAAACGATTCCGCTCTCGGAGGAGACGCAGCGCCGCTACCTCAATTACGCGCTCTCCGTCATCACCTCTCGCGCGCTTCCCGACGTTCGTGACGGCCTCAAACCGGTCCAGCGCCGCATCATCTACACGATGTTCTCCGACCTCCGGCTGACACCCGACGGTCGGTATCGCAAGTGCGCCAAGGTCGTCGGCGACGTGATGGGCAACTACCATCCGCACGGCGACACCGCCATCTACGACGCGCTCGTGCGCATGGCGCAGGACTTCTCGTTGCGCTATCCGCTCGTCGACGGGCAGGGCAACTTCGGCTCGCTCGACGGCGACGCCGCCGCCTCGATGCGTTACACCGAGGCCAAGCTGCACAAGATCGCCAGCGAGCTGATCTCCGAGATCCGCTCCAAGACGGTCGAGTGGCGCCCCAACTACGACGGCACCCGCTCCGAACCGGTGGTGCTCCCGTCGCGGCTGCCGAACCTCCTCATCAACGGCACGCAGGGCATCGCCGTCGGCATGGCCACCTCGATCCCGCCGCACAACCTCGGCGAGGTCATCGAGGCGTGCGTCGCGCTCATCGTCGATCCGGCCCTCGAGTCCAAGGACCTCCTCAAGTTCATCAAGGGCCCGGACTTCCCGACCGGCGGCCAGGTGCTGGCGTCGAAGCGCGACCTCAAGGAGATCTACGAGGCGGGCTCCGGCTCCATCAAGCTGCGCGGCGAGTGGGAGCTCGAGGACCAGAAGGGTCGCAAGCAGTCGCAGACCCTCATCATCACCTCGATTCCGTACGGCCCGACCAAGCAGTCGATCGTCGAAAAGATCGGCGAGATCATCCGCGAGCGCAAGCTGCCGCAGATGGTCGACGTCCTCGATCAGTCGACGACCGACGTGCGCATCGAGGTCGAGATCAAGAAGGACGCCGATCCCGCGTTGATCATGGCGTACCTGTACAAGAACACGGCGCTGCAGAACAACGTGCAGGTCAACCTGACCTGCCTCGTACCGACGGACAACCCCGAGGTCGGGCGCCCGGAGCGGCTCAACCTGCGCGGCTGCCTGCGCCACTTCCTCGACTTCCGCTTCGAAGTGGTCACGCGCCGCTTCCGCTTCGATCTCGACGAGCTCAATCGGCGCATCCACATCCTCGAGGGCTACGCCAAGGTCTACGACGCGCTCGACGAGGTCATCCGCATCATCAGGAAGTCCGAGGGCAAGCAGGACGCGGCGCAGAAGCTGATGAAGCGCTTCGAGCTCGACGAGGATCAGGTCGACGCCATCCTCGAGCTCAAGCTCTATCGATTGGCGCGCCTCGAGATCCTCATGATCCAGGAGGAGCTTGGCGAGAAGCGGAAGGAGGCCAAGCGCCTCGAGGGGATGCTCAAGTCGGACGCGCGGCGCTGGACCGTCGTCAAAGAGGAGCTGGAGGAGATCGCCAAGGCCTACGGCGACAAGCGCCGGACCAAGATCAGCGTCTCCTCCGACGAGCCGGAGTTCGATCCCAACGCCTATATCGTCGACGAGGACGCCAACGTCATCGTGACGCGCGACGGCTGGGTCAAGCGCGTGCGCGAGCTCAAGGACGCCTCCTCGACGCGTACCCGCGAGGGCGACGTCGTGGTCGACGTGCTGGCCGGCAATACCAGGAGCCCGATCGCCTTCTTCACCAACTTCGGCTCGGCCTATGTCGCCAAGATCGTCGACATTCCGGCGTCGACCGGCTACGGCGATCCGGTGCAAAAGCTGTTCAAGTTCAAGGACGGCGAGCGCATCGTCGCGACGCTGTCGATGGATCCGCGCGTCAAGCCCCAGGAAGAGAACCTGGTGGCGGTGACCAAGGGCGGCTATGGTCTACGCTTCGCCATGGCTCCGCATACCGAGATCTCGACCCGCGCCGGCCGTCGCTTCGCGCGTGTCGCCGAGGGCGACGAGATCGTCGGCGTGCGCGCGGCTCCCGACGACGGCATCCTCGTCGTCGCCACCGCCGATTCGCACGCGCTCGTCTGCGACCTCTCGGAGATCAACGTGCTGGCCAATCCGGGGCGCGGCGTCACCGTCATCAAGACGCCCGACGACGTCCCCGTGGTCGGTTTCACCGTCGACGAGCCGCTCGTCCTCGAGAGCGACAAGGGCAAGACCGAAGAGATTCGGCCGCTCAAGAAGGGCCGCGTGCCGCGCGGCGCCAAGGGCAGCCAGGTCTTCCCGCGCAAGGAGAAGGTGGCGCGCGTCGTGACGCCGCCGGTGTCGGTGCCGCAGCTCGCGGCCGCCGACAAGCCCGAGGGTAAGGCCGAGGGTAAAGATTGATGGCTGAGCGCAAGTACACTGGTCAAGACATCACCGTCCTCGAAGGCCTCGAGCCGGTTCGCAAACGTCCCGGCATGTACATCGGCGGCGTCGATTCGCGCGGCTATCACCACCTCCTGTGGGAGATCGTCGACAACTCGATCGACGAGGTGATCAACGGCTTCGCCAAGACGATCTGGGTCACGCTCGACAAGGACGGACGCAGCGCCACCGTCGAGGATGACGGCCGCGGCATCCCCGTCGACTACGTCCCGAAGTACAAGAAGAACGCGCTCGAGCTGATCCTCTGCACGCTGCACGCGGGCGGCAAATTCGAGCAGGGCAACTACATCCACTCGGGCGGCCTCCACGGCGTCGGCAGCTCGGTCGTCAACGCGCTTTCCGAAGAGCTCGTCGCCACCGTCTGGCGCGAGGGGGTCGAGCATGTGCAGACCTTCGGCCGCGGCAAGGCGACCTCCAAGCTCAAGGACTCGAAGAAGCGCCACGCCACCGGCACGCGCATCTACTTCAGCCCCGATCAGGACATCTTCGGCGCCAAGCTGAAGTTCGATTCGGCGGAGGTGCGCGATCGCCTCGAGGCCAAGACCTACCTGCATCGCGGGCTGCACATCAACTTCCACGACCTCGCCACCGGCGAGCAGATCGAGTACGCGCACGACGGCGGCATCGCCGACTACCTGGTGCGCATCGCCGTCGATCGCGGCAAGCCGCCGATCCATCCCAATCCGTTCTCGTTCACCAAGGACGATCCGCGCGTCGAGATCGCGCTCCAGTGGACCGAGTCGACCGAGGAGCACGTGCGCTCCTACGTCAACGGCATCCCGACGCCGGCCGGCGGAACCCACGAGATGGGCCTCAAGTCGGGCGTCGTCAAAGCGGTCCGCAACTTCGTCGAGACCCACGGCCTTGCGCCCAAGGGAGTGAGCGTCACCGCCGAGGACATTCGCGAGGGCTTGCTCGCCGTCCTCTCGGTCTACATCCTCCATCCGCAATTTCAGGGGCAGACCAAGGACAAGCTCAACAACCCCGAGGTGCAGGGCGAGGTCGACGGCGTCATTCGCACCGGGCTCGAGCACTGGCTCACCGAGAACAAGTCGACCGCCGAGGGCATCATCGCGCGCATCGTGCTGGCGGCGCGCGCACGCGAGGCCTCACGCGCGGCGTCGCAGGCGATCACGCGCAAGACGGCGGTCAGCCATCGGCTGAACCTGCCCGGCAAGCTGGCCGACTGCTCGTCGACGCTGCCGGAGGAGTCGGAGCTGTTCATCGTCGAGGGCGATTCGGCAGGCGGGTCGGCCAAGCAGGGGCGCGATCGCCGCACGCAGGCGATCTTGCCGTTGCGCGGCAAGGTGCTCAACGTCGAGCAGGCGTCGGCGGAGAAGATCCTGAACAACGCCGAGCTCAAGAACATCGTCACGGCGCTCGGCTGCGGGATTGGCGAGGACTACGACGAGAACAAGCTGCGCTACGGCAAGATCTTCATCCTCACCGATGCCGACAGCGACGGGCATCACATCTCGACGCTGCTCTTGACCTTCTTCTACCGCCATCTGCGCAAGCTCATCGACAACGGCCACGTCTATCTGGCGCTGCCGCCGCTCTACAAAATCGAGATCGGTAAGGAGCGGTACTGGGCGCTCGACGAAGAGGCCAAGGAAAAGATCCTGCGCAAGGCGCCCAAGAACGCCAAGCCCGAGATCAGCCGCTTCAAGGGCCTCGGCGAGATGCCGGCCGAGGACCTCAAGGCGACGACGCTCGACCCCAAGCGTCGCTCGGCGCTGCGTGTCGTCGTCGAGAACCCGCTCGAGACCGACCGCATCATGAACGAGCTGATGGGCAAGGACGCCTCGGCCCGCTTCCGCTTCATCATGGACCGCGCCGCGGACGCCCGCGACATCGATGTCTGACCGCGAGCGTTGACGCCTCCCGCCCCTTTGCTTATTGTCTAGGGGTGATTCGCAAGCCCCACTCGCCGCGCTTCGTCCGTCTCTCCCCGGAGGACGCGACCTCGCTCTTCGGCGCCGTCGAGCTGGAGCCGCGTTTCCCCATTTCCAACGGCCGGTTCGTCGCGCGCCAGCGCGTGGCCATCGTCGGACAGCGCGGTCGCATCGACGGCGTTCCGGTGGTGGGGCCGCCCGGGCAGTCGACGACGATTTCGTGGAACGTGGGCGACGCCGAGAAGCTCGGTCTCGACGAGCGCGGCGTCATCCTCGTCGGTCCGCAGGGCGAGCTCAAGTTCGTCGATTCCAGCGTTCGCCAAGCCGGCTGAACCGCCTTCTTCGCATCACGGCGCTCGAAGAGGAGCTCGCCCGGCGGCGCTGAGCTGGCGGGAGTGACTGCTGTTGTCGTCGCCGTCCGGCTGCCGGACACGAAACCGATGCGGGTTTTTCGCATCGGCGCGAATTCGCACCTGTCGACCGCTGCGACGAGGCGGGCACGCTTGCTGCTCTTGCGGTTGCCCATGCGCAAACCGACACAGCTCCAGGTCGCCGTTCCTCCGTTCTCGAAGAGCCTGTTTCCCTATCGCGAATTTCCGGCGTGGAAGGCGGTGGCGCGCGCGTTCGAGCTCATCAGTAGAGCGTCGTCGCAGCTGCCGCGGCGCGCGACGCTGGCGCGGCTCGAGCGGCCGCTCGTCGGCGCATCGCAGCGCATCGTCGCCGTCGCCGACGGAGGATTGCCACCGCATCGATGGCATCGGCGCGTCTGCTCGGCGCTCGCGTATCTGCAGCGTGCGGCCAACGCCGTGCCGCCGTACGAGCGGAGCGGGGCGCTGACCCGACGACAGGGCGACGAGCTCCTCGACGCGATCATCGACGCCTGCGAGCACCTCTCGGCAGCGGTCGTTCAGGCCGAGATTCCCGACGAGCTGCGCGCGCCGTCGCGGTCAGCCGGCCCGTCGCGCGTGCTGCACTAGTGCGACCGATGAAGCCGAAGCGAAACCGGGCGCCCTCCAGGCGCCGCCTGCCGCGTTTCAGCCGCAAGATCTTCCGGCCGCGTCGAAAGCGACGCCGTCCGGGCGTGGCCAATCGATCCGGGTATACTCACCGTCCTTCAGGAGCGACCCGCCATGATGATCGTGATGACGCCGCACGCGACGACGGAGCAGATCGAATCGATCGTGCAGCACGTCAAGGACGAAGGCTTTCAGCCGCACCGCTCGGACGGCAAAGAGCAGACGGTCATCGGCGTGGTGGGCATCGTCGACCGCGACGTCGATCCGCGTCAGTTCGAGGTGCTCGACGGCGTGGCCAAGGTCGTGCGGCTCTCGTCCCCCTTCAAGCTGGCCTCGCGCCAGTTCAAGGAGGAGGACACCATTGTCGACGTCGGAAAGGGCGTCCTCATCGGTGGCACCGAGGTCGTGCTGATGGCGGGGCCCTGCACGATCGAGTCGAAGGAGCAGGTGGACGCGATCGCGCCCATCGTCGCTCAGGCGGGCGCCCGCATCATGCGCGGTGGTGCGTTCAAACCGAGGACCTCACCGTACTCGTTCCAGGGCATGGGCGAGGAGGGGCTCAAGCATCTGCGCATCGCGGCCGATCGGCACAACCTCCTCATCGTGAGCGAGGTGATGGATCGCTCGCAGATCGACATGATGCTCAACTACGTCGACATCCTGCAGGTCGGCGCGCGCAACATGCAGAACTTCGACCTCTTGAAGGACCTCGGCAAGGTGCGGCGGCCGGTGCTGCTCAAGCGCGGCATCGCCGCCACGCTCCAGGAGCTCCTGCTGGCGGCCGAGTACATCATGGCCGGCGGCAACACGCAGATCATCCTGTGCGAGCGCGGGATCCGCACCTACGAGACCTCGACGCGCAACACGCTCGATATCTCGGCCATTCCGGTGGTGAAGACGATGTCGCACTTGCCGATCATCGTCGACCCCAGCCACTCGACGGGCCTGCGCCATCTGGTCGCGCCGGTCGCGCGCGCGGCGATTGCCGCCGGCGCGGATGGGCTGATCATCGAAGTGCACAATCAGCCGGAAAAGGCGCTGTGCGACGGGGCGCAGTCGCTCTTGCCGGCGCAGATCGAGCAGCTCGGACACCAGATCGCCGGCATCGCGCAGTCGATCGGACGTCGCTTTCAGCCCGCCGCGTAGAGGATCGTGAACGCTGCCAGGCCGAACGCGTTCCAGCCGACTGCGATGACGCCGAGACGGCGCGCGCGCTCGTCCGCGCCGAACGCGTAGCCGGCCAGCGACAGCGCCAGGCCGGCAACGAAGAGGAGCGCGACCGCCGTGTCGAGCCAGCCGAGCGACAGCGCCGAGACCCACAGCACGAGCGCCGCCACACCGGCGGCCAGGCCGCCGACGGGAACGCCGGGTCCGAGGGCGCGTGCCATCGCGTCGCTTATACGGCTCGCGCCGGCACGAGGTCAAACGAGGGCGTCGCGCGCGCGGCCGGTCTATACTCCTCGCGTGCGCCTGCGCCGCACATTCGCGTTCGGCACGCTGGTCGTGCTCTGGTGCATCCCGACGCCGGTGCACGCAGGGCTCGTCGAGCAGGCCGAGCAGCTCCTGCGGTCGGTCTCGCAGATCCGCGACCGCGACCGCCGCTTCGCCATCGCCGATCAGGCGCAGGCGCTGTGCGAGCAGGCGATCCGCGAGCGCCCGCGCGAGCCGGCTCCGCACATCGTCCTGGCCCGCATCCTCACCGTGGCGGATCCGCAGCGTCCCGAGGCCTGTCGTCCCAAGTCGTGCGAGCGCGCCATCGCCGAGCTCAAGGAGGCGCGGCGGCTCGATGCCAACGGCGCCGATGCCGAGCGCATCGCCGCGGAGCTCGGTCTCGTGCTCTCGCGCATCGGCTCGTACGAAGATGCGCTCGCCGAATACGACCGCGCCTTGAAGCTGGTCGACGCCGAGCGCCGGCCGAGCGTCTTCGAGGACTACGGTCGCTCGGTCCTCTACGGCAATTCGGCCGAGACGCTCATGGCGCTCGGGCGCATTCCCGAAGCGATCGACCGCTACCGTCAGGCGGAGTCGACGGCGACCCCGGGCGACATCGAGTGGGAGCTGGCCGAGTGGGGGCTCGGCGTCGCGCTCGATCGCGACGAGCAGATCGACAAGTCTCGCCAGGCGGTGCAGCGCGCCCTCGACTTCGATCCGACGATGGCCCATCTGACCGAGGACAGCGTCTTCTTCGAGCCCGCCGGCGACAAGCGCTACTACGAGGCGCTCGGTCACGAGGTCGCCGGCGATCGAGAGCTGGCGCTGGCGGCGTGGCGCGGGTTCCTCGTCGAGTCGCCGGGGTCGCCCTACGCCCGGCGCGCGCGCGCGCATCTGGCCGAGCTCAAGCGGACACCGGCGACGGCGTCGTCGGTCGATCCGGCCAAGGTGCGCGTCGGCATCGGCGAGGTCATGGACCTGCGTGGCATCCGCACGCCGGCGGCGCTGCGCGAGGTGGTGCAGCAGCACGTCGACGAGCTACGGCTCTGCTACGCCCGCGCGCTCCGCACCGAGCCGGCGGCGCGAGGCGAGCTGCGGCTGCAGCTGTTCATCGATCCGACCGGCTGGCTGTTGACGCGCGCGCGCGTGCTGCTCTCGACGGTGAGCGGCGCGAGCCTGGGCCATTGCGTGGAGCTGGCGGCGTCGACGTGGCGCTTCCCCGCCAGCGACGTGCCCGACAGCGAGGAGGTCATCGTCACGTTGACCTTCGGCGCCCGGTGAGCACGCGGCCGCGACTTCCCGTCGCTGCCGTCGCCGCGCTGCTCGCGGCGCTGACGCTGCAGCCGGCGCGAGCCGCGGCCGATTCGTCGCTGTGGGAAGACGTCGCGCATCCGCATCGTCGCCGCTGCAGCGCGCTCCTCGATCAGGCGACGAAGCTGAGCGGTGATGGCGTCCGCACGCCGAGCGCCGACGAGACCCGGGCTGCGCGCGCCGCGCTCACGACCGCTGCCGAGCTCTGTGGCGACGACCGCGAGGTGCTCCAGCGCGCGGGCGAGCTGCTGCTCGGGCTGCACGAGCTCTCCCAAGCGCGCCGCCATCTCGAGCGCGCGCGCGTGCTGGCCGACGCGGCGCTGGCCAACCGGGTGCCGCCGTCACACGAGCGCGACGTCGCCCTCGCGTTCCATCTCGGCTTCGCGCGCGAGGTCACCGGCGATCTCGGCGGCGCCATCGTCGAGCATCGCCGACTCGAAGCGCTCGGCGGCATGCCGGCGCCGAATCAGTATCTCGTCCACTACAACCTCGGCGACGAGCTGATGGCGGTCGGCCGGCTGAGCGAGGCGATCGAGGAGTACACGCGCGCCGTCGCGCTCAAGGCGGATAAGCCGGTGGTCCGTCTCGCGCTCGCCGTCGCTCTCGACCGCGACGAGCGACGGGACCAGGCGGGCGCGGAGCTGACCATCGTGCTGGCGCAGGATCCGCAGCTCAAGCGGCTGGCCGGCGAGGAGTACGTCTTCGTGCCCGCTGCCGACGCGCACTACTACCGGGCGGTGGCGCTGCTCGCACGCGGCTCGACGGCAGACGCGAGATTGGAGCTGCGCGCCTTTCTCGCCGAGTTGCCCGATGGCCCGTACGCGAGCCACGCGCGCCGTCGCCTCGTCGAGGCGGAGCATCGGGTGGACGCTCGAGAGCTCGACGCGTCCAGCGCCACGCTCGACAAGACGATCGCCGCGCGAGCGCTCGCGCCGATCGTCGGGGAGCTCGAAGCGTGCCTGCCGGCCGGCCGCGTGGTGCGAATTCGCCTCGCCGTCGGCGCCGGCGCTCTACGGGCGCCGCCCGACCACCCGGTCGCCGATTGCCTGGATCGCACGTTGTCGCGCCTAGATAGGTCGCACGTCGCGGCCGTCGGAAGCGGCGCCATCACTCTGCCGCTCGCCGGACGCCGCGCCGCGGCATCGCTCCGGTAGACGCCCTGCCCGATTGATCCTATATTGCACAAGTGGACGTGGGACCACGCTATCTCGTCATCGAGGGTCCCCTTGGCGTGGGCAAGACCGCCTTTGCCCGCATGTTGGCGACGCGCCTGGGCGCGCGACTGGTTCTCGAGTCGGAGAACAATCCGTTCCTCGTCGACTTCTACGACGACCCCAAGCGCCACGCGTTCCAGGCGCAGCTCTACTTCCTGCTCTCGCGCTATCAACGCAAGGACGAGGTCCATCAGCAGGATCTCTTCGCGCGCGGCGGCGTAGTCGGCGACCACCTGTTCGCTCGCGACCGCATCTTTGCGCAGCTCAACCTGAGCCGCGACGAGCTGGCGCTGTACGACAAGATCTACGGGCTCCTCGGCGCGCAAGTGCCGCGGCCCGACCTGGTCGTATACTTACAAGCGCGTCCCGACGTGTTGGTGTCGCGACTGAAACGGCGCGCAGGCGATGCCCGCCTGCCGCCGAAGGACTACATCGAAAAGGTGGCGCAAGCGTACGCGGAGTTCTTTTTTCACTACGGGGATAGCCCGCTCCTGGTGGTCAACACCTCGGAGATCGACTTCGTAGAGAGTCGAGCAGAATTCGACGATCTCGTAGCGGTCATCCAACGCACCAAGGCTGGCATTTCCCACTACAGCCCGCTCGGAACCCGTTAGGGAACGAGACGGACGAGGTACTCCCATGAAGTCGAATCACATCCCGAAGGTCACGGTTCACACGCTCGCCAAGATGAAGGCGGAGCATCACAAGATTTCGATGCTCACCGCCTACGACGCGAGCTTCGCGCGGCTCGTCGATCAGGCCGGCGTCGACGTCATCCTCGTCGGTGATTCGCTCGGCATGGTGGTGCAGGGCGGCGGCAACACGCTGCCCGTGACGATGGAGGAGATGATCTACCACTGTCGCTCCGTCTCGCGCGGGACCGAGCGCGCCCAGATCGTCGGCGACATGCCCTTCATGTCGTATCAGGCGTCGGTCGAAGACGGCATCCGCAACGCCGGGCGTCTGGTCAAAGAGGGCGGGGCGGAGGCGGTCAAGCTCGAGGGCGGCGCCGACTACGCGGAGCTCGCCTCGCGGCTGTTCAAGATCGGCATCCCCGTCATGGGCCACATCGGGCTGACGCCACAGTCGCTGCACGCGATGGGCGGCTTCAAGGTTCAGGGCCGCTCGGCGGTGCAGGCCAAGAAGCTCCTCGACGACGCGGTCGCGCTCGAGCAGGCCGGCTGTTACGCGCTCGTCCTCGAGGGTATTCCGCAGGAGCTGGCGCAGGAGATCACCGCGTCCTTGACCATCCCGACCATCGGTATCGGCGCCGGCGTTCACTGTGACGGGCAAGTGCTGGTGGTCTACGACCTCCTCGGCATGAACGAGGAGTTCCGTCCCAAGTTCGTCAAGCGCTACGACAACCTCGCGGTGCGCATCCGCACCGCCGTCGAGCAGTACATCACCGAGGTCCGCAACGAGCAGTTCCCCGACGACCAGCACAGCTTCTCGAAGGACGCCCCGCGTCCCGAGTCGGCCACGCCGTACGGCTCGGCGCGCGCCGTCGGTGGCGGCTCCGACGAGCGCGATCCCGACGCCAGCGGCGCCGCCTGCATTCCGCTGCCCTTCCCCCGCAAGAAGTGACCGTCGAGCGAATCCACACCCCGACGGAGATGCGAGCGCGCGCCGAAGCCTGGCGCTGCGCCGGCAAACGCATCGCCTTCGTGCCCACGATGGGCTATCTGCACGAAGGGCACGTGTCGCTCCTCGACGAGGGGCGGCGCCGCGGCGACATCCTGGCGCTGTCGATCTTCGTCAACCCGACGCAGTTCGGACCGAAGGAAGATCTGTCGCGCTATCCGCGCGACCTCGACGGTGACCTGGCCAAGGCCGCCGCCGCCGGCGTCGACGTCGCCTACGTGCCCGAGGCCGCGGCGATGTATCCCGACGGCTATCAGAGCTACGTCACCGTCGAGAAGCTGCAAGACGGGCTGTGCGGCGCCAGCAGGCCCGGACACTTTCGCGGCGTCGCCACCGTCGTGCTCAAGCTCTTCAACGCCGTGCAGCCGCACGTCGCCCTCTTCGGGATGAAGGACTATCAGCAGCTCCAGGTCATCCGTCGCATGGCGCGCGATCTCGATCTCGGCGTCGAGGTCGTCGGCATGCCGATCGTGCGCGAAGCCGATGGCCTGGCCAAGTCGTCGCGCAACGCCTATCTCTCGCCGGACGAGCGGCTGCGCGCGCTGGCCCTCTCGCGCGCGCTGGTCTCGGCGCGCGAATCGTTCGAGATGGGCGAGCGCGACGCGGCGCGCCTCGTCGACAGCGCGCGCGCGACGCTGCACCTGACGCCCGGCGTGCGGCTCGACTATCTCGAGCTGCGCGACGCCGCGTCGCTCGAGCCGCTGCACGGCCGCGTCGTCGGGCCGGCGGTCATGGCCGTCGCTGCCTTCGTCGGCACCACGCGGCTCATCGACAATCAGCTCTTCGAACCGTAGACTCGCGCCGTGCTCAAGCGCTTCGGCGGCCTGCTCAAGAACGAGCTCATCACCGGCATGGTTCTGTTGGCGCCGGTGGCGGGCACCGCGTACCTCGTCTATCTCATCGTCAGCGGCATCGACGGGCTGTTTCCCGACGAGCTGCGGCCCAAGCTCCTCGGTCACCCGTTGCCCGGCATGGGCGTGCTCAGCGTGCTGGTGCTGTCGCTCATCGTCGGCGTGTTCGCGCACAACTTCATCGGCCGCCGGCTGGTCGCGTTCTTCGATCGCAGCATCCAGCGCGTCCCCCTGTTCGGCGGCACCTACGGGCTCATCAAGCAGGTGTTCGAGTCGGTCTTCTCGCAGGGCGCCGAGAGCTTCAACCGCGCGGTGCTGATCGAATATCCGCGGCAGGGGATCTTCGCGATCGCGTTCGTGACGGCCAACGACGTTCCGATCCGCTCTACGGGCGGCGAAGAGCTGGTCAGCGTCTTCGTCCCGACCACGCCGAATCCGACCTCGGGCTTCTACCTCCTCGTCGAGAAGAGGCTGGTCCGAGAGCTCGACATGCCGGTGCAGCAGGCCTTCAAGCTGGTCATCACCATGGGCATCGCCAAAGAGCCCGAGCTCCTCACGACGACCGCAAAGTTGCAGCGCAAGGATCTGACCGCCAAGATGTGATCGAGATGTAACGCGGTGTACTAGACTCGCCGGCCGAAAATCGGACCACCCTCCGATTTCCGGAGGGTGACCTCAAGCGATTTCGATGGGTTGACCGTCACCGCAGGAGGAACGCAACTTGCGTAACACCCACGGCATGCGTTCAGTAAATGCGCCGCGAGTCGCGCACGATGCAACGGTGGAAATTGGGGCGGGCGGTCGCGCGCGCGCAGTGAACCTGTCGACGGGCGGCATCTTCGTCTCCGCCGACGAGCCGCTCGATCCGGGCGAGCAAGTCCATCTCAAGGTCAACCTCAAGGACGGCGCGACGCCGCTCGACGTCGACGCCGAGGTGGTCTGGAAGGACGACGACGGCATGGCGCTCCGCTTCAAGGAGCTCGACGACGTCGCCAAGCGGCGCATCACGCGCCTGGTGCAGAAGCGCGAGCCGACCATCTTCGGCAAGCGCGACGTGCGCATTCATCTGCCGTCGCTGCCGGCGCCGTTGCGGGCGACCGCGCGCGACCTCACCGAGCGTGGCGTCATGATCGAAGCGGAGCTGCCGTGGCTGCGGCTGGGCAGCGCCGTGACCACGGAGCTGTCGGCCGACCGCGCCTGCGATGGCAAGGTGCAGTGGATCGGCCTCGACGTGACCCGCGCGGGTGCGGCGCGGCTACGAATCTTCGTCGACCTCGCGGACGACGCGGGGCAGGGCGCGCCCCCGCCGGCGGTGCTGGCCTCGTCGGACGACGTGCTGCCCTCGGTCGGCATGGCGTTTGGCGCGATCGAGGACGGGCGGCGCAATTGGACCTGGGTCTGGCCGTCGATCGCGATGGTCGGGATGCTGGCGTGCGGCGCCATGGCGACGGCGCTCTTGCGTCAGCCGCCGACGCCGACGCTGTTGCCGACGGCGCCGCCGGAGCGCGATGCGCCGATGGCCCGCCTGCCGAGGACCGCGACCGTTCCGGCGCAGACCGCCGAGGCCTCTCCGGCTGCCACGACCGCCGTCGCTGCGGCACCGGCCAAGACCACGGCGGCACCGGCCACCGCGGCTGCTGCAGCGGCGACCGCGGCTTCGGCACCGGCGACCGCGGCTGCTGCACCGACGACTGCGCCTGCGTCCCCCGTCGCGGCCTCGCCAGCGCCGGCCAGGCACAAGAGCCACGGCAAGAAG
Organism: Myxococcales bacterium; assembly: GCA_028287105.1. Classification (GTDB taxonomy): domain Bacteria; phylum Myxococcota_A; class Polyangia; order Palsa-1104; family Palsa-1104; genus JAQBQH01. Next base: position 25,022 of record JAQBQH010000095.1, read on the forward strand.
CGGCCCGCTACGCGGCGAGCTGGCTGATGTGGTCTAGCTTCTCCGCCAGACCCTTCCGATAGAACCGCCGCACCTCGCCGAGCATGTCGTCGATCGCGTGGGAGCGCACGAAGCGCTGCTCGAGCGACGCCGCGTACTCGTCGGCTGCCGAGTTGGCCAGCTCGTAGCGCTCGCGCTCTTCGCGCGACAGATCCCCCGCGAAGGTGACGCGCGTGAACAGCCGCGCTCGCAGATCCGCCGGCGGCCCGCCGCTTTGATTCCAGCTCACCAGGAGCGCCACCAGGTACTTATCGACCTCGGCCTGCAGCTCCAGCTCCGCCGCCGACACGGGCCGATCCTGCCGCGCGCGGTGCACGAGGTAGACGAAGTGGCTCACCCCTTCGACGGCGAGCAGGAAGTCCTGCAGGTTGTGCTGGTCGAGCCGCCGGCGCGGGTCGCGCATGGCCAGGTTCTCCAGCGTCCGCTCGTCGACGAACAGCCCCAGCTGGAGCCCATCCTGCTCGGGCTTGATGAAGAGCTGCTCGCGCGGCGTGCGCTCGGTGTGGAGCGCATCGCGCTCTTCGCCACCGACGAGAAAATCACAAACGTCGAGGTCCGTCTCGACGCGATACATCGACTCCAGCCCGCCCTGCAGCGCCCGCAGGACTGCGGGCATTACTGGAGCTCCCCCTTGCGCGGCAGGACGCCCTGCGCCCGCAAGCGCCGCTCCATCCACTCCGAGCCGGTTCGCAGCCAGCGCTCGTAGAGCTGCACGAGGTTGTGATTGCCGGTCATTGTCTCTTCGGCGACCTCGGCGAAGACGTCGACGTAGCGTGGGAATTTATTGCCCAGCTCGTCATAGACCTCGCCGAACACGATCGAGTGCTGGTTGCCGCGGAAATAGCGCGCCAGCTCCATGTACGCGGCGCCGCCCATCTGAATGTAGTAGTCGACGTCCACGAGCTTGCGCTGCAGCGAATCGGAGAAGAATCCCGACACGTACAGCGAGGTGTCCCCGACGTCCTTGAGCTGGCGGATGCGCTCGTCCGGCGAATTGACCGCCTGGGCGAGCTTGAGCGCCAGCGGCTCGTCGTCGGGCGGCGCCTTGAGGAAATCGGAAAGGAGACTGACCAGGTAACACTCGGTTGGGGTGGTGGTGTCGACTTTCTGGTTGCGAATTGCTTCCGCCACCAGGTCCTGGAAAAACTCTGCGACCGACTCGTTTACCTTCAGCTCCATCGCAGCTCGTCCTCCTTCACCTAGATGATCGGTCCCGCGACCCATAAGATCAATTTTCGTCTTTGTTTCTAACCCCCTAACAGCTCCTGCAGGAGGCATTCCCCGGCCCTCGAAAGTCCCACCAGGGCCTACAAAATACGGGAATGTGCGTAAGTCGAAATTCGAAACGAATTCACGCAAAAGACTCTTGCGCGTGTGTGGGGAATGCTTACGATGCGCGCCTGTTAGCACTCGTCTTTTGTGAGTGCTAACGATCTGCGTTACATCGTTGGCCAACTGGAGGAGAGTATGAAGATTCGTCCGCTACAGGACCGCATTGTGGTGAAGCGGCTCGCCGAAGAAGAGAAGACCAAGGGGGGAATCATCATCCCCGACGCCGCCAAAGAGAAGCCCGTCGAGGGCGAGGTCATCGCGGTCGGCAGTGGCAAGTTCGCCGACGATGGGACGCAGCGTCCGCTCGATGTCAAAGCCGGGGACCGCGTCCTGTTCGGCAAGTACTCGGGCAATGAAATCAAGATCGACGGTATCGAGCACCTCATTCTTCGCGAGGAAGAAATCCTCGGGATCATCGAGAAGTAAAGGAGAGCGTCATGGGTGCTAAAGACATTCAGTTTTCCGAGGGCGCACGCGCCCGCATTCTCACCGGCGTCAACACGCTCGCCGACGCGGTGAAGGTCACGTTGGGCCCGAAGGGTCGCAACGTCGTCATCGAGAAGTCCTGGGGCGCGCCGACCGTCACCAAGGACGGCGTCACCGTAGCCAAGGAAATCGAGCTGGAGAACCGGTTCGAGAACATGGGCGCGCAGATGGTGAAGGAGGTCGCTTCCAAGACCTCCGACGTTGCCGGTGACGGCACCACCACCGCGACCGTGCTGGCGCAGGCGATCTTCCGCGAGGGCAGCAAGATGGTGGCCGCCGGCCACAACCCGATGGAGATCAAGCGCGGCATCGACGCGGCCGTGATCGCGATCGTCGAGCATCTCAAGTCGCAGTCGAAGCAGACCAAGGGCCAGAAGGAAATCGCCCAGGTCGGCACCATCTCCGCGAACGGCGACACGACGATCGGCAACATGATCGCCGAGGCCATGGAGAAGGTCGGCAAGGAAGGCGTCATCACCGTCGAGGAAGCCAAGTCGATGGAGTCGACGCTGGACGTGGTCGAGGGTATGCAGTTCGACCGTGGCTATCTGTCGCCGTACTTCGTGACCGACGCCGAGCGCATGGAAGCCGTTCTCGAGGACGCGTTCGTGCTCATCCACGAGAAGAAGATCTCGAACATGAAGGAGCTCTTGCCGCTCCTCGAGCAGATCGCCCGCTCGGGCAAGCCGCTCGTCATCATCGCCGAGGACGTGGACGGCGAAGCGCTGGCGACGCTGGTCGTCAACAAGCTCCGCGCGACGCTCAACGCCTGTGCCGTCAAGGCCCCGGGCTTCGGCGATCGTCGTAAGGAGATGTTGAAGGACATCGCCATCCTCACCGGCGGCCAGGCCGTCACCGAGGACCTCGGCCTCAAGCTCGAGAACCTGACCCTGAAGGATCTCGGCCGCGCCAAGCGCATCACCGTCGACAAGGACAACACCACGCTGGTCGACGGCGGTGGCAAGAAGGAGAGCATCGAGGCTCGCGTCAAGGAGATCCGCGCTCAGATCGAGAACACCACCAGCGACTACGACCGCGAGAAGCTCCAGGAGCGTCTTGCCAAGCTCGTCGGCGGCGTGGCGGTGATCAAGGTCGGCGCAGCCACCGAGACCGAGATGAAGGAGAAGAAGGCTCGTGTCGAGGACGCGCTGCATGCGACTCGCGCGGCCGTCGAAGAGGGCATCGTCCCGGGCGGCGGCGTCGCGCTGATCCGCTCGTTGCCGGCGCTCGACAAGCTCACGGTCTCGACGGAGCAGATGTTCGGCGTCAACATCATCCGTCGCTCGATCGAGGAGCCCCTTCGCCAGATCGCCCAGAACGGCGGCATGGAAGGCTCGGTCGTGGTCAACAAGGTCAAGGAGTCCAAGGGGTCGATCGGCTACAACGCCGCCACCGACACCTACGAGGACTTGATCGAGGCCGGCGTCATCGACCCGACCAAGGTCGTCCGCACCGCGCTGCAGAACGCGGCTTCGGTCGCGTCGCTCATGCTCACCACCGAAGCGCTGGTGGCCGAGCGTCCCAAGGAGGAGTCGCACAGCCACGGTGGTGGCGGTGGCGGCGGTGGGATGGGCGGCATGGGTGGAATGGGCGGCATGGGCGGTATGGGCGGCATGGGCATGTAGTTGCCCGGCCCTCCGGCCGACTCGTAAGGTAGAAATGAAAAGGGCCCTGGGGAAACCCAGGGCCCTTTGTTTTTGGTGGAGTGAAAAGCGACGGCTGAGTGGAGGCAGCCTGCTGAGCGAAGAGCTACGGCTGAGCGGAGAGCTACTGCTGAGCGAAGAGCTACTGCTGAGCGGAGTGGCTGATGCTGGCGGTCTGGACGGCTTCGCCGACGGTCTTGACGGAATCGAGGACCTGCAGCGGCAGCCGGCGGATGCGACGGTAATCGGACTCGCCGTCGGTCTTGAGGTGATCGGCGGCATCGACGGGCAGCGTCAGCGTCTGCAGGTCGGAGATCGGCCCCTTGGCGCGCAGCTGCAGGATGCTGTCGACGACGGCGCGGTCGAGACCCGGCACCGTCAGCAGCTGGTCGCGCGTGGCGCAGTTGACGTTGAGCTTACCCAGCACACGAATGTCCTCACTTTGGACAGCGGCAACTGGGCTGGCCGCTTTTGCAGCCGCCACCGTCGAGATAAGTAGTGCAGTTACACACATTAGACTACGCATGTTGTTTACCTAGAGCCCCCGTGACAGCCGAAGAGCAGTTGTCGTGCCAAGCACCACGTCCGCTTTTCCATGCGCAATGCTACGGAAGTGCTGGAAATTTCTTCCTTGGGAAGATGGCGATGCGGTCGGAACGCCCCACGATCCTGAGAACTGCCGACCCCGGGGGAGGGTCGATTCGGCGCGATGGAGGGGGGCGCGGTCTGAGGCGGCGCGGGTCTAGGCCGAGCCGTCGCCGCGGATGTCGAGCACCATGCGTCCGACCTCGGTGCCGCCCTTGCGGATCTCGAGCTCGTAGCGCGCGGCGGTGAGCGCGCTGAAGGTGCAGCGCCCGTTCTCCGTCGGTGAGGAGTCGACCGGGCGGCCGTCGCGGAGCAGCTTGACGCGGACGCCGTCGAGCGGCGTGCCGCCCTGGGTCACCTCGATCTGCACGTCGACCCCCTGCGGCTGCACCGGCTCGAGCGCCAGGCGCGCATCGATCGCGCCCGATTCGAACGGATAGTGCGAGACGAACTCGAAGAAGCTGGTCGGCTGCGCCGGCGCCGACGAGCGGACGGCCAAAGCCGGCTCGAGGCCGCGCGGCAAATCGGTGCCACGAAGGAAGGTGAGCACGCCTTCGGAGAGGCGGAAGACGAAGCGCGACGCCAGGTTGACCGCGCGTCGTCCGACGGGGTCCGCCTTGGCGACGGGGCCCCAGCCGGTCTCGGCGAGCGCTTCGGCGACGACGGCCACGCGCGCCGACGCCTCGGGATGATCGGCCAGGCGGGTCTCGAACGCGGCGCGCTCGTCGCCGCTCATGGTGCCGTCGACGTAGCGCAGGAGGTCGTCGTCCGACGGATCGTCGGGTCCCGGCGCAGGCACCGGCTCGGACGCGCGAACCGCACGCAAGCGCGCGCTCATCGCGGCGTCCAGCTCGTCTCTCTGCGTATTTTCGTCGTCTGCCATCTTACCTTGCTACGCGCGCGGCGCCTCGCCCTTCCTGGTCCGACCAGGTTGAGTCTTGCTGACGATGATACGGAGCTTTTCCCGAATCTTGTTCTTGCGACTGTAGACCGTGTTCACCGAGATCGACATCAAGCTCGCGATGACCTCGGGGTCGAGCTCCTGGACATAGTAGTAGTCCATGAACAGGCGGTCGGCCGGGGACAGCTGGGCGATGGCCGCGCGCAGCTCGCGCGCGTCGTCTTCGGCCTCGAGCGCGTCGGACGCGAGCAGCTCTTCGCTCTGCAGCGGCACCGGCGCGGTGTCGTCGAGCGCGACCGCCTGCCAGACCTCGGTCGGTGCGCGGCGACGGAGCGCGTCGTGCGCGGTGTTGGTGGCGATGAGCCCGATCCAGCTCGACAGCTTGTAGCCGCGCGTCGCATCGAAGGCGCGCAGCTTCTTGTAGTCGTCCTTGACGATGTTGAGCGCCGTCGCCGAGACGAGATCCTCGACGTCCTCGTCGTTGAACGCGGCGCCATAGCGACGCATCACCTTGCGAATGCAGCTGATGACCAGCCGCTCGTACTTCGCGAAGAATGTGGGCCAGGCCGCCGGCTCGCGCGCGAGGACGGCTTGCACCAGCTCGTCCTCGGGAAGCGCGTCATACGCGTTGCGCAGCGCCACCCATGATGTCTAACGCGCACCCACACGATAGGTCAACCCGAAGTACACGACTTGACGCAGAAAAGAGACGGGCGAGGGCGAGATCTCGTTGGTGTAGACCGAGTAGCGCGCGTTGACCGCGACGCCGCTTCTGCCGATGGGGCGCTCGAGGTCGACGATCACCGACGGGCGATTCTCGTCTTCGATGGGCACGAGGTTGGAGGTGTTGATGGCGCGGTCGAGCAGCACGGGGTCGAGGTAGCGGGTCACCCAGATCTGCGCCTTCACCGTCGCGTAGAGGTTCCACGGGAAGCGATAGCCGAGCTTGAGCGTGACCACGTGGCGGAGCAGCGACTGGCCGAAGCTGTTCGACGTGTTGAGCTGCACGCCGTAGCCGGCACCGACGAGGAGCGGACCGACGTAGGTCACCTCGAATCCGGCCTCGTGGTACCAGTCGCGCCGCAGCGCCGCGCCGGCGACGAGACAGCGCTCGAGAATTTCATGGCCGTAGGCGCAGAGCTTGAGCGGGTCGGGGTTGTTGTCCTGCTGGAACTCCTGGACGACGCCGGAGAAGAAGCGGCGCTCGATCTGGTAGCTGCCGGCGATGTCGAGCTCATGATCGTCGTTGGCGCCGAAGTGCAGCCGCGTGATGGCGAAGGCGTTGGCCTGACCGGCGTCGAAGTTGAAGTAGGGATCCGGTTTGTACTGCAGGCCGCGATAGCCGCCGGTGAGCCAGACTTCGCCCAGTCGATCGATGAAGTAGAGGCGCGCGCGGGCGGTGCCGGTGCGAAAATCGCGGTGGCGGTAGGGCGGGTAGTCCATCTGCGACGCGTCGTAGTAGTCGCCGAGGGCCGCGATGTGGAGAAAGCGGGTCACGCGCACGCGATCCTGCAGCGCGATCTGGCCGGCGAGGACGTTCTGATCGAAGACGTTGAGGTCGGTGTAGAGCTTGCCGCCGATGTTGCCCGCGAGGCTGAGCACGTTGTTGCCGCTGCGCCACGCGAAGTCGGCGTAGATCGTCGAGCGGATGACGAAGCTGTCGAGGGCGTGGTCGGGCGACTCGGCGCCGGCGACCACTTCGGCGCGGTTGGCGTTGGTGTCGTATTCGGCTCCGAGCGAGAGCGTCAGGCCGAATCGGACAGCCGCCAACGCGGCGAGCGCGAGCACCGGCCGAGCTTACTACTTCTTGTGCTTCAGCTCGTCGGCGCGTTGCGACAAGGCGCGGGCGCGGCGGTCGAGCTCATTGGCCATGCCCTGGAGCTCGCCCTGGGCGCGGCGCAGGGCGCGGAGCTGGCGATCGAAGTCGTCGCCGGCGTCGGAGCGGCGGAGCTCGTCGAGCGTGGCGGGGTCGACCAGGTTGCGCAGAACGGTCGCGGTGCCGCTGTCGGCGGGCCCCTGCGCGCCGGTGCCGCCGGTGCCGCCGGTGGTGCCGCCCGAGCCGCCGCCGCCGG
>JAQBQH010000096.1 GCA_028287105.1 Myxococcales bacterium
CCCATCGATCAAGCCACTGTCTGATGTGCTTTCAGAGGTCACCTACGGATTAGCTCCCCTCAGGAAAGAACGCGAATCCACCTCCCGGCACAAGGGCGTCTTCAAATGAAGAGAGCTCGTCGATTTCTGCTCGCCGCACGAGAATCGTTAGGCCATTGAACGCAGTTATATTCGTCTCGGCAAGCTCCGCGCGCACGAGTGCGATTGCTTGTGCTTCAGCGTCGGCTTCATCCTCTGCGACAACGTAGCGGGTGGTGAAGAAGCCGTAGTTCTCCCGGCGCCGTCGAAACCACCGCCGACTCACCAGTGCAACGTTGCCGCCCTCAAGCATCACGCGAAATTTCCTCATCGTCGTTCAGGCCGCCAGTTGAGTCTGCTGAGCTCGAACCTGCCGAGGGCTGCGATAGCCGAGCGCTTGCTGCGGACGCGATTCGTTATACCAGGCGAGCCACTGCGTAACCGCGAGACGGGCTTCGCCGAACGAGGCGAATCTTCGGATCCACACGCATTCCTCCTTGAGGCTGCGGAAGAACCGCTCGACGATGCCATTCTGTTGCGGCGTGTACGGTGTGATGAATTCCTGGCGGAGCCGGTAGTCTCGACAGGCGGCGCGGAAGCGACGGCTCTGGAAGATGAGACCGTTATCGCTCCTCACTACTGGCGTGGGGCCGTCGGGGCGGAGCGTGCCGAAACGCTCGATGCATGCGCTCTCAAGAGCTCGCTCGGCCTCGTTCGCCCGTGCTCGCAAGGCCAGTTCATAACCGATGATCTCGCGATCGTGACAGTCGATCACTGCCGCCAGGTGCGCCCATCCGTCATCGCCACAATCGATGTGCGTCACGTCCATGGCCCAGCGCTCATTGCTCCTGGCCGCTCGACTGATGCTGCCCTGAACACGAGGCCGCGGTGTCGACGGCCGTTGATTTACAAACCAACCCTTCACCTCCAACACGCGATAGACAGCCTTTCAATTGATGATTAATCCATCTCGATATCTCAGTAGCGCCCAAAGTCGTCGATATCCAAATGTCGGGTAATCGGCAATGAGGCGACGCACTCTCTCAGTCAGCACTTCGTCGAGCACAGGTCCTGCCGACTCGCTCGTCTGCGAACGAATCGTTGCTCTCCGCGCCACGCCCACCCCCCGGCACGCTCGACGCTCCGATACCCATGGCAGGGACGCCCTTACTCGTCGGACGTCCCCGAGCCGAAAGACCGGTATCGTAAGGGGGTCAGTTCTTAATGGCGTTTGACAGTAAAGGCGAACGAGATTCGTCTCGACGCAAATGGAATGGTCAAATCTACCCACGGGCTTTCGGTGAATACCAACCCTGCGAAGGTCGAAGCGTTTGGAGGAGCCAACCAGATCAAGACTCTGCCCGACGGTCTTCAGATCGTACAGCGCGGCTCGAATGCAAGTCACTATGAGATCGTTCCGACTCAACCGATGAAGCCAGCAGACTTCCAAGGCCTCCTCAATAAGGTGGAGTTCTACTAGTGACCAGGAATGATCGGACAATGAGAGACTTCGTCAGACTAATATTCGACGGAGGCTTCGACGCGCGCGCGCAGGCGGAAGCCCTCGCGCGGGGTTATCGAAGCCACGTTTGGGTCGAAATCGGCGACGGAACTCGCTATCGCCGTCGAGGGGTTCTTCAATGACTGGTCGCCTGCGTAAGTACGATCGGGGCGCTTTCCGAATTGTATCGGACGCGTCGACGACTTCGCAGATCCAACAGGAACGGCTAGACGGTGCCCTTGCCCGGTTTGAGCGTGAGCTGCTCGATGTTCAGGGTGGCTTTGGCCATCGAGATGGCTTCTTTGTGGGCTTCGTACTTGTCGATCTCGACCGAGACGAGGGAGACACCGGCCAGCTCGATGCGCATGAGCTCGGTCTTGTTCGCGTCGGACGCGAAGTAGGCGATCATGCCCGTCGTGTATTGGTCGCGGCGGTTGCCCTTGGCGACGGCCACGTCGTACCACTTCATCCAGCCTTCGATCTGCGCTTCGGGGAACGTGACCACGATCTGCGGCAGCTCGAGCCGCCCGACTTCCTTGCGCGTGTCCATCTCGTAGCCGATCGGGTTGGAGACGACGTTCTGCTTGACCGTGAACGCTTCGATCTTGGCGTTGCGTAGCGCCGGGTCGCCCTTGAAGCGCTCCAGCTCGAAGCGGAAGTTGTTGGTCAGCCAGAGCTTCTGCTTGGCCATCTGGTCCTGCGCCTGGCCACCGGACAGCTTGGAGCCGTCGCCGCTCTTGAACTCGATGCGCTCGGGCGAGATCTTGATGTTCAGGGCCGCCGTGCTCTTCGCCGCCGCGTCGAGCGCCGGGAACGCCACTTCGCTGATGAGCGCGCCGTAGAACGATCGCCGCGTGCGCTCGCAGAAGTTGAAGTCGTAGCCGACGAGCGCGCCGTTGCGCCGCTCGGGCTTGTTCTCGAGGCTCGCCGAGACCCACTTCCAGAACGTCGGCGACATCGCGGCGCCCACCGTGATCGTGATGTCGTCGTAGACCGGCTTGCCCGTGTACTTGGTGATGTAGTTCTCGTTGCCGACGAGCGACTGCACCGGCCCGGCCGACTTGAAGTGGCCGCCGTCGATCGCGCTGACGAAGCCGGCCGACTTCTTGTCGTCGAACTCCAGGTTGAACTTGCCCCCGGTATACGGCTTGGTCATGTCACTGGAAGCCGGCATCACGCACACCCCTCGAGCGGGCAATTATATCTGCCTATTGGGTTATCGGCGAGGTGGGCGGAAAGTTGCTACCCAGATTTACGAGATCGTCCCCCACGCGTTCTTGTGCGAGCGCATGTACTTGTTAATCTTCAGATTCGCGATGAAGTAGAAGAGCGCCTCGAGGTAGTTACCGTTGGGCGGCGGCGTCATGCGTCGCATGATGTTTCCGAGGCTGTAGAACGAGTTATAGACCCAGTTGAAGCCGTCCATCATTTGCGACGGGCTCATATGTGTCGGCCGTACCAGCGGCGAGCCGTAGTCGTAGCGGTTCCACTCCTTGGTCAGGATGCGGCCCGCCTTCTCCATGTCGTCGTAGTATTTCGTGCCCGGATACGGACAGGGCGTGAACAGCTTCAAGAAGCTGACCTTGTTGGCCACCAGAAAATCGAGCGTCTTCTGGAACGACTGCTGATCGTCGCCGTCGAGCCCGACCATCATGAGCGCGATCACCTGAATGCCTTTGGCGCGAATCTTCGCCAGGTCGTCCTCGAACCGCGGCGCCTTGTTGAACCCTTTGGCGATCTCCTCCAGGTTCTCCTGCGACACCGACTCGAGCCCGATCGAAAACGAGCGCGCCCCCGACTTCGCCGCCAGGTCGAGCAGCTCGTCGTTGCGCGCCACGTTGATCGTGATCTGCGCGACCCACTCCATCTTGAGCGGGATCATCGCCTTGAACAGCTCCTTGGCGTACTTCACGTTCCCGATCGGGTTGTCGTCGAGAAAGAGCAGCCGGCGCCCGCCGAGCGCCTTGATCGTCTTGATGTCTTCGATCACCTCCTCGACGGGCCGCGAGCGAAACGTGCGGTTGTAATAGGTCTGCACCGAGCAGTACTCGCACGGGTGCGGGCAGCCGCGCGACGCCAGGATCGGCCAGTGGAAGTACATGCGGTAGAACGGCGAGCGCTTGAACCGCTCCGGCAAGAACAGCGGCAGCGTCGTGTAGTCGAACTTGGGCAGCCCCACCATCGAGTGCCACTTGTTGGCCGCGTACACCTTGCCCTTGATGTCGACGCCGCTCTCGACGTCGTCGAGCAGCTGCTCCCACACCAGCTCCGCCTCGCCTTTGACCACCGCGTCGCAGTGCAACAGCGCCTCGTCCGTGTTGAGCGACACCCACGAGCCGCCCATCACGACCTTCTTGCCGCGCGAGCGGAAGTAGTCCGCCAGATCGTAGGCGCGCGCGATCTGCGGCCCCATCGCCGTGAGGCCGATGAGCTCCGCGTCGCTGTTGACGTCGACGTCGTTGAACAGCTCCTCGACGAACGTCACCTGATGGCGCGCCGGCGTCAGCGCCTTCAGGTAGGGCAAGGTAATCGCCGAGGTCCAATACTGGACCGACTTCACCAGGTTGCCGTCCGGCGTGTAGTGCGTGGGCGAGATGAGATAGATCTTCATCGGCGTCTCGTCAGCTCCCCGAAGAAATAGGGGGCACAATGCGGGAATTGCGTTTCATGGTCAAGCCGGTCAATATTGGATTTGCGATGAAATTGCTGTTTCTTACCTTGATCGCTGTCACATCGCTGCCGACGCTGGCAGCGGCCAAGGGCGCGCGCGGCATTTCCACCTATACACGTGGCGGGATGCCGAATATTCAGGCGCAAGCCGCCGTCGCGATCGATCTCACGACGGGCGAAGAGCTCTACGTCAAGAACCCCGATGCGGTGCGCCCCATCGCGTCGATCTCGAAGCTGATGGCGATGCTGGTGGTGCTCGATCCGACGCGCCACCTGGAGCTCGACGCGCCCACCACCATGATCGAATCCGATAAGCAGATCGCCTTCGGCGGCGCGCGCTCGCGACTGCCGGTCGGCATGTCGTTCACCAATCGCGATCTGTTGCACGCCGCGCTCATGGCGTCGGACAACCGCGCCGTCCCCGCCCTCGGTCGCGCCGTCGCCCTCAACCCGAAGGAGCTGGTCGTCGCGATGAACGGCAAGGCCAAAGAGCTCGGCATGAAGAATACCCACTTCGAAGATCCGGTCGGGCTCAACGCCGGCAACACGTCGACGCCGCGCGACCTCGTCGTCATGCTCAAGGCCGCCATCCGCCAGCCGCTCATCGCCGAGATCACGCAAAAAGCGAAGTACGTGGCGCATCCGGTGAGCAAGCCCGGCTGGGCCATCGAGTACGCCAACACCGACCTCATCGCGCGCTCGGGCAAGTTCAGCGTGCTCACCGGCAAGACCGGCTATACCGACCTGGCGCTCTACTGCCTCGCCATCGCGGTGCGCATGGCCGCCGCGCAGCCGCACGACGTGGCCATGGTCTTCCTCGGCGCCGTCGGCAAGATGACCCGCTTCGCCGATTTCCACCGCACCGCGCAGTGGCTGACCGAGCGCAAGTGGAAGGCCACCGCGGCCGCCGGCGCCAACTCCGCGATGTGATCACGACCCGGCGCTTGTAGTAGGCTGCCGGCATGCGCTTGACGTGGGTGGCGATCGCGCTCGCAGTCCTCGGCGGCTGCGGCGACGACGGGCAGAGCAGCGGCGGCTTCGACCTCGGCGTCCCCGATCTGGCGGCGCACGACATGCTGGTTCCGACGTCGTGCAGCCCGACCGATCCGATGACCGACGGCACCCTCTGCGGCGCCGGCTGTCCCGCCAACACCATCGGCGTCAACGTCGGCGGCAGCTGCAAGTGCTACAGCACCTGCACCACCGACCCCGAGTGCTCGTGCAATCGATTGTGCGATCCGGTCTCGCGTCCCGACGCCGGCGTCGTCGCCAGCGCCTGCCTGCCCGGCAACGAGCCGGGTACGCGCTGCGGCCGCGACGCGAGCAACCAGCCCTTCGGCAACATCTTCTGCGGGCAGCTCACGACCTGCGTCAACGCCGATCAGGCGCGGCTCTACCGCTACTGCAGCTACAAGTGCACGACGCAAGCGGACTGTCCGGCGCAGACCACCTGTCAGCCGCTCATGAATTCGAGCGGCAACACCATCGGCAACGTCTGCGCCTACAGCTCGGGTCCGAACGGCAATAAGGACCTCGACATGCCGTGCGCCGCCGGTGACGTCTGCAAGAGCGGCCAGCTCTGCGACGTGACGTGCAAGCTGCAGTGCGACGGCCCCGGCGCCACCTGCGCGACGGGAAGCTGCCAGCGCGTCGACGATCCCGTCACCGGGCGCGTCGTCGGCTACGTCTGCAAGTAGCGCCGGCGCCGATGCGCTTGCAGGTGGCGGTGCCGTCGGGGTTTCGCCTGGCGCGAGTGGTCCAGAGCCACGGCTGGTACGACCTGCCCCCGTTTTCCTGGGACGACGAGACGCTCGCGACCGCGGCGCACGCGGGCGGCGCGGTGCACGACCTCGCCATTCGCGAACGGGACGGCGCGCTCGTCGTCGAGGCCGATCCAGGCGGCGCAGGCGCGCGCGCCGAGCTGCGGGCGATCGTCGAGACGATGTTGCGCCTCGACCAGGATCTGGCGCCGCTCTACGCGCTCACCGACGGCGATGCGCGCCTCTCCTACGCGCGTGAAGCGGCGGTGGGCCGGCTCTTACGTGCGCCGACCGCGTTCGAAGACGTCATCAAGATGCTGCTGACGACCAACTGCACCTGGACCCTGACGCGCATCATGGTCACGCGCCTCGTCGACGAGCTGGGCGAGGCGGCGCCGTCGGGCCGGCGCGCGTTTCCCACGCCGCGGGTGATGGCGAAGAAGAACGAGAAGTTCTATCGCGACGTCGTGCGCGCCGGATATCGCGCCCCGCACCTGGCCAACATCGCCAAGGCCGTCGTACGCGGCGAGATCGATCCCGAGGCGTGGCGGCGCGCCGACAGCGGAGACGCCGCGCGCGACGAGACGCTGCGCAAGGAGCTCCTGGCGCTCCCCGGCATCGGGCCCTACGCCGCCGACAATCTCCTGCGGCTACTCGGCCACTACGCCTATCTGGGGCTCGACTCGTGGTGCCGCGGCCGGCTCAAGAAGCTGTATCCGCGCACGCGCGACGTCGACGCCTTCGCCGTCCGTCGCTACAAGCCGTTCGGCAAGTTCGCCGGCCTCGCCATGTGGCTCGACCTGACGCGCGACTGGCACGACAAAGAGGGAAAACTAGTTCCCTAGAAGTGGAGCAGAAATGCTCTAGCCTCCGAAAATCGGAGGATCGGAGAGCTGGTCCCCGGTGTGCGTCGCGCGCAACCGCACGTTGAAACCGAGCACATTGGCGGCCCGGCCGCGCTGGTACTTGCCGCGCCGCGCGATGCGCCGCTCGATCTCGGTGAAGAGGCGCGCGTCGATGGTGGTGCGCGCCACGGCCACCAGATCGCGCACGTCGATCCAGTCGAGCGTGGCGTCGGCCTCCTGGTCCTCGCGGTTGGAGACGTAGCGCGCCAGGAGCTGCTCCACCGAGAGCACGTTGCCGCGCACGCGGCGCCCGGCGGCGACGAGCGCACGCAGCGGCGAGACCGTGATCTCGAGGGCGGCTACATCAGGAGCCGAGAAGATGCGGGAGTCGGCTAGTCGTTGCGCCGCAGACAACAGGCGCGGCGTCGCCACGACGTAGCAGAGCGCCAGCGCGTGCCTGCGCGTGGGGCGCGAATTGGCGTCGGTCATCGAACGGATCACCGCGGTTTCGTAGCGCTCCTGCTCCTCCGGCTCCCACATACAGAGCCACAGGTCCAGCGCACCGGCGAGTTGGCGGAGGTCGATCACGCAGCGACAAAGAGCACGACGCATGCCAGTGGCGCCATGCGTCTTTTGCGACGCGGCTTACAATCGTGTCAGACACCGCCGAGGCGCCTCTCGGGCGCGCCTGAAGACCGCGGCGGGTGCAGCTCAGGACTTGAGGTCGTCCTCGGCGGCGAGCCAATCCTCGACGTCGTGGCCGTGCTGGAAGCCGCGTGCGCAGAAGCGCTCGTAGGCGCGCGCCGCCACCTGCTCGTACTCGAGCTGCGTCGCCTGCATCTGCGTCGGCTCGTCCGATTTGCGAGTGCGCGACACCTTGGGCGCGCTGGTCTTCGCGTTCTCTTTCGTCGCGCTCTTGACGATGGTGCTCTTGGTCATTTTCGTCGCCATGATCTCTCCTCGATCCCCCTTGGCCGCGTGCTGCCCCCTGTGCGACGCGATCCTTTATGGATGCGCACAGCAGACGTTGCAAGTTTTGGTATGGTGCGAGCGGATGGGCGAGCTGACGCGTGTTTCCTACTTGTTACCGCTGCGCCTTTTCTGCGGCTGGGTGTTCTTGAACGCGGCGCTGAGCAAGCTCGCGGGCAACTGGTTGACGCAGCCGGCGCTCGCCGGAGTCATCACCGGATGGCTGCGTGACGGAAAGCCCTATTCGTTCTACGCGCCGTTTTTGCGCAGCGTCGTCCTGCCGCACGCGACGCTCTTCTCGTACATGGTGACGTTCGGCGAATTGCTCGTTGGTGCGGCGCTCCTGGCAGGGCTGTTCACGCGCGTCGCCTCGGCCGCGGGAATCCTCCTCGTCCTCAATTTTTTTCTGGGCCACGGAGATGGGCTCGGCGCCAACAACACGGCGCCCATTCTCGTCATGTGCATCACGCTGATGCTCACGAGCGCGGGCCGTTCGCTCGGTCTCGACGCGGCGCTGCGGGGAAAGCTTCCGCACTGGCTGTCGTAGCGCGCCTTGTCGTAGCGCGCCCTTCGTCGGGCGAACGCCCTAGGCGATGCCGACGCCGAGCCAGGCGGGCATCTCGAGCAGCACCTTGCCGGCGCCGAAGCGCTGGCGCAGCGCCGATAGAATGCTGCCCTCGAGCTGGTTCCACATCGGCGCATCGAGCCGCTCCCGCAGCATCGCCACGGGCGCCATCGCCCGCTGCACCGAGACCCACAACGTCTCGACGCTCGAGAGTTCCGTCGAGTGCATGACCTCGTGCACGTCGATCTCGTCGAAGCCTGCGGTCTGCAGCTCGCGGCGAAATTCGTCGGGATCGCCGAGCGGACCGGGCTGCTCCGGCGGCGGGAAGCCGGGCAGCACCGCCGAGATGGCACCGAGCAGCGTCTCGAGCACCGGCGCGCGCGTCGCCACCTGCCAGCTCGACACCACCGCGCACCCGCCCGGCTTGAGCACGCGGCGCAGCTCGGCGAAGCCGCGATCACGCTGCGGGAAGAACATGAGGCCGAACATCGAGAACGCGGCGTCGAAGCTGCGCTCGGGATAGGGCAGCGCCTCGCCGTCACCGACGCGCGACTCGACGTTGGTGATGCCGGCGGCGGCGGCGCGTAGCTCGAGCTGCTTGACCATGTCGGGCGAGAAGTCGATGGCGTCGACGCGCGCGACGCGCCGTGCCGCGACGAGCGAGAGCGTGCCGGGCCCGCAGGCGACGTCGACGATGCGCGCGTCCGAGCGCGGCTTCGCCAGCGCCAGCGCCGACTCGGCGTAGCGCTCGAACAGCGGCACGTTCTCGTCGACGTAGGCGGCGGCGACGAGGTTCCACGGCCCCGGCTGCGCGAGCGGGCTCGGTTGGCTCTTGTCCATGGGCGAAGCTTAGCGCTGATCGAGGATGGCGCGAGCGATCACGGACAGCACGCGCATGGCCAGCTCGCGACGCGCGCCGCCGATGGTCGCGTCGTCGGCGGCGATGTTGCCCTCGAGATAGCCGGCCAGCTCCGGCTCCTCGTCGGAGAGCGGCGGACCGCTGCCGGCGCGCGCGGCGACGTCCAGATCTTCGAAGCGCACCGGGCGCAGCCGCCGCCCGTTCGACAGCTCGACGGCCCGCGCGATCACCGACGCGTGCAGGAGCGTCAGGACCACGCCCTCGAGGCCCAGCTCGTTGGCGTGCGCCGAGACGTAGTGGCCCACCGTCGGCTGGATCTGCATGAACAGGCCGACGAGCGAGGCGACGTGCTGCGGATCTTCGGCCCCGGAAGAGATCTCCTTCACGACGACCGCGACGTGATGCTCCTTGACGATCACATCCCCTCTTACGGCGATCCGGCGCGGGTTTCAATATGATCGTAAAGGCGGCGGAGCGCCGGGTCGGCCGCGACCGGCGCCTGCGGCTCGCGCGGCAGCGTGATGCCGAAGTAGGGGTCGCGCACCACGTCGTCCTCGGCGTCGAATTCCCAGTAGGCCGGCACGCGCCAGGCGCGGCCGCCGGCGTTGATGACGCGGGTGGGGAGCTTGTCGAAGGTGCGCTCCAGTGGCGTGCGCGCGACCTCGACGCCGGCCCACGCGAAGCCGACGAACAGCGCCACCGCCAGCGCCGCCACGAGCGCGCGCGCCGTCGACGAGCGACCGAGAATCCCGCCGGGCGCGACCACGAGCGCCGTCGCGCCGCCGCCGAGCATGCCGCCGACGTGCGCGGCGTTGTCGATCATCGGCAGCTGGAAGCCGACGTAGATCTGCAGCGCGCCGAGCATGACGAGGTTCCACAAGAGCGTGCGGCGCCAGCGCTCGGGCCAGGTGCCGCGACGCAGGATCAGCACCACGATGAGCGCTCCGAGGACTCCCATGATGGCGCCCGAAGCGCCGACGGAGAGCCCGCCCTGCTGCGTGTTCAGCGTCGAGCCGATGGCGCCGATGAGGCCCGCGGCGACGTAGGTGACGAAGTAGCGCAGCGGTCCGAAGATCTCTTCGCAGAAGCGGCCGAGCATGTAGAGCGCGTACATGTTGAGGCCGAGATGCCAGGGGCCGCCGTGGAGGAACATGGCGGTGAAGGCGCGCCACCACTCGCCACCCTGGACGGCGGGACGGAAGAGCGCGCCCCAGCGGATGAGCACGCTGCCTTGCGGCTCGATGGCGAAGCGGGTGGCGACGAGCGCGACGAGGACGTTGGCGACGACGAGCGCGATGGTGACGGGCGCGCGCCCGCGCGGGCGGATGAGCGGGCGGGCGGCCTCGGCGGTGCGCACGGCCACGTCGTCGAGGATCGGCCCCATCGCCGGGGCCAGCTGCTGGCCGGCGCGATCGCGCGCGGTGTCGTGCAGGAACTGTGCGGCCGGGTCCGAGAGCATCGTGCGCGCCTCGCCGGCGAGCAGGCGATCGACGTCGGTCTGGCGGCCGGCAAAGGCGAGCAGGGTCAGGCGCGCCTGCACGAGCAGGCTCAGCCCACCGGGATCGCGGCCGGCGACGCCCTCTTCGATGATGTTCAGAATGGCCGCCGCGTGGGCCAGCTCGCCGAGCTCCGCGTGCGCGCGTACGACGTAGGCGCCGAGGACCGGATGGGCGGCCGGCCAATCGCCGGGCAGCTTGCGCGTGGCGTCGACGCATTCGCGGAAGCGTCCGGCCAGGAACAGCACGGTGGCGCGCTCGATCAAGAGCGTGTTGACGAGCTTGCCCTCGCGCGCGGCGCCGAGCTCCGCGTCGAGCCGCGACAGGACCTGGGCCGCTCCGCCGGCGCGCGCTTCGACCAGGTTGGCCAGCTGCCGCCGACGGCGCATCGCGCCCAGCCCGGGCGCCAGGATCTCGCGCAGCTTGGCGGCGGCGAGCGCGCGCCCGAGGTCGTCACGTGCGAAGGCGCGATGCTCCAGTCGATCCGCCAGCCGCGGCCCGAACACCAGGATGAGTGCCGCCAGCGTGCCCGCCACGCCGACCATCATCGACTGGCGCTGCGTCGCCTGCGCGAAGATCAGGAGCGCCAGATCCGCCGCCAGGAGGCACGCGTAGGGCAGCTCGTCCTTGAGCCCGCGTCGGGTCACGAGGGTCACGAGCTGCAGCGCCAACAGCGACGCCGCCATGACCACGCCGAGCTCCCACGTCATCGCAGCACCCTACCGCTACGCTCCGGGCCCGCTCTCCAGGAACGATCCCATGCGGCGGAACTTCTGATAGCGCGCCTCGACGCGCGCCTCGGGCGACAGCGACGACAGCGCCGACAGCTCACGCGCGATCGCCTCGCCGACGGCATCGGCGGCGGCTTCGGGATCACGATGCGCTCCGCCTGCCGGCTCCGGCACGAGCGCGTCGGCGACGCCGAGCTCCAGCAGATCGGGGGCGGTCATCTTCATCTCGCGCGCCGCGGTCTCGACCTTCTTCTGGTCCTTCCACAGGATCGACGCGCAGCCCTCGGGCGAGATGACGCTGTAGACCGAGTACTCGAGCATGAGGATGCGGTCGGCCACGCCAAGCGCCAGCGCTCCGCCGGAGCCGCCTTCGCCGATGACCGTCGCGATGATCGGCACCGGCAGCCGCGACATCACCTCGAGGTTCTTGGCGATGGCCTCGGCCTGGCCGCGCTCCTCGGCGTCGATGCCCGGATAGGCGCCGGGGGTGTCGATGAACGTCAGGATCGGCAGCCCCAGCCGCGACGCCATCTTCATCAGGCGCAGCGCCTTGCGGTAGCCCTCGGGGCGGGTCATCCCGAAGTTGCGCCGCATGTTCTCCTTGGTGCCGCGCCCCTTCTGGTGCCCGAGGATCATGACCGGGCGCCCGCGAAAACGGGCTACGCCACCGACGATCGATTCGTCGTCGCGGAAGGCGCGGTCGCCGTGCAGCTCGATCCAGTCCTCGCAGAGGCGGCCCACGTAATCGAGCGTGAACGGGCGCAGCGGATGGCGCGACAGCAGCACCTTCTGCCACGCCGACAGCTCCGAGAAGACCTCGCGCTGCAGCTGGCGCGCCTTGCGCTCGAGCCGGCGGATTTCGATCTCGAGCTGCGGACCGCCGAGGGACTTGAGCTCGGCGATCCTGTTCTCGAGCTCCACGATCGGCCGCTCGAAGTCGAGCGCCTGTCGGGTGTCGATCACGGGCGGCATGCAGCGTCTATAGCACGAGTGAGGTCGGTCGCATTTGCGAAGCGGCGCGCCCCCGCCTCCTTCTTGAACCAGGTGCGTTGACGCCGTGCGTAGCGACGGGTGGAGCGCACGATCGCGGTCGGCAATTCGCTGGCCGCCAGCTTGCCGTCGAGGAGCAGCGAGACCTCGGCGTAACCGACCGAGGAGAGGCCGGAGACGTCGTGGCCCCACTGCGCGCGGATGCGCCGGGTTTCGTCGACGAGGCCGCCGGCCAGCATGACGTCGACGCGCGAGGCGATGCGCGAGTCGAGCGTGTCGCGCGGCGGATCGAGCAGCATGACCTCGACGGGGTGGCGCGGCGCCGGGCGATGCTCGGCGTGGTGCTGCGACAGCGGCACCCCGGTCAGGGCGTGCACCTCGAGCGCGCGCACCAGCCGCACCAGATCGGCCGGCGCGATGCGCGTGGCCGCCGGCGGATCGACCTCGCGCAGCTTGCGATGCAGGCAGCCCGGCTCGGCCGCCTCCTCGGCGAGCAGGCGCTGGCGCAGCTCGTCGTCGCGCGGCGGCGCGGCGAAGAGGCCGAAGCGCAAGGCCCGCAGGTAGAGCCCGGTGCCACCGACGATGAGCACGCGCTTGTGACGCGCGCGGATGTCGGCGATGGCGCGGTCGGCGTCGTCGGCGTAGCGGGCCGCCGAGTAGGTCTGGTCGGGCGGCAGGAGGTCGACGAGGTGGTGGCGCACGCGCGCGCGCTCCTCGGCGCTCGGCTTGGCCGCGCCGACGTCGAACTCGCGATAGAGCTGCATCGAGTCGCAGGAGACGATCTCGGCGCCCAGCTGCTCGGCGACCGTCAGCGCGCACGCGGTCTTCCCCGACGCGGTTGGACCGACGATGGCAAAGATCGTTTCGGACACGGCCGCGTACGGTATCATGCGCGCGTGGAGACGCATGCGCTGCCGTTACCGCGGCCCTACCAGACTGCCGCCGGCGCGGTCGCGGCCGAGGTGGCGCGTCTGGCGCTCGTGGTGCGGCGCGCGCTCCGGCTCTTGCGCCAGCAGGATCTGGTGTCGACGGGCTCGGGCTACGACGTCGGTCGCGCCGAGCGCGAGCTCATGCGCCTCATGCATCCGGCCGATCGCGCGCCCCAGCTCGTCGACGAAGAGGCCGATCGGCTGACGCGTCAGCTCGGCGAGCGCGCCGAGATGCTGGCGCGCGATCGCGCAGCGACGAAGATTCCGCTGCCGCTCTACGAGCTGGCCGGGCGGGCGGCGCTCGACGGCCTGGCGTTCGACCTGTTCCTCCTGGCGCTGGCGCCCGAGATCGACGACGGCTTCGGACGCGTCTATCAGCTGCTGCGCGGCGGCTCCAAGCGCGGGCTCGACGTGGCGACGGCGGCGCGCATCCTGACGCCGGCCGATCCGGCGGCGGCGGCGCTCCGGCAGGCGCTGGCGCCCGGGGCGGCGCTTCACGACCTCGGTCTCGTCGAGCTGGGCGACGAAGGCGGGCAGGGCTCGGGCATGGCCACGACGCTGGCGGTGGCCCCGTCGGTGGTGGCGCATGTCCTCGGCCACGCCGTGCACGAGCCGCTCTTGCGCGCGTTCGTCGTCGAGCGTGCCGAGGCGCTGCCGCGCGAGCGGACGTTCCTGCCTGCCGAGCTATGGCCGCACGTGGCCGCGCTCGTCGACGATGTGACGGCGCTACCGCTCCTCGAGGGCGAGGCGGGCGGCGGCAAGCGCCTGCTCGTGCGCGCGCTCGCTGCCGAGGCGGGGCGCAGCGTCGTGGAGCTCGACCTCACCGCCAACGGCGCCGCCTTTGGCGTGCGCGAAGCGGTGGCAGCCGCGCGGCTGGCGTGGCTCGCCGACGCGTGGCTGCTCATCGCCGTGCCGCAGCCGACGACGCAGACCGACGAAGCGCCGCGCAGCGATCGCGCGTGGCAGCCCGGCGTCTCGACGCTGCTGGCGCGGTTCCCCGGCCGCGCCATCCTGACACGCGACGCCAACGAGCCGTCGCACCTCGACCTCGGGCTGTCCACGACGCGCCGACTATCGCCGGTGCAGGTGCCGCCGCCCGACAAAGAGACGCGCGAGGCGTTGTGGCGCGATCGACTGGGCTCGACGGGCGGGGTCGACTTCGCGCTGCTGGCGCGAACGTTTCCCATCACCGGAGGCGTCATCTCGCGCATCGCGGGCGAGGCGCGCATCCTGGCGCGGGCGCGCGGCGGGGTGGCGCAGGCGGTCGAAGAGAGCGACGTGATGGCGGCGGTCGACGCCACCTTCCGGCCCATCTTGTCGACGGTGGGACGGCGGCAGGTCACGCGCGCGACCCACGCCGACCTCATCATCTCCGAAGAAACCAAGGAGACGCTCGAGGAGTTCGAGTCGACGATCCGGCTGCGCGACCAGGTGCTCGACGAGTGGAACTTCAAGAAGCTGGTGCGCGGGCGCGGCGTCTCGGCGCTGTTCTACGGCGATCCCGGCACGGGCAAGACCATGGCCGCCGGCGTCATCGCCGCCGCTTCGGGCTTGCCGCTCTACATCATCGACACCGCGTCGCTGGTGTCGAAGTGGGTGGGCGAGACGGAGAAGAACCTCGGCGAAGTGTTCCACGCCGCCGAGGCCGGCCACGCGATGCTGCTCTTCGACGAAGCGGACGCGATTTTCGGCAAGCGCACCGACGTGCAGAATTCGACCGACCGCTACGCCAACATGCAGACCAATTTCCTCCTCACGCAGATCGAGATGTTCAACGGCGTGTCGATCCTGACGACCAACCGCGAGTCGGTGATGGACCAGGCGTTTCAGCGCCGCCTCACCTTCCGCGTGCACTTTCCCATGCCCGACGAAGCAGAGCGCGAGCGGCTGTGGCGCAAGATGCTCGAGGGGCACGCCGGCGCGAGCGACGACGTGGCCTTCCACGAGCTGGCGCGCCGGCTCCAGATGTCGGGCGGCTACATCCGCAACGCCGTGTTACGCGCCGGCTATCTGGCCGCCGCGCAAGGCAAACCGATCACGACGGCCCTGTGCAAACACGCCGCGGAGCTGGTGCTGCGCGACGCCGGCAAGGTCATCTAGAAACTCGCTAGCAACTTTTTTCCGCGAACGCCGATAATAGTAGGTGGAGGGACGTATGCCGCAGGCTGCCGAGAAGAAGGACAAGGACGAGCCCGAAGTCAAAGCCGAGCCCCAGCAGACCCGCGAGAAGAAGGACGCCCCCGAAGCCGAGGCCGGCGCCGCAGCGGAAGGCGAAGCCAAAGGCGGCGAGACCGAGAAGAAGAAGGAACAGGGCCCGCCCCAGATGACGCTCAGCAATCCATCATCGGGCGCCGCCTACGCCGCCGACGCCGACATCGGCCTCAACGGCGAGGTCACCGCCGGCCCCAACGAGGAGGTGAAAGCCTCCTACGTCATCCACGACGCCGAAGGCAAGGTCGTCAACCGCTTCGACGCCGGCATCCAAACCAACGCCGAAGGCAAAGGCCTCGTCGCCGGCATCTTCTCCCCCGCCGCCATGAAACTCGGCGCCGGCAAATACAGCATGCACTACTTCGCCGCCGGCATGAGCGGCGCCTCCCCCATCCAAAAAATCGAATTCGAGCTGGTCGACGAAGGCAAAGCCGAGGAAGAGATCGAGCTCCCCGCCGGCGCCGAAGGCGACCCCGAGACCATCGAAACCAAGGGCGGCGGCGTCTAACCACCCCGACGCAAACGGATCGGGCCCCACCCCCGCCTCGCGCCCGCTACTCACCGCCACCCTCGACGCAAACGGGTCCGGCCCCGATCAAATGGATGTGGTCCCCTACGTCCTCCCAAACCTGCGCTCAATCTCCCCAACCGACATCCTCAGCAAGACCGGCCGCCCATGCGGACAGTGCGCCCGGTAATCGATCCCATCCATCGACTCCAGCAGCGCCCGCACCTCAGCCACCCCGAGTACGTCGCCCGCCCGCACCACCGAGTGGCAGGCCATCGTCGCCAGCACGTGGTCGAGCTTCTCCGCCACCAGCTCCGTCGCGTCGCGCGCCACCAGCTCGCCGAGCACCTCGGTCAGCACCTCCGCCGGATCCGACTGCGCCAGCACATCTGGCATCGCCCGCACCGCGACCGTCGCCTCGCCGAAGCGCTCCAGCTCGAACCCCAGCGCCCCCAACAGCTGCGCGTGCTCCCCCGCCGCCGCGGCCAGCTGCGCATCGAGCTCCACCGTCGTCGGCAACAGCAGCCGCTGACTCCGCACCGCCTGCTCACCGTGCGCATCGCGCAGCCGCTGAAACGCCACCCGCTCGTGCGCCGCATGTTGATCGATCAGCACCAGCTCGCCCGGCGCCTGACACACCAGATATGTCCGATGCAGCTGCCCGAGGTACGTCAGCGACGAGAAGAAGCCCGGCTCCCCCTCCGACACCGCCGCCCCGCCTGTCACGCCCAGCCCGCCCGTCACGCCGGCCTCACCCGTCGCGCCGTCCCCGCCCATCGCGCCGGCGCCCGCCGCCGCTCCCCCGAGCCCGCCCAGCATCGGCGCCATCCCGCGAAACAGCGGCTCCATCGGCGGCGCGAACATGCGCATCGCCTCCTCCGCACGCCGCCTCCGCTCCGCGTACCCCACCTGCGGCTCGCGCGCGAACAGCCGGCTCTCGGGCGGCAGCATCGACACTTCGAGGCTCGCCCGCCCCGCCACCGCCGACCCCGGCCCGTCCGCCAACCACGGCGCCTCCGCCACCGCGCGAGCGACGATGTGCCGCACCGCCGAGTAGACCTCTTGCGCGCGCGCGAAGCGAACCTCGAGCTTCTGCGGATGGACGTTCACGTCGACCGCCGCGCCCGGCACCGTCACGTGCACCACCGCGAGCGGATAGCGGCCGCGGTCGAGCGTCTCGCCGTAGCCCATGACCAGCGAGTGCAGCAGGCTGCGGTCGCGCACGAAGCGACGGTTCACATAGAGGTAGCTGCCGCGCGAGGTGTTGGCGCTGTCGGCCGGCGAGCCCAGATAGGCCTCGACGCGCATGCCGCCCTCCTCGCCATCGGCGCGGTGCAGCTTCGCCGGCGTCTTGCCGCGGCCGAGCGCGACCCGCGCGCGCTCGAACCCGTTCGGATGCGAAGGCAGGTCGTGGTTGGCGCGTCCGTCGGACCGCAGGCGAAAGTGCACGCTCGGAAAGGCGAGCGCGAGCCGCAGCACCGCCTCCGCTACATGCGCCGACTCGGTGGCCTCGCCGCGCAGGAACTTCAGCCGCGCCGGCACGTTCATCAATAGATCGCGAACCTCGATGCGCGTCCCGACCGGCCCACCGACCCGGCGCCCGTCACCGGCGAGGCCGCCTTCGACGGTCAGCTCGTAGGCGCCGTCACCGTCGGGCGCATCGGCGGCGCGCGTGGTCAGCGTCAGCTTCGAGACGGCGGCGATCGACGGCAGCGCCTCGCCGCGAAAGCCCATCGACGACAACGTGAACAGATCGTCGATGGCCGAGAGCTTCGAGGTCGCGTGGCGCTTGAGCGCCAGGTGCGCCTCCTCGGGCGTCATGCCCGAGCCGTCGTCGCTGATGCAGATGCGGCCCAGCCCGCCGCGCTCGACGTCGATCTCGATGCGCCGCGCGCCCGCGTCGATGGCGTTCTCGACGAGCTCTTTGACCACCGACGCCGGCCGCTCGACCACCTCGCCGGCAGCGATCTGATCCGCCAGCTCGGACGGCAGCACGCGAATCCGCGAGCTCACGCGAAACGTCTACCACGGAAGCTCGAGTAGCCGGCGACGGAAACGAGAGTCCCCATCTGCCCGCCTCGAGCTCCCGCGGATTCATTGTGCTTTCTCCGCGGCACGTACGTTGCTGTACGGCCGACTCGTACAACAACCCACATTGGAGCCTTGATCATGAATCGCTGGTGGAAGACGTTCTCGATGTTCGCCGCGGGCAGCATGCTGTCCGCTTGTACTGCCCAGGCCCCCGACGTCGTCGACGGCGTCGTTGCCGACGACGATGGCAAGGAAGACGCCATCGGCGGCTACGAAGCGCCCGAGACGCTGGTGCCCGGCGCCTCGCGCCGCCTGGCCTCGAACATCACCGCCGCCGACGTCGGCAAGACCTTCGGCACCGACGACGCGCACGTCCCCTACCCCGACACCTACTGGCCCTTCACCGACGAAGGCGTCGACGCCAATTGGAACGGCGGCGACTCGCCGCTCGCCAAGCTCCTCAAGACCACCGGCGACTCGACGCTCGCCGCCGCGCAGAAGTGGGAGCACATGAACCACGGCTCCGGCGTCCCCGGCGTCTCCGGCTGGTGGGGCCACTGCCCCGGTTGGACCGGCGCCGCCATGGCGAACGCCCCCATCAAGCACGCCGTCAACGCCAAGTTCGAAGGCGGCAAATTCGTCACCTGCACCGCCGCCTCGGCGGGCTGCACCAAGTTCGAAATCGGCGACATCAACGCGCTCGAGGCCGAGGTCTACGTCGACGGTGACTCGTCGTTCATCGGCAACCGCTGCGACACCAAGCCGACCGAGATCGCCCGCGACGCCAACGGTCGCATCGAGACCGACGGCTGCGGCGGCGTCAACCCCGGCTCGCTCTTGATCGTGATGGCGGCGCAGATGAAGAAGAAGCACCTGCCCTTCGCCATCGACGCGCAGAACGACTCGAACACCGATCAGATCTGGAACCAGCCCGCCTACCGCTACACCGTCAACAAGTACCAGTCGCTCACCGAGAAGCAGGCGGCGAACCTCGTCACCTCGGGCTCGATGACCGGCTCGGCCACGAAGTACCCGTACAACCCGGCTGCCAAGGCGTTCGCTCTCGTCGACGTCTCGCTCCATTGGGTCTCGGAGCGCGGCGCCAACACCACGATGGTCTCGGGCCTGCAGTCGACCCGCAAGACCCGCATGGTCGCCGTCATCGAGCTGGACAAGGCCGCGTCGAATTCGACCGCGAAGATCATCGGCGGCGAGTACATCGACGACCGCTCGTCTGGCGCCGACCGCCTCACGGTCCCGCCGTTCCTGTGGACCATCCGCGACACCGGCTCCGAGACCCTGCCGACCTACGTCGGTGGCGACAACCACAATCCGTACGTCAAGCCCTCGCTCGTCAAGCAGCTGATCGCTCTCGGGCAGCAGTAGAAAAATCCTCGAATTCAGTAACGGTCCCGACCGGGAGACTTCAGGTTGAACCGGTCGGGACCATGCTTTACGCTCCGCGCACAATGCCGGCCGATCGCAAGCGAGCTCCAAAGAAAAAAGCGTTGGTTTCGCGACCTCCATACGATCCCGAGCAGCGCGTCGTCGCCGTGACCGGCGCCTTCAGCTTCATCGGCGCCGAGCTCATCAAGCGACTCGAACGCGATCGCCGCTATTACAAAGTTCTCGCCATCGACATCCGCAAGCCGACGTTCCCGATGTCGAAGACCCAGTTCCATAAGATCGATCTGACGCTGCCGACCGCCGACGCCGACCTGGCCGCGATCTGGAAGCGCGAAGGGGTCGACACGGTGGTGCACGCCGCCTTTCTGTCGACGCCGACGCACGCCAACGCCTGGGCGCATGAGCTCGAGAGCATCGGCACCATGCACGTGCTCAACGCCTGCGCCGAGACCCAGGTGCGCAAGCTCGTCGTCTGGTCGCAGACGGTCGTCTACGGCGCGCATCCGCTGAATCCCAATTTTCTGTCCGAGGAGCACGACCTTCGCGGCGGCGTCTCCCGTTCGCGCTTCGTCAAGGACAAGGTCGAGGTCGAGAAGCAGGTGCGCCGCTTCTCGGACGAGCACGCCGACACGCTGGTGACGACGCTGCGCACGGCGGCGACGCTCGGTCCGCACATCCGCAACTTCGCGACCCGCTTCTTCGCGCGCCCGCTGGCGCCGACGCTCATGGGCTACGACCCGCTCATGCAGCTCGTGCATGAGCGCGATGTCGTCGACGCCTTTGCGCTCGCCGTCGACAACGACTTCCCCGGCGAGTTCAACATCGTCGGCGACGGCGTGCTGCCCTACTCGACGATCCTGGCGATGATGGGCAAGGTGTCGGTGCCGATGCCGCACTTCGTCGCCTACTCGCTGTCGCGCGCGCTGTGGGCGACGCAGGTGTTCGACTCGCCGCCGAACTTTTTGGACTTCCTACGCTTCCTTTGCGTCGCCGACGGGGCCAAGGCCAAACGCGTGATGGGCTTTACGCCGGTGCACGACATCAAAGCGACGATTCATGACTTCCTCGGTGTGGGGGCGCCGATGACTGAACAGGGCGCGGCACAGCACGCGACGGGAGGAGTGTGATGGCGGGTAAGCAGATTCTGGGTGACGATCCGTTCGCGAGCGGCGAGGACAAAGAGGCGCCGCCGCCGCCACCCGTCGACGTGAAGGGTGCGGCAGGCGAAGCGAAGCCGCGCGCGAAGAAGGTGGTGCCCGATTCGGTCGCCGCCGATGCCACGGTGGAGCACGCGCCGCCGCCGCAGGTGCAGGAGACCTACTCGCCGGTCGAGACCCGGCCGCCGTCGGAGTACGGTCCGTCGATCGATCGGCCGCCGCCGGCTGGTCATCGTCACGGGCTGGTCGACGAGGTCAAGCACCTCGAGAAGTCGGTGCGCGATCGCGTGTTGCCGGCGCGCGCCGCCGACGGCCGCCCCGAGGAGCGCCAGAAGCTGCCGCTCGAGTTCGTGTGGAACCGCTGGCGCAAGCTGGCGATGCGCGACCGCTCCGACGTCGTCGACGAGTTCGGCCGCGATCCCAACGTCGCCGCGCGCGTCGATCCGCTGCTCGAGTTCCTCTACAAGACCTACTTCCGCGTCGAGACCCGCGGGCTCGGCCACATCCCCGACGAAGGGCGCGCGCTCATCGTGTCCAACCACTCGGGCACGCTGCCGTACGACGGCGCGATGATCATGCACGCGGTCAAAGAGGAGCATCGCGCGCATCGCGCCGTGCGCCCGCTCGTCGAGGACTTCGTCTTCCACTTCCCCTACCTCGGGACGCTCATGAACCGCATCGGCGGCGTGCGCGCATGCCAGGAGAACGCCGAGCGCCTGCTCACGCAGGATCAGCTGGTGGCCGTGTTCCCCGAGGGCATCAAGGGGATCGGCAAGCTGTTCAAGGAGCGCTATCAGCTGCAGCGCTTCGGCCGCGGCGGCTTCGTCAAGCTGGCGCTCAAGTGCGACGCGCCGATCATCCCGACGGCCGTCGTCGGCGCCGAAGAGATCCATCCGATGGTCACCAAGGTGACCTGGCTGGCCAAGTCGTTCGGCATTCCGTACATCCCGGTGACGCCGACCTTCCCCTTCCTCGGCATCGCGGGGCTCGTGCCGCTGCCGACCAAGTGGTACATCGCGTTCGGCGAGCCGCTCTACTTCAACGCCGAATACGGCGCCGACGGGGCCAACGATCGCATCCTCGTCAACAAGCTCGCCGAGCAGGTGCGCACGCGCATCCAGGAGATGCTCGACGCGCTGCTCAAGCAGCGCAAATCGATCCTCTTCGGCTGATCCGCCCCTCTTCGGCTGACCCACCACGCGCCGACGCGCGCGCGCTACAACACTTCCGCTTCGTCCCCCACGCACAGCTCGCCGAGCTGATCGGCGATCGCATTGACGCCGAAGAAGATCTCGTTCTTGCGCTTGCGGAAGGTCGCCAGCGTCTTGAGCGGCTCCTTCGTCGCCTCGGCCGTGTCGGGATCGACGCCGGGAATCGAGCAGCGCGCGCACGGCTTGGGCACGCGCATCGTGATGGCGCCGACGCGGATCCGCTTCC
>JAQBQH010000124.1 GCA_028287105.1 Myxococcales bacterium
CCGCCGGTGCCGCTGCTACCGCCGCCGCCGCCGCCGCCCGAGCCGCCACCGCCGGAGCCGGTGGGTGCCGAGCCAAGGCAGCCGGTGAGAGCCGCCGCGAGGCCAAGCGAGAGTAGGCTACGCCCGATCGTTCCGAGGTTCATGGCGCTCCCCCAAAGCGTGTTCCATGCCAGGACGAAGCTGCTGAATTCGTTGGCGTGATTCGCCCCGCCTGTGGTGCCCGCGACCCCGATCCGGTGAGTCGACCCCCCACTTGCCGCCGGTGCAAGTGGCGTGGACAGGGACGATCTACATGGAACGGCGACTGCAGTAAAATGACGCCATGCGAATCCGCTTCGTTCCTTCTGCTTTGCTAGCAATCGCCGCTGTTTCGTCGGCGGTTGGATGTCGAAAACACGAGAGCGGCGTCGGCCAGGCGCACGCCTCGACGACGCAACAACCTCAGGGCAAGCCCGCGGCGGCGCCGCCCGGCAGCGGCAGCGGCTCCCCCGAGGAGGAAGAGAGCAACAACCCGCTCGCCGCCATCGGCCAGGGCGCCAAGAAGTGGCGCGACACGGGAGTCTACGTCGACGGTCGACCGGTCGGAGTGCTCAGCTTCGGCGAGCTGCCGATCACGCTCAAGCCGGTGTGGGTCGAAGAGGAGCACTCGATCGAATTCGGCCCCGACGACAAAGGGCCGCGCACGAGCAAGTCGGTGGCGCGGCGCTATCGCTTCACGGAGCTGCTCACGGCGCTCGGCGTCGATCTCGGCAAGGTGAAGACGATCCACGTCCTGGGCCCGAAGATGACCGAGGTCATCTCGGCGTCGGGCAAGGAGCTGCGCGCGCGCGGCAAGGAGTTCATGTTTCGCTTCGGCGCCAACACGGGCGGTAAGGCCATCCCGGTGGTGCCGCTGAACTTCGGCAACCATGTCAAGCCCGACAAGATCGCGGCGGTGATGGTCTACATCGACAAGAAGCCGCCCGAGATCGTGCAGGACGAAGGCATGGTGCTCGACGGTAAACCGATCGATGGCATTCCTTACTATGGGGATCCGCTGCGCGGCGGCATTCGCGTCTATCAGGATGATCGGCTGGCGATGACCATCAAGCGGCCCATGCTGCGCGAGACCACGCCGCTGCCGTCGACCGACGGGAAGCAGCGCTACAAGCTATGGCCGCTCCTGGTGGCCAACGGTGTCGATGTCTCGAAGGTCGTGGAGGGCTGGACCATCGCCGACGAGACGCGCAAGCAGCGACTGACGCGCGCGCAGCTCGAAGAGCTCACGTTCCAGATCGGCGCCAAGGAGAAGAACGAGCTGCTCATCGACGGCACCGAGCGGGTCAACGCGCTGGCGCTGCATGCGCGCAAGCTGGTCGACGCCGACCTGCCAAAGCTGCGTCCCGAAGAGCAGCAGAACTAGCTTCGCGCCGCCGCCTCGCCGCACTCCGCTCCATCTTCCTCTCGCGCTGTCTCTCGCTCGCCGCTTCTCCGTTCATCTCGTGCCGTCATTCGAAATCGCGAAATCGATATTCGAAGCGCCGCATCGAAATCGCGTTTTCGATTTCGACCACCCATTACCTTCTTGATGGGACCGCGCTCTTCATCCGCGTCGCACCTGCCGCAGCGCGCTCGCAAGCGGGGATTTGGCCTGGGAATGCGGGATTTTCGCTGTAAAGCCGCGTTGTCACGAGGCCTCGGGAGTGGGAGCGCAACCCCGGAGTGGAGGGTTTTCCCCCCCCGTAGACATACGGAAGCGACCGAAATGCGGTGATTTCGTGCTGGCGCGACCGTTGCACAGGGGAGCGTCCAACAAACGGAAATCACGTCCCTCGAGCGGGGAGGGACGATGAGATGGAAAGGTGACCCAAATGACCAAGATGAAGCTCGCAGCGATGTTGGGAGTGGCGACCCAGTTGACGGTGTTCTCGGCCGTCGCGTACGCGGACGGATTTGCCGCATCGACCTTGAAGGTGTACGCCGCTGACCCGCTCGATGTCGCGCGCGTGGCCAATGGCCGTCTCCGCAAGACGCGTTATGAAGAGTCGAACGAGCAGGCGGTCGTGAAGCTGCTCGGCGACGGCAACAACGGCGTCTACGTGCAGATGCAGTCGGGCGCCATCACGGACGCCGCCGGCGTGAAGACTCAGCCGGTGCATCGCCAGCAGCTCGCCTGCACGCCCTTCAAGATGGTGGCGGCGGCGGATGGAACCGTCAGCGCTCAGGTCACGGGCCCGGCGAAGTTCATCACCGACAACGTCGGTCAGGATTACCGCAACGCGAACTTCCCCGCCGTCTACCCGGTCAACGGCGGCACGCACATGGCGGTCCTCCTCAACTACCGCCCGCAGGGCACCAACGATACCAACCGCTACGTCAAGGTTGTCGATAGCCAGTGCAACCTGGTCCCCGTGCAGAACGCTGCCGGCCAGGTCCAGAAGCAGGTTCTCATCATGCACAAGAACAACGACAACTGCGACCAGAGCCAGACCGGCGAGCAGGGCGGCGACGTCGCCAGCGACGCGGGCGGCTCGACGCACCTCACGCTGTGGGCCGGCTGCAACGGCAACGGCCAGGACGACGGCTGGATCAACGACGTCACGATCTCGGCGGTGAACAACGGCGCCGCGTTCAAGGTCGTCAAGAACTTCGACGCCTCGCTCGAGCCGCAGGAAGAGCGTACGCGCGGCCGCTGCTCGGTTGCCGACTCGGATCCGAACACCGCCATCTGCACCTGGACCGCCGGCAACAATCAGCCCTGCCGCGAAGGCACCTGGATCGGCGCGGTCGACATCGGACCGAACGGCGCCAAGGGTGAGAACGCTCAGTCTCGCGTCCTGTGGAAGAAGATGATTGGTGGTCAGAAGATCATCGGCGGACAGCGCACGTACTCGGTTCGCGCCAACTCCTCTCGCGTCCTCGTTCAGGCGGCGGACGGCTCGATCACCCGCAGCGACATGCTGTTCGTGACCAGCGACGACCTCCGCGGCACCAACACCAACAACAAGAAGGGTGGCCGTTACCTTCAGCAGAACATGGGCGTCGCTCAGGCCACCAAGGCTGGCCTCAAGTGGATCGTTCCGATGACGGACGTGACCAACCAGATGCTCGGCATCGACGCCACCCACCTCACCATGGCGGCCACGCTCGTCGAGGACGGCGCCAAGATCCTGCCGGCCATGACGTTCGCTCAGGGCTCGCAGAACGGCGCGGCTGGCCCGGCCGACATCAAGATCCTCGCTCTCGACGCCACGGCAGGGAAGTTCATCGACTACGGCTCGCACCTTGCGGGCGGCACCTATGACCGCCACCTGTACTCGAACTACCTCGGTGGCAACCCCGGTAACCAGGGTCGTAACTTTGCCGGCGCCCAGTTCATCAGCACCGCGAAGATCACCGGCATCACCGCCGCCGCTCCGAAGTTCGCCCTGCTCCACGCCCTCACCGGCAAGGACCCCACGCAGGCGGCGATGCCCGAAATCAAGCAGACCGGCTACGTCAGCATCATGCCGATGCGCAATCCGCAGGCTGCTCCGCCTCCTCCGGCCGGCGCGCCGAACACGACCGCTCCGGGCACGCAGGCGACGGGTGGTGGTCAGAACGCGCAGCCCGAAGCGAACGACCCGACCCCGGCCAACCAGCTTCCTTCGGATCCGGGTACCGCGTCGACGCCTGGCAACTTCTCCAGCGGCTGCTCCATGGCCTCGGGTGATGTGCAGACCTCCGGCTTCTTCTTCCTTCTCCTCGGTGTGGGGATTGTGGCCCTCGCTCGCCGTCGGCGCGCGTAGGTCGGGCTAGCTCACAACACAATCTCCGAAGAAGGGAGAACGTCAATGACGCGCAATGTGAAACTGGCCTTCCTCGCCGCGGTCGCAATGGCAGCCCCGGCGTGCATCGGTGGATACGCTCCGGGTCAAGACGGAACGCCGCCGGTCGATAACAGCACTCCGCCGGTGAATCAGAACACCGGCGGAGCGAGTGGAACCGGCGGCGGTGGCGCTGGTGGTGGTGGCGGCGGTGGCGGCGGCAGTGGTGGCACTGGTGCTACTGCTCCCTCGTCGGCGCGCACCATGTTCGAACCGGCGGTCGCTACGATCATCACGGCGAAGTGCAGCAACACGGCGTGCCACGGCGGCACGGGTTCGGCTCCGACCAAGTTCGCGGTCGGCACTGCGACCACGATGTACGACAACATCCTCGGGTACTCGAGCCGTGTGCTCGGTGACTTCGACAAGACGACGGCGACGATCCTCAGCAAGATCGCCGCCGGCAACCACAACGCCACCACGTACACGGCGGCGGAAGTCAAATCGATCGGCGATTGGCTCGACGCCGAGCGTACGGCCCGCGCAGCCGCTGGGACCACCAACACGCCCAGCGCTCGCGAGCTGCTGCTTCAGAAGTGGTCGGGCTGCATGGTGAAGACGACCGAGTTCGACGCGTTCGCTACTGCCTGGGCGCAGAAGACCACCGACACCAACAACACCGCTTGCCAGCAGTGCCATGTCAACG
The DNA here is from genome assembly GCA_028287105.1 of Myxococcales bacterium. Taxonomy (GTDB): domain Bacteria; phylum Myxococcota_A; class Polyangia; order Palsa-1104; family Palsa-1104; genus JAQBQH01. The sequence goes on from JAQBQH010000124.1 coordinate 4,492, forward strand.
GTCAAGGCTTCTGGGCCAACAACGACCCGCTGCGGAGCTTCAATGTATTGACGACGGCGAAGAACCCGGCGGGCGGCTGGTTCATGGAGATGTACTTCACGGTGGATATGACCACCGACCCGGCCAACCCGAAGATCATCATCAACCGGGACTTCATGACTCGCGCCGCTCTCGGCACCGCACAGCACGAGAAGTTCCAGCTCGACACCGACCGCAACGGCGGCACTCCGACCGCAATGGCGAAGCTGAAGACGTACTACGATTCGACGATGTTGAAGGTGCTCGCCGACAAGACGACGCCCTGCGGCCCCTCGCGCCTCGGCACCACTCCTCCGTAATTCGCTCCTCTCGCCCTCGACGCCCGGGAGCCTGTTTGGTCCCGGGCGTTTTTCTTTCGCACCCGACCAACCTCCCACACCCGCTACCGCTACCGCTCCCGTTACCGGTTTCCCCAACCCACTCTGAGCTTGCCCCGATTTCGTGGACACGCCCCCGGCGCTAGGCTGGGATGAGACCACGATGCGGAAGCGACGAAACGGTATGGCCCTGAGTTCAAGCGACTGGCGGTCGAGGCTGGCGTCGGGAGGGGATCGCGGAAACCGGTAGCGGTAGCGGTAGCGGTAAGGGGGAGGGAGCTGCTTCAGGGAGCTGCTTACTGAATCGGGCTCCCAACGCACTCGTTATTCACGCACATCTCATCCGGCTGGCACTGCGTCACATCCGTCGCCGTGCAGCCCGCGCGCGCGACCGTCTCCGTCCACTGCGCGATGTGATTCCCCGTCGCCAGATCCTGAAACGGCAGCCAGAACGCGGGATAGCCACCGTCGCCCGCGGCGAGCCGCTTCGGTGACACGGCGACCATCCACAGCTGCGTGACCTGCATGTCCTTGGTCTTCGTCGACTGCTGCATGCGCAGGCCGTAGTCGCGACGGCTCGAGAACGTCAGCCAATAGATCGTCTCGCCGTGGAACTTCTGCGCGAAGGGCGCGAACTTGGGCCACGAGTTGCCCGGGCTCGCGTTCACCGCGGTCAGATCGACCGGCGTGCCACCGGCGGTCGGGACCACCATCACCGCCGCGTCGGAGGCGTCGTACGATTCGACGGCCGCGCGATTGAATGCGATCCACTCGCCGTCGGGCGCGAACGAAGGATAGTAGTTGTTGCCGCCGCCCGACACGATCGTCGTCTCGGCGCCGAACGCGTTGCCGCTCACCGTCGTCACCAACAGCGCTCCCATCGACACGCCCGGCTGCGATCCGCACAGCCCGAGCGGACAGCCGGCGCTGCTGCGCACGAACACGATCTTGTTTCCGTCGGCCGACCAGTCCGGCATGGTCGCGTTCGTGAGCGAGCCGCCGAGCGACATGCCGTTGGCGGTATCGATCAATCCGAGGTTCGCCGCGCTGTTCACGAGCGCGCGACTCCCGTCGGGCGAGAGCGCCTCGAAGTTCGAGCCGCTGCCGCCACCGGGCCCGCCGGGAATTCCACCGCCGCCCGCGCCCGAGTCGAACAGCGTCGCGCGCGTCGCCACGTCGAGCGTGCGCAGCTGCGCCGGGCCCGGAATGTTCATGCCCACCGCGATGCGCTTGCCGTTGCGCGACAGCACGTGACAGCCCACGCACGTCGACCCCGACTGCTGCGCCGTGTACCACTTCTCCGCCGTCTGCCCGCGCTTGCCGAAGTCGTAGCGATTGATCGATCCCGACGCCGCCGCCCAATAGTAGAGGCCGCCCGAGAGCTCCTCGTCGCCGAACGAGAGCTTGCGCGCCGCGGCCGTCCCCACGCCGGCCGGCGACGAGGAGCGCACGCCGACGTCGACGGTCGTCGACGCCGAGGCGTGGCTCAGGAGCTTCCAGGTCGCCTCGTCGGGCAGCAGCGCGCAGCCGCCACCGACGGCGACGCACGGCGTGTAGATGGCGAGGTCGAGCGCCGGTCCGACGAAGCGCACCTCGTACAGCGTCGCGCCCGCCGGCGGCATGAACTGCACCTCCAGCTCATTCAAGTTGGGCGGGATGAGCGCGCCGTCGGGCGGATAGACCACCACCGGCGCGGCGCCACCAGCCGGCCCGCCGAACTTCGACGGCGCGTCGGCAGGCGCCCCAGGCGCGATCACGATCTTCTTCAAGTGCACCGTCAGCGTCGTCGAGCCGGCCTCGCTGCCGACGACCGCGTGCACGTGCGTCACGCCGCCGGCGAGCCCGCCCGGCGTGAAGGTCGCGCCGCTGAAGCCGCCCAGCGTCGAGTCGTCCACGTAGAGCTTGGCCATGCTGGTCACGTCGGCGCCGTCCTTGGTGTGGACCTCGTACGCCTGCATGACGCCCCCGGCGGCGTCGACCGCGAGCACCGCGTCGGCCGGTGTCACCACCAGCGTCTCGACGACGGTGCCACCGCCGCCGCCACTGCCACCGCTTCCACCGCCGCCGCCGCCGCCGCCGTTATTGTTGTTGCGACCAGGGGTCCCGCAGCCCACGAGCGCCAGACACGACACGAACACACAGGTGCGCATGGGTGTTGGGTGACGCCGCTATCTCATTGGGGACAACCGTGGGCAAAGTGTCGCATCGAGGATCCAGTGGCGCCGATCCGGTCGGACCACTGAGGGGGAAGGCTAGCCGCGGAAGTCGACGACGAGCAGCGGCGCAGTGGTCTCGGTGGTGGCGCCTTCGACGTGGCGCCCTTCTTCGACGCGCGAGCAGGTCATCATGAACGGCAAGATCGCCGCCTGATCGGCCGCCGGCATCGACCACACCGACGAGACGCCGCGCAGCTCGAACGGCAGCACCTGGCCCGTCGAGATGCGCACCGTGCCGGACATCGTGTCGTCGCTGACGGCGGCGAGGTTGAACATGCGCGAGCCGATCTGGCCCTGCAGCCCGCTCGAGTCGAACGCGAAGTCGATCACCTTGCTCGAGCGATCGTGCGGAATGAAGAGCCCGCCGATGTCGTCACCGACCGAGCCGCGGAAATGGCGCCGTCCACCCATGTCGCGCACTTCCATGTGCGCCGGCTGCTGCACGCGCAACAGCGCCGCCGACTGCGTGACCGCCTGGACGTTGCCGAGCAGCTGGATCGAGCGGCCGCGATAGTCGGTCTCGTAGTTGAAGTCGGCGCCGCAAGCGAAGCCGGCGATGCGCCCGCCGTAGCTATGCAGCCCGCTCGACGCGCCGCGCGACTCCGGGTAGGCCCGATAGTGCGTGACGGCGTAATAGTAGTGGTCGGTGTAGGCCAGCGTCGGGCGGCCGACGCTCTGCCCGTTGATGACCGCGCTCGAAGGAGCGCAGCCGACGACCGTGAACAGGGCGGCGATCGTGACGGCTCTCATGATGCACCTCGAGCCCGATTCTACTCCAATCGTGCGTCAGCGGCGATCGCGCGACGACAACATCACGGCATACAGGATCTCCCCGGCGACGAGCAGGGCGGCCGCCGGGTGCGAGACGTGCGACAAGAGCCCGGTCGCCAGGACCACCGCGACCGCGCCCAGCGCTCCGGCGGCGCGGCCTCGGGTCTCGAGCGGCGCCCCCGAGCGGCGCGACGTCTTGCCGAGGACCGTCGCGAGCCGCATGCGCAGCCACATGGCGCGCGCCAGCTCGCCGGCGGCCAGTGCGACCGCGAGCGGCCAGACGTCGCCGAGCGCGCACGCGACCGCCGCCCCCGCCAGCGCCGTGGTGCCGCGGATCGCCTGCGAGCTGACGGCCGCCTCGACGCGACCGGCAGCGACGAGCGCCCCGGCCGACAATGCGCCGAGCGACGCGGCAGCCAGCACCACGGCGAAGAGGGCGTAGATGGTGAGCACGCGAGCGAGCGGCATGCCGGCCGGCTCGATACCGACGAGCAGCGCCGCGCCCGCGACCGCGCCGGCGAGCGACGCGGCGAGCGCCCGCGCGCTCCAGCCGTCGACGACGCGACGCACGGCCCGACGCCCGTAGCCGAACGCGGCGGCCGCGCGCGTGGCCGCACGCTGCTCGAGGACTCCGCTGAACGCACCGGCGGCCGCGAGCGCGGCGCCGTAACCGTAGAGCCAGCCGTCGGCACCGTCGCGGGTCCCGAGGGACGCGCCGACCAGGAGCGGCGCGGCGAACATGCCCAAGCGCGTCGCGGCGGTCAGGAGCGCCACGCGCGCGCTGCGACGGGTCCCACCGAGCTGCGGCAGTGACGAGGAAAACGCGCGCGGTCGCGCGATGAGCTTGGTGGGGATGATGCGATCGAGGAGGGCGACGAGCAGCATGCCTGGCCAATCGGCACGCGACGACGGGACTTTAGCGGATCAACGCGACCAGAGTGGCAGCGCGACGCGCACGACGGTGCCGCGCCCGCGTTCACCGTCGCCGACGGTGATTTCCCCGCCGAGCGCGGTCACGATGCCGTGGCACACCGACAGGCCGAGCCCGGTGCCGCCGCCGATGCCCCTCGTGCTGAAGAATGGATCGAAGATGCGCGCGCGCACCTCGGGCGGGATGCCGACGCCGGTGTCGCGCACTTCGACGACGACGCGATCGCCGTCGACGCCTGCACGCACGCGGACCTCGTTCTCGTCGGCGTGGCCGCTCTCGATCGCCTGCGCGGCGTTGACGAAGATGTTGACGAAGACCTGACAGAGCCGCGCGGCGTTGCCATCGACCGGCGGCAGCGGCGCGTGCTCCTGCACCACGCGGGCGCGCGTCTTGACCATGTTGCCCGCCATGCGCTCGGCCGCCTGCAAGACGCCGCCGAGATCGACCGGCTCGCGCTCGCCCGCGTCGCCGCGCGCGAACAGTCGCAGGTCGCGAACGATCAGGCGTACGCGCTCGGCGCCCTCGCGGGCATCGTCGAGCGCCTCGAGCATCTCGTCGGGGCGCATGCGCGACACCACGCCCTCGGGCGGCGCCAGCTCTTCGCGCAAGACCTCGAGGTTCGCCGTGACGCAGGCCAGCGGATTGTTGATCTCGTGCGCCACGCCCGACGCCAGCGTGCCGACGGCCGCCATGCGGTCGGCCATCTGCAGGCGGTCGCGCAGCGCGCGCTCTTGCGTGACGTCGCGCAGCGTCGAGATCACCGACGGCATTCCGCCAAAGCTGAGCGACTGCGACGTCGAATGCTCCATGACGCCGCTGCGCCCCTGCGTCCGCTCGAAGCGAAACTCCCACGGCGGCGGGCTCTCGCCGCGGTCGAGGGCGTCGATGTGCTGGCGCATCTTCTCGCGACAGTCGGGGCGCATCAGATCGGTCACCGTCTTGCCGAGCAGCGATTCGGCGGCGACGCCGTAGTATTCGGCCAAGGCATGGTTGACGTAGGCGACGGTGTCGCCATGCCGGATCAGGATGCCGACCGGCAGATGGTCGAGCACTGCGCGCAGCTCGTCCTGGTGTTTCCCGGTCGCCACATCCGACGCGTGCGCCATGCGCCGCGCGTGCGCGACGCGAAGGCGACGCCGCAGCGCCTCCTGCAGGCGGGTCAGCTGTTGCTTGGAGATGAAGTGATCGGCGCCGGCGTCGATCGCTTGGGTGGCGCGCTCGGCGCTGTCCTCACCGACGACCACCACCGGCACGTCGGCGTCGGCCGCGCGCACGTGCGCCACCAGCGAGAGCGAATCGGGCAGGGCGTCGTCGGCGACGACCGCGTCGCAGCCGCTCGCCAGCGCCGCGTCGACCTCGCCGGCCGTGTGCGCGGTGAGCACCTCGGCCGTGAACTCTCCGTCGGTGAGCGCGGCTTCTAGCCGCTCGATCTCGTCGCGGCGAGCAGCCACCACGAGGATCTTGAGAGGGTCAGACATCTTGGGCTTGTGTAAAGTTAGCATGTTCGCGCCGCTGTTCATTACAGCTTCGGAACAGCCATTTCCGCCGTCGGCTTCGCGAACAGGAACCCCTGCAGGAGATCGCATCCGAGCTCCAGGAGGGCGTCGCGCTCGGCGGGCGTCTCGATGCCCTCCGCGATGACCTCGGCGCCGAGCGCGCGGCACAGCTGTACCGTCGAGCGGATGATGTGGCGCTGCGGCGCGCAGCTGTCGACGCCGCGAACGAGCGAGATGTCGAGCTTGACGAACTCCGGCTCGACGCGGGCCAGCGACGTCAATCCGGCGTAGCCCTCGCCGAGATCGTCGATGGCGATACGATAGCCGAGCGCGCGCAGGCGGCCGAGGCGGTCGCTCAAGTCGCGGATGTCATCGAGACCCGCGCGCTCGGTGACCTCGAGGACGACGCGACGGGCCAGGCGCGAGAGCGGCGCGTCGGCGTCGTAGAGATCGTCGTCGAGAAAGTCGACCGGGTGAAGGTTGACGAACAGTCGGGTGGCGGCGTCACCGGCGGCGGCGGCCACGGCGCGACGAATGCGGCGGCCGATATCGCCGAGGCGGCCGCAGCGCTGCGCTAGATCGATGAACGCGCCGGCGTGCGGAACCGACGGCTCGCGGGTGCGCACCAGCGCTTCGTAGGCGTAGACCTCACGGCGGCCATAGCGGACGATCGGCTGGAAGACCATGTACAGCTGATCGAGCGCACGCTCGAACGAGGCGTTCATGGCCTCGTCGTCGTGGTCGCGGCGATCGTGGCGGTCGCCGTCTTCGCGGCGTCGCATGCGGATCGCCTCGATCGCCGCCGAGTGCAGGGCGGGCGTGTCTATCGGCTTGACCAGGTAGCGGAGCGCGCCGGCAGCGACGGCATCGATCGCCGTCTGCAGCGACGGAGCGCCGGTCATCAAGATGACGGGGAGCTCGGGGTCGACCTGACGCAGCTTCGCCAGGACCGCCAGCCCGCCGTCACCCGGCAGGCCGAGATCGACGAACGCGGCGTCGAACTTCTTGCGCGACACGAGGGCGACGGCTTCGCTGCCGTCACAGGCCTGATCGACCTGATGACCGGCCCGCACCAGCACCCGCGAAAAGGCGCGCAACAGGAGCGGCTCGTCGTCGACGACGAGGAGCTGTCCCGAGATCGACGGATGGGAGACTGCATTCGGGACGGTCGCGGTCAGGTTTAGGGCGGTCATGTTTTCCTCAGGCGTCCATTTCCCACAACAGGGGCTCGCGTAGCTCGGCGAAGTGCAGAAGCGAGCGCAGCGCATCCATCGGCAGGTCGTTCCACTCGATGCCGCAGCCGGCAGGCAGGCCGGCCGATGCCAGGCGCGCGTCGCGGTGCCAGCGCACGATGCCGGCCAGCTCGAGCTTGGTCGCGTCGGGCAAGGTCACCGTCACGTTGACCTCGGTCCCGAGCGGCGGCGTATCGAAGGTGGCGACGAAGATGCCGCCCGCCGACACGTCGTAGGAGAGGCCGGCGTACAGGTTGTCCTCGGACTCGACGTCCACCGCGGCATGCAACATCCAACGCGGGAAGACTCGGCGCTCGCGGCCGCTCACGCCGCCACCGCGGTCTCGAAGTTGTCGTTCGTGGTCTTGGCCGTCGCGCGCGCCTTGCGAGCGCGCTTGGGCAGGATGGCGATGCCGAAGCGCTGACGAAGGCGGGCGACCGCGCCGGAGACGATCTGGCTGATGCGCGACTCGGTCACGCCGAGCTCTTCGCCGATGGCGCGCATCGGGACGTCATTGAAGTAGTGGCGAGTCAGGATGTAGCGCTCGCGCTCGTTGAGCGTGTCGAGCGCCTCGCGCAGCTCCTCGATCATCTCTTCCTGCGCCAGGAGCTCCGAGGCGTCGAACTGGTCGGACGTGGCGGCTTCGATCTCCTGTTCATCGGAGACGATGCGCGGCAGCGTCGGGGCCGAGTCGGCCTTGGCGCGCTTGCGGTCACCGCGCGAGAGCGTGTCGCAGGCGCGGAGGCCGTCGAGGATGGCGCCGCGGATGCGCATGGCGGCGTAGCCGGCGAAGGGGACGCCGCGTGTATGGTCGAAGCGCACACGGGCTTCGACCCAGCCGAGCGCGCCTAGCGAGACGAGCTCGTCGCGGTCGACGTGCGTCGGAAGGCGGCGCGCCACCGAGGCGGCGATCTGCTTGACGAGCAACATGCCGGCGATCGGATCGTCGGGCGAGCAGCGGTACACGTCGTTGGCGGGAGCGACGTCGAGAAGGTCATCGAACTCGACCCGGCTCTTGTCGGTTTTCGTCGTCGTCGTCGTCATCGTCATGTCGAACCCTCATTGCGCGCGGCGTGCCAGATAAATTTAGTATCCCAACTCACTAAACCGCCAGCGAATGAGCACGAGGAGCCCGCCGACCGCCTGGCGCCGTCATCCGCTTGACGCTGCGCCGCCGGCAAATTGGCGTTCGCCGGAAAAATGGCGGTCGCCGAGCTCACCCGCCGACCGCGGCCGTCTGGCGCTGCTGCGTGAACGACGCGGCGAGCTCCTGATAGAAGGCGACCCAGAAGCAGCGGCTCATGTCGTCGATCAAGAAGATCTCGGCGCCGATGCCGCGACCCGACGCGGTCACGCCCACGAAGCGAGCAGTGACGAACATTTCCAGCTCGCGCGTAGGTAATTTCACCTTGAGCCGGATGAGCGCGCCGTGTTCGACGACCTCATCGGTGGCGAGGTACATGCCGTGCTCGTTGACGTCCACCACGTTGCAGTGGATCTCGCGGCCGGCACGGTTCCAGATGACAGGGAGCTCGACGGGAAAGCGTTCTGTGCGTCTCATGTCGCCCGGACTGAGCAAGCGACGTGCCGCGATTGGTGAGCGGAGGTGCCAAATTTTTCGCTCGAGTTGCGTACAGCGCAATTCGTCTCAAGTCGCGCTGCGCCGTGCCGATGCGCCAATCGGAGGATCATTTCATGCGCTTCGCTTCGTTCTCGACAGTCTCTCTCTTCGCCGTCGTCGCCGCGTCCGGTTGTGCAGGCGCACGCTGGACGGTCAACGATACGCGTCCGGTGCTCGCGCTGACCGTGGCGCCTGCCGACGTCCAGGGTATGGCCAACCCGAAGGTCGTCGCGCTCGAGCGGGTCGCGCTCATTAATGAGCTGCGCGCGCACGGCTACGTGATCGTCGACGAGGACGCCGCCGGGACGCCCGGTGTCGCGCGGGTCGCGCTCAGCTTCCACGGCACCGAGGTGTCGGATGCGCAGATGCACGCGCCCGACGACAGCCGCCACCACATCTACAACGACCTTCGCTACTCGTTCGTTGCCTACAAGGTGAAGCTCGACGTCACGGCGGCCGACGGTCGCGTGGTCGCCAGCGGCACCGGCGAGGCGAACGGCGATCCGTCGGCTGTCATGAAAGGGCTGACGCACCGTCTCGTGACGGACGTTCCCGCGTTGCGCCCGCGCGCCTTCGCGACCCGCTAGCTCCCTGCCCGCGTTGGTTCCCCGTGCTTGCACGCTTTTATCGTTGGCCGTACGCTGATGGGCCGATGGCCGCTGTCCCCGAGGCTGTGACAAAGCGCCGCATCCTGATCGTCGAAGACGATCCCGATGTGCGCCGAACGCTCGAGCGCTGTCTGGTGCGCGAGGGCTGCGAGGTCACGTCCGCCGTCGACGGCAAAGAGGCGGCCGAGAAGATCGATCGCGCGCGCCCCGAGATGATCATCACAGACCTCGAGATGCCGCGCGCCGGTGGCCGCGAAGTGGTCGCGTTGGCCGTGCAGCGACGGGTGCCGGTGGTGGTCCTGACCGGCCACGGCTCGGTGCAGACGGCGGTCGAGCTGATGCGCGCCGGCGCTGCCAATTTTCTGACCAAGCCGTTCACACCCGAAACGCTTCGATCCCTGCTCAGCGACACGTTCGGCCGCACCAAGCCAGGCGACGTCGTCGGCCGCGAAGAGTCGTTCCAGGATGTGCTCGACATCGTCACCGCGGTCGCCGAGACCGACGCCACCATCCTCATCACCGGCGAGAGCGGCACCGGTAAGGAAGTGGTCGCGCGCGCGATTCACCGGGCGTCGAAGCGGGCCAAGGGCCCGTTCGTCGCGGTCAACTGCGGCGCCATTCCCGAGGCGCTCCTCGAGTCGGAGCTGTTCGGTCACGCACGCGGCGCCTTCACCGGCGCCACGCATGCGCGCGCCGGGCGCTTTCAGCTCGCCGAGGGTGGGACCCTGTTTCTCGACGAGATCGGCGACATGCCGCTCGCCTTCCAGGTCAAGCTGTTGCGCGTGATGCAGGAGCGCCAGTTCGAGGTGCTCGGCGAAGGCACGACGCGGTCGGCCGACGTGCGCGTGATCGCGGCGACCCATCGCGATCTGCCGACGATGGTCAAGGCGGGCACCTTTCGCGAAGACTTCTACTATCGTCTGAACGTCGTCGACGTGAAGCTGCCGCCGTTGCGCGACCGTGCCGGCGACATTCCGCTGCTCGCCGAGCACTTCACGGCGGTGGCCAACGCGCGACACCAGACGCACGTGACCGGCGTGGCGCCGTCGCTGATGGAGAAGCTGCAGCGCTATCGCTGGCCGGGAAACGTGCGCGAGTTGGGCAACGTCATCGAGCGCATGGTCATCTTTCAGAAGCGCGGGCTCCTCGAGCATGCGGGGCTGCCGCCGACGATCGAGAGCTACGCCGGTGATGCCACCGTCGAGGAAGTGGCGACGGGCGGATCGGCAGCGGTGGGCGGGGCGGCGCCGGTGGCCGGCGACGGTGCGGCCGATGGCGGCGCGGCAGGCGACGGCGGATCCGCGCCGGCGTTGCCGCCCGAGGGGCTGGACCTGCGCGCGACGGTGGCGCAGCTCGAAGAGACCTTGATCGAGCAGGCGCTCGCGCGTACCGGCGGGAACCGCAACGCGGCGGCGCAGCTGCTCGGCCTCAACCGCACGACGCTGGTCGAGAAGCTGAAGCGGACGAAGAAGCCCGTCTAGTCACTACGCGGTTCGGTCGAGTCGGTCGATACGCGGCTCGCGGCCGAGCGCTCATCGGCGACACCGGCTACGACTCCGACGCGTTGGTCCACGAGATTCGCTATCGCGGCATGAAGCCCGTCATCTGCTGCCACCCGGCGCGCAAACACCGCCGTCGACGACTCGACCGCCGCCTGTACCGACGTCGCTACCGCGTCGAGTGCCTGTTCCACGACCTCAAGCGCT
>JAQBQH010000129.1 GCA_028287105.1 Myxococcales bacterium
CCGCCAACGCCGTGGTCTGGTTCCTTCAGCTCGCGCACGGGGTCGATCAGTCGGTCCTCGACTACGGCGCCATCCCGACGCTCCTCTTGCACCACGCCACCGACGCCAACATCGTCGTGCCGGGCGCTCTCGAGGGACCGATGCGTCTGGCGGTCCACCAGCTCACGCCCTGGCCCACGACGCTCTTGACCTCCATGTTCATGCACGGCAGCTGGCTGCACCTCATCGGCAACATGTGGTTCCTGTGGATCTTCGGCGACAACGTCGAGGACGCCATGGGGCCGCTGAAGTATCTGGTCTTCTATCTCGTGTGCGGCTTCCTGGCCGCGCTGTCACAGGTCTTCACGTCGATCGACTCGGCCATGCCGATGGTCGGCGCGTCGGGCGCCATCGCCGGCGTCCTCGGCGCCTACCTGCACCTCTACCCGCGCGCGCGCGTGCGCTGCCTGTGGGTCTTGTTCATCATCATCACGTTCGTCTATGTGCCGGCCTGGCTGATCCTGGGGCTGTGGTTCATCTCGCAGTTCTTCATTCCCGGCGCCGGCGTGGCCTGGATGGCGCACGTCGGCGGCTTCATCGCCGGCTTCGCGCTGGTCCGTCTGTTCGTGCGCCGCGCCCCGCCCCCGCGCCGCGACCACTTTCCCGCGATGTGGTCGCGCAGCTGACGCCGCAGCGACGCCAAGGGTGCGCGCTTCAGTGCGCGCGCTCCTGCGCGTTGCGAACCATCTTGGTGACGGTGTTGCGCGGCAGAAAGCGGACGGCGTTGGCCAGCATCTTGTTGCTCATGCCGGGAATGACGACCGTCTTGCCCTTCATGAGCCCCGCGTAGCCGGTGCGCGCGACCTCCTCCGAGGTCATGATCTCCTTGCCGCGGACGAGCTTGGACTCTTCCATCTGCGCGCGCGCCTGAAAGCCGGTGCGCGTCGGTCCCGGGCAGAGCGCGGTCACGGTCACGCCGCTGCCGGTGAGCTCGTTGGCGAGCGCCTCGGAGAACGACAGCACGTAGGCCTTGGTCGCGTAGTACACGCCCATGAGCGGACCGGGCTGGAAGGCCGCCGTCGAGGCGACGTTCAAGATGCGTCCCTGTTTGCGCGCGATCATCTTGCGCACGAGCAGCTTGGTGAGGTGCGTCAGCGCGACGATGTTCACCTGGATCATGTTGAGCTCGTCGGCGAGGTCGTTGTCGGCGAACGCGCCATAGAGCGCGTAGCCGGCGTTGTTGACGAGGACGTCGACCTCGATGCCGCGCTCGTCGAGCTCCGCCACGAGCACGTCGGCCGCCCGCGGCTGCGCCAGATCCGCGGTCACCACGTGAGCCCGCACCTTGTGCTCGGCCTCGATGGCGCTGGCCACCTCCTGCAGCTTGCCCGCCGAGCGCGCCACCAGCGCCACGTCGTATCCCTCCGAGGCGAAGCGCTTCGCCAGATCCAACCCGATGCCGCTCGAGGCCCCCGTCACCAACGCCGTCTTGCCCATCGTCCCTACCTCCCTTGGATTCCCAAGAAATATGTGGTGAGCGCCGCGCGCAGCTCGCGCGGCAGATCGACCTTCAGCGCCGACAGCGGCGCGACCGACAAGAGCTCCCGAACCATGGGCGCCGAGTCCGCCATCTGCACCAGGCCGACCAGGATCGCGTTCAGATGCAGGAGCACGCGCACGCCCTCCCCGTCGGCCAGCTTCGGGACGTGACGCTCGAAGCGCGCCCCCGTCGCCGCCGCGCGCTCGAGGAGCGTCGTCTTGAAGCGCAGCACCGACGGGCGCGTCACGTTGTGCTCGAGCACCGTCTGCAGCACCGCCAGCAGCCGGCCGAGCGGCTCGTACGACGACAACGACTCGCACACCACTGCCGCCAGCGTGCGCGGCCCGGCCGGCGCGCGGGCGTCGTCGAGCCGGGCGTCGAGCTCCGCCATCCAGGCCCACAAGAGCTCCTCCAGCACCGCCAGGAGCAGCTCCTCGCGCGTGGGCCAATAGAGATAGAGCGTGCCCTTGACCACCCCCGACCGCGCGGCGACCTCGGACATGGCGAAGCCGCTCCAGCCGCGCTCGGCGAAGACGGTGCGCGCGGCGTCGAGGATGGCGCGACGGCGCAGCTCCTTGTCTTCGGCCTTCCTCGCCCGCTCGCGCAACACCATTGCTGACTCCTGGTCAGTAATTTACTGACTCTGAGTCATTTGTCAAGAGCCGCTAGAATGCGGTTCCGTGGCTGACGGCGAAGAGGAAGAGATCGTTCTCGATTCCGAGCTGCCCGGTGTGCGCATCACGCTCGCGCCAGTGCCGCCGCCGCCCGCACGCCAAGCATCGCCGCCGGCGCCCGGCTTCGCCGAGGACGAATGGGCCGGTGCAGCTCCCGGTGGCCGCGTCGTCGCCTTTCTGCGCGAGCCCGTGGCGCGCTGCCACCTCGACCGCGTGCTCATCGTCGAAGGAGAGCGACGGATCGAGCGGCCGCTGCCCCCCTGGATCTACTACGGCTTCTTTGCGCGCATCGGCAAGCGGCTGCTCGTCGGCGCCCCGCGCCAGGCGTTCATCGTCGACTGGGACGGCACCATGACCACGCTCCTCGAGGAGCCCGACGGCGCCGGCGTGCACGTCTGCTGGATCGACGACGACACCGCCGCTGCCGCCGGCTACCGCACCATCGTCGTCGACGGTCCGGCCGGCCAGGTCACGCTGGCCTGCAACGCGGCCTCGGCCGCCTGCGTGGTGGCGCCGGGCCTGCTCGTCGTCAGCGACGACGACGGCTCGCAATGGATCCACGAGGGGCGCGTCGTGGCGCGCGACTGGCGCACCATCGCCGCAGCCCACGGCGACGTCGTGGTCGGCGCCGCCGGCGACGCCTTTCGCGTCACGCTCGTCCGCGACTTCGCCCGCGACTGATCAGCGCAGGATGAAGTCGGCGACGCGCGCCTGCGCCTCGGGCCACGCTTTTTCGTCGAACGAATGGCCGCCCGGAAGCTCCACGATCTCCGCCGACGGCAAAAAGTGCGCGCGCAGCTCCTCGGGCCTGCCGAACTCGTCGCGCCGCCCCTGCAAGACCAGCGTCGGCAGCGTCAGCTTCGGCAGATGCGCGACGCGCAGCTTCTCCGGCTGCTTCGGCGGATGGAGCGGATAGCCGAGGCAGACCAGCCCCGCCGCGCGGTCGCCGGCCGCCGCCAGGTGCGAGGCAATGCGCCCGCCCATCGACTTGCCGCCGATGAACGGCACGCGACCGCTCCACTCGTCCTCGGCCAGCGCCAGCGCCGCGCGCCAGCACGCCTCGAGCTTGTCATTTCGATCGGGCGCGCGCCGGCCCGCCGATACGTACAAGAAGTCGAACGTGACGACGTCGATGCCGCGCGCCGCCAGCGCGTCGGCAAACTGGCACATGAAGCGATGCGTCTGCCCGGCTCCCGCGCCATGCGCCAGCACCAGCGTGCGATCGCGCGGCGCCGACGCACGATAGATGCGCGCCGTCGTCGCCGCATCTCCGACGGAGAACGGCCGCTCGATCGCCACGCGCCCGACCCGCGCGCGCTAGTCGACGCCGATCAGCTCGACGTCGAAGTGCAGCTCGGCGTTCGCCGGAATGACCCCGCCGGCACCGCGCGCGCCGTACCCGAGGTTGGCCGGGATGACGAGCTTGCGCCGCCCGCCCACCTTCATCGACATCACGCCCTCGTCCCAGCCGGCGATGACCTGCCCCACGCCGATCACGAACTTGAACGGCTGTCCGCGATCGCGCGAGCTGTCGAACTTGGTGCCGTTGGCGAGCGTGCCGGTGTAGTGCACCGTCACCTTCTTGCCCTTTTGCGGCGACGCGCCGTCGCCCACGTTTTCATCGATGTACTGCAGCCCCGAGGAGGTCGTCACCGTGTCGGCCATGCGCGAAATCCTACTACGCTTTGGCCTCGGTCGGCAGCGCTACGACGTCCAGTCGATCGACCCGGCGGATGGCGGTCAGCGGCAGCGGCTTGCCGACGGGCCACTGGGTCAGCGTACGGTGAACGTCGTCCACCGACTGCACCGGTCGCCCGTCGAGCGCCAACACGATGTCGCCGTCGCGAATGCCCGCCGAATCGGCCGGCCCCGACGGCTCGATGCTCATGACCTCGACGCCCGACTCCTGCAGCAGATCGAGGTGCCGCTTGACGCGCGGATCGATGCGCCGGTTCTGCGCGACGATCCCGAGCCAGCTGCGCCGCACGCGCCCCTGGGTCATCAGCTGCCCGACGACCCACCTGGCGGTGTCGATGGGGACCGCGAAGCTGATCCCCTGCGCGCCGAAGATCATCGCCGTGTTGACGCCGATGACCCGCGCTCGCGTATCGACCAGCGGCCCGCCGGAGTTGCCGGGATTGAGCGCCACGTCCGACTGGATGATGTTCTCCATCAGCCGGCCGTCCTGCGCCCGCATGTTGCGGCCGAGCGCCGAGACCACGCCCGCCGAAACCGTCGACGAGAAGCCGAGCGGATTGCCGATGGCGATGCACAGCTGCCCGACCTTGAGCTTCGCCGATTCGCCGAAGGTCGCGTGCGGCAGCCCGCGCCCGTCTATGCGCACCACCGCGGTGTCGGTGGCCGGGTCGACGCCGCAGACGGTGGCCTCGTGCGTCGAGCCGTCGGTGAGCGCCACTTCCAGCGCCCGCGCATCCTTGACGACGTGCGCGTTGGTCAAGATGTAGCCGTCGGGCGTGAAGAGCACGCCGGAGCCGGCGCCACCGCCGCCGCGCCCCCGCCCAGGGCCCCCCTGGGGGCCCCGGACGGAGATGCTGACGACTGCGGGGCCGACGGCTTCGACGACCGATGTGACTGCCGACGAATAGGCGTCGAGCAGCTCGCCGTCGGTGACGGCGGAGATCGAAGCGGTCATGAACCCCTCCTTCGCTACAGGGTGACGACGCCGGTGCGGATCAGATAGGCCAGACGCTGGCGCTGGTCGTCATTGAGCACCGCGTGGATCTCGCGCAGCGCCTTGGTGACGGCCGCCTTCAGCTTCTCCGCCGACTGCACGCGGAAGGTGGCGCCTTCGCCCGCCTTGGCCTCGTCGAAGGCTGCGCCACCGACGGCATCGGCGAACGCGGCCGTGGTGCGCCGTCCGTCGACCTCCGCCTGCGCGCGCTCGGTCTTCAGCTCGTTGAGGATGCGCGCCAGATCGGCGACCTGCTTCTCTTCGAGCTCCAGCTTGTAGGCGAGGAAGCGCAGCGGACGCCGCACTCCGAACTCGCCGCCGGGGCCGCCGTGATCGAAGCCGCCCGCCCACTGGCCGCCCTCGGGAGCGCCGTGGTGGCCGTGACCGCCGTGGTGGCCGTGTCCGCCGTGGCCCCGCCAACCGCCGCGGCTCCCACAACCGCCGCCGCCGTGCTCCTCGCCGTAACCGGCACCTTCGCCGCAGCCGCCGCCCTGATGACGCGACTTCCACCAACCATAGAATCCTGGATGCATTGTGCTTCCTCCATCGGCCGGGGCGTTACGCTCCCGGCGGGGTTCGAGCGCGTGGGCACCATGCCTCACACGTTACAAACAGCGTAAGGCCCGTTTTTCGACGTGTCAACGCGACGGTGCTAAGTTGGTCGCATGCGGCGAGATCCATTCGAGATGCTGGAGCGCTGTCATCGTCGTCTCGAAGAGACGCTGGAGGCGCTGGCGAATCCGACACGGCAGGCGCTCGACGAAGCGCTCATGTTCATCGACCGCTCGCTCAAGCGCCACGAAGACGACGAAGAGCTGTCGCTCTTTCCGCGGCTCGTCCGCGTGCCGCAACTGGCGCCGCTGCTCGATCGGCTCACCGTGCAGCACCGCGATCAAGCGGCGGCCATCGAGGAGCTGCGCGCGCTGCTCGACGCGCCGGCGCTCGACGACAGGATTGCGCGTGAGGTCGTGGGGCGCCTGCGCGCGGCCTACACCGAGCACATCGCCGTCGAGGAGAAGGAGCTGTTCCCCGCGGCGCGCGCCGCCTTCGACGCCGACGATCTCGGCGGCATGGCGTCCGAGATGGACAGCCGCCGCGGCCGCTAGCTCACTAAAAACCCAGCGTCACGCCCACGACGCCACTCCCAGTCGGCATCCCCGTCGCCGGATCGTACTCGACCAACGTCGCCGTCGCGCTCCCATGCACGCCGCTCCCACACCCCGCCCCCGACGGCTCCGTCACCGACGCGATCGTCAGCGCCGCCGACGACCCCGCGATCACGCGCCCCGACAGCCCCTTGCCTGCCGCGTACTTCTTCCCATTGGCGTCGAGCAAGATGTCGAACGAACGCAGCTCCGCCACCGTGTAGCTGCGCACCGCCAGGCTGCCGTCGACATCGAAGCTGCCGTGGAACGTCGCCGAGGTGGTCACGCTCACCGACTCGAAACCGGCGCCGACGGGATGGCACACGGTGGCCGCGCAGCTCTCCGCCGCCACCGACGCGCCCGTCGACGCGAACATGCAGCTCGCCCCCGCGAGATCGGGCGCCTCGCGTGCGCCCGGCGACGAGCAGCCCACGACTGCGACGACAATCAGGGCCAGTGCTCTCATGGCCGTCATTGTACTAGAGCGGCGAGCGCTCGGACGCTGACGATTACATCTTGCAGCGACGGTACAGCGTGCTGGCAAGGTCGTAGTAGACACTGTCACCGACGGCGGTGACGTGGTGTCCCGACCCCGTCGTGCTGGTCGCCAGCGCGGCGGCGCCCGTACCGTCCTTACCGACTCGCGTCAAAAAATAACGCGGACTCGTATAGGGCGGCCCCCCGTCGTCGTTGGGAAACGTGACCCAGTAGACGTTCGTGTCGTCGATGCCCATGTAGCCCGGCCGGTCGGCAGCAATGGGTCCGTTCTGACCATCGAATATCGTCGTTACCGCGCCGTCGGCGAAACTGACGCGCACGATGCGTCCAAAGTCCCAAGCGAACACGGCGGCGCCGTCAGCGATCGTGCGCGGCGGAAGCCCATCCCCGTACGGGTGCCACCACGCGATTTCCTCACTGGCTCCGCCCGCCCTGGACACTCGCCGTATCGCGGCCAGCGGCGGTGCGGTCGCATCGCCGTGTCGGCTCAGAAAGTAGACGTAGCTGGCGTTCACGGCTACGACCGCGCCCACATCTGTGGGAGCCGTGATCGCAGAGACGGTCCCACTGTCCTTTGCGATGCCGACGATGCCGTTCGGTGTGCCGGTGACGATACTGGATGCGTCGGCGATGACATCGAGCTGCACGTGCTCGTTCAACACGGTCGCCGAGCCACCGGTCTTGGGAGCGCGCAACAAGACGACGCGATTCGTCGGCCAGTCGTTCCAGGTCCAAAAGACGTAGTTGCTGTCGACGATGAGCGACCAGTCGTTACTTACGTCGAGGCCGGCGACTACCGTCTCGACCGCACCGCCGCCGACGGCAATCCTGGCGATTTGTCGATCACCCCAGCCGTATACGTACTGTCCATCGCTCGCAAGCGGAGTGAAGCTCGTCGCCAACGGCGTGGGCGTTGTCGAACAGTGACTGATTCCAACACCGCCGCCGCCGCCTCCTCCTCCGCCTCCTCCTCCACCTCCTCCTCCTCCTCCACCGCCGCCTATCCCGCCGGAGCCGCCCCCTCCCGTTCCGCCTCCGCCTGCACTTCCCAGCCCGCCGCCGTCGCTTCCCATATCAGTGGGTACGGCGCCACCAGCGTCACCGTTGCCCACCGACGCCGGGCCTACCGGCACCGACGACGACGCGCCCCCGCGCCCACACGCGGCCGTCATGGCGACAGCAGCTACCCACCAGATTGCTCCGTGCTCGCGCATACCGAAATTCGATGCAAGTCCGCCGCCGCGTCAGCGTGCCGTCGGTCGCCGGCTGATCAGGCGACTTTACGACGGCGCGGCAACATCTTTTGCGGCAATACCTTCTGCAGAAACTGGCCCGTGTAGCTGCGCTTGTTCTGCGCGATCTGCTCGGGCGTTCCGGTCGCGATGACCTCGCCACCGCGCGCGCCACCCTCGGGGCCGAGGTCGATGACCCAATCGGCGCGCTTGATGACGTCGAGGTTGTGCTCGATCACGATGACCGTGTTGCCCGTCGAGACCAGGCGGTCCAGCACTTCCATGAGCCGCTGGATGTCGGCAAAGTGCAGCCCCGTCGTCGGCTCGTCGAGGATATACAACGTCCGCCCGGTCTGCTTCTTGGCCAGCTCGCGCGACAGCTTGATGCGCTGCGCCTCGCCGCCGGACAGCGTCGTCGCCGGCTGCCCGAGCTGCAGGTAGCCGAGCCCGACGTCGTCGAGCGTGCGCAGGATGTGGATGATGTGCGGCTGATTGGCGAACAGCTCCAGCGCGTCGGACACCGTCGTCCCGAGCACCTCGGAGATGTTCTTGCCCTTGAACCCCACGCGCAGCGTCGCGTCGTTGAAGCGCTTGCCGCGGCACACCTCGCAGGTGACGTGCACGTTGGCGAGGAAGTGCATCTCGACCTCGCGCATGCCGTCGCCCTCGCACGCCTCGCAACGACCGCCGCGCACGTTGAAGCTGAAGCGCGACTGCGTGTAGCCGTACGTGCGCGCCTCCTGCGTGCCGGCGAACAGCTTGCGCACCGGCTCGAACGCCTTCGTATACGTCGCGGGATTGGAGCGCGGCGTTCGGCCGATCGGGTTCTGATCGATGTCGATGACCTTGTCGATGAGCTCGACGCCGGCGATCGACTTGTGCTTGCCGACGTGCCACTGCGAGTCGTGCAGCGCGTTGCGCAGCGCCGGGTGCAGGATCTGATTGATGAGCGACGACTTGCCGGCGCCCGACACGCCGGTGACCGCGCACAAGACGCCGAGCGGAAAGCGCGCGTCGAGGTCCTTGAGGTTGTTCTCCTTGGCGCCCTTGATCTCGATCCAGCCGCTCGGCTGCCGCCGCGTCGCCGGCACCGGGATCGAGTCGATCCCGGCCAGGTATCGCCCGGTCGGTGACTTGGGATTGGCGCGCAGCTTGTCGGGCGTGCCGGCGGCGACGATCTTGCCGCCGTGACGTCCCGCGCCCGGTCCGAAGTCGAGGACGTAGTCGGCCGCCTCGATGGTCTCGGCGTCATGCTCGACGACGAGGACGCTGTTGCCGAGATCGCGCAGGCGCCGGAGCGTGGCGATGAGGCGCAGGTTGTCGCGCTGGTGCAGCCCGATCGACGGTTCGTCGAGGACGTACATGACGCCCGACAGCTCCGAGCCCAGCTGCGACGCCAGCCGGATGCGCTGCGCCTCGCCGCCCGAGAGCGTCTCCGACGCGCGATCGAGCGTCAGATAATCGAGCCCCACGTCGAGGAGGAAGCCGAGCCGGAAGTTGATCTCCTTCAAGATCTCGACCGCGATCTGCTGCCGCGCGCCGCCGAGCTTCATGGTGCGAAAGTGCTGTGCCGCCTCGGCCACCGTCAGCGACGTGGCATCGGTGATCGATCGGTCGGCCAGAAACACCGCGCGCGACTCCGGGCGCAGGCGCAGCCCCTGGCAGTCCTTGCAGACCTCGCCGTCGAGCTTCCAGCCTTCGCCGTGCTCATGCTCCCAGCCGAGGTCGACCTTGCCGAGGCCGTTGCAGCCCTGGCACATCCCGAGCGGCGAGTTGAACGAGAGCATCTGCGGCCCCAGCTCCGGCAGGCCGACGCCGCAGCGCGGGCAGCCGCGCGCCTCCGAATACGAGCGTGCCCGCTCCTCGCCGTCGACGAGCACGCGCAGCTGACCCTTGCCGGCGCGCAGCGACGTCTCCACCGAGTCGGTCAGCCGCGCCCGCTCCGCCGGCGACAGCGTCACGCGATCGATGACCAGCTCGATGGTGTGCTTCTTCAGCTTCTCGAGGCCCTGCACGTCCTCGAGGCGCACGACCATGCCGTCGATGCGCGCGCGCACGAAGCCTTCCTGCCGCGCCTCCTCGAGGAGCTCGCGAAACTCGCCCTTGCGATGCTCGACCTTCGGCGCCAGCAGCGTCAACTTGGTGCCCTTGGGCAGGCCGTTGAGCTCGTCGACGATCTCGGCCGCCGAGCGCGCCGCCACCTGACCGCCGCACAGGTGGCACTTCTGCTCGCCGGCGCGCGCGTAGAGCACGCGCAGGTAGTCGTATATCTCGGTGACCGTGCCGACCGTCGAGCGCGGATTGTGCGACGCCGCCTTCTGCTCGATGGCGATGGTCGGCGACAGGCCGCGGATGTGCTCGTACTTCGGCTTTTCCATCTGCCCGAGGAACTGCCGCGCGTACGACGAGAGCGACTCGACGTAGCGGCGCTGCCCCTCGGCGTACAAGGTGTCGAATGCCAGGCTCGATTTGCCGGATCCCGAAACGCCGGTGAAGACCACCAGCTTGTGCTTGGGAATCTCCAGATAATCGATATCGAGGTTATGCTCGCGCGCGCCCTTGACGACGATCACATCACTTTCGAGCGCTACGAGGCTACGCTTTGCCATGGACGGCAAAGTGTAGTCATACTCCCTCCCGACGCCAGCATGAATTGGACCCTGCGCAACGCTCTTGCCACCGTTCTGGCAGCATCCCTCGCTAGCGCGCCCGCCGTCGCGCACGGCCAGGTCAAGCCGCCCGAAGCGGTGCCCGATCAGCCCGACGAGCCGCTCCCCGAGTGGCACCCGCCACCTCCGCGTCGCGACGTCATCCACCTCGACGTGGCGCCGGCGCTCACCAAGGCCCAGGACATCCGTCAGGCCGGCATGTGGCTCATCTGCTTCGGCGGCGCCATGATGTTCGGCGGCGGCCTCCTCTACGCGCGGGCGCAGAACCTCAACGACGAGGTCGCCCGCCCGCACGGCGTCACCTCCACCGACGAGTTCGGCACGATCCAGTGGATGGTCACCAACGTCTTCGACCCGTCTCTCGAGGATCAGAAGAACCAGGCGCTCGCCGGCTCGCGCTCCCTCCTCATCATTGGCGGCGCCTTCGCCGCCACCGGCTTCGCGCTGTTCGGCGTCGGTCAGTGGCGCATTCGCAGCTATCACAAGCGCCACCCGCGCGACCCACTGCCACCGCTCTCCGGGTACGAGCAGGTTCGGTGATTGCAAACAGTTGTCCGCTTTGAAACGGCCCAGGGATGCGGTATGGACGGGTCGATGCGCAGGTTGACGTTGCTACTGCTCCTGATCGCCGGTTGTGCCCCCACCAACACGATCGTCGACGGCAAGACCGTGCCGCGGCTCGACATGGACTTCGTCGGCCAGCCCTTCGTCGTGCGCGTCTCGGCGGCTCATCCGCGGCCAGGCAGCCCGTCGGGAGGGCTGCGCGAGTTCGGCGGCCGCATCAGCGGCAACATCTGCGGCCTCGACGTGACCTACGACGTGCAGCACGCCGGCGACAACACCCACCTGACCGGATTCATCGACGAGAACCAGATGGACAGCCGGCTCGACGTCAAGGACGTGCAGAACATCAGCCGCCAGATCACCGGCACGCTCGACTCGCGCGGCACCGGCGTCAATCTCGACCTGCGCAAGAACCACATCCGCGGCAACGTCGGAATTCGTCAATTCGATCTCGGTCGCCAGGGCGATCAGTACATCGGCTGGGTCAAGGTGACGCAGATGGTGACCGCGTCGGCGACCATCAACGGCGCCGACGAGCTCTGGTCGCTCCCACCGGCGGCGCAGGCGGTCGTGCTGCCGGCGCTCCTCACCTGTTACGGCGACGAGCTGGAAGGCAATCGGCGCGGCTCGCTGGTGGTCGGCTTCGGCGGACGGCAGACCTGGGAAGGCAAGCACGTCAGCGCCATCTACCACAACACCGCCGACATGCAGCGCACGATGATCCAGGGTTCCAAGAGCGGTACGGTCGCGCCGTGATGCTGCGCGCGGTCGCCGTCACGCTCGTCTTGTCGCTCGCGACGGGCGCGCGCGCGCAGAGCGACGTACCAGCGGCCGCGCCGCCGCCGCCCGCCGCGAGCGCGCCGGCCGAGCAGCAGCCGCCCGAGCCGCCCAAGCCAGCCGAGCAGAAAGCGCCCGAGCCGCCCAAGCCAGCCGAGCAGAAAGCGCCCGAGCCGGCGAAGCTGCCCTCGTCCGGGATCCCGACGGTCCCCGATGTTCCCGACGAGCCACTACCCGATTGGCACCCGCCGACGGTGCTGCACCGCGGCGCGCAGTTTCTCGAGGTTTCGCCGCAGGTCGCCAGCGCGCAGCGAATTCGCCAGGTCGGCCTCTGGATCTCGAGCATCGGCTGGGCTCAGCTGCTCGCCGCCGGCATCCTCTACGGCTGGGCCGTCAACCTCAACGACGACGTCGGCCACCCGCACGCCGACGGCAGCGGCATGGCCAACTCGAGCGGCCAGATCACGCAGACCCAGGTCTTCGACCCGAGGCTCGAAGACGAGCGCAACCGCGTGCAGAACGCCAGCATCGGGCTCATCAGCATCGGCACCACCATGGCGGTGACCGGCTTCGTCATCTACACCATCGGACAGGCCAGGATCACCAGCTGGCACAAGCAGCATCCGAAAGATCCGCTGCCGCCGCTGTCCGGCTTCTAGCGGCCCGTCGCTACCGCCAATAATGCAGGAGCCAGTGCAGGAGGTAGTAGGCGGTCACAATCGGCGCGGCCAGACCAGCGACGAGGAGCGCCAGCGCGCCGCCGACGCGCAGCCAATCGCCGGCGGTGTTGTGGCGCGCGTCGTGCCGCTGCCGTAGGAGCGCCACGTTGCGCCGGTTGGCCTTCCAGGCCACGTCGAAGAGGTCGCCGAGCAGCGGCACCGCACCGACGAGCGCGTCGACGCCGAGGTTGACCAGCATGCGCGCCACCGTCACGAGCGGCAGGCGGCGCTTGACCGCCACACCGACGACGTAGAGACCGAGCGCCGAGCCGACCAGGTCGCCGACGCCCGGGATGACCAGGCCGAGCAGCGGATCGAGATAGCGATCGTCCATCCAGCGCGCCAGCGTCTCGGCGGCCGCGATGTCCCGTTCCGGCGACGGCGGCGCCTTGTCGAGCGCGCCGCTCAATTGAGCACCCTGCCGCCGCCGCTCTGGCCGCCGCCACCCTCGCGCGGGGCCGCGGGTGGAGCCGCCTCGGCGCGCCGCGGCACGTGCGGCGAGCCGTGGTGGTGCACCAGCTTCCACGCCCCGCCCTCGCGGCGGAAGACGTTGGTGGCGACGATGGCGCCCACCATCGCCTCGCCCGCCGGCGCCGTCGAGCGGATGCGCTCGACGCAGACGACCCACGCCAGCTCGCCGCGCACGTCGATGCGCTCGTCGACGACCTCGAAGCGCATCACCGCCGTGTTGGCGAAGATGGTCGCCCATGAGCCGCGCACCTCCTCCCAGCCGGCGCACAGCGGCCAGCCCGGGTGCAGGCAGCTGCAGGCGCCGTCGTGCGCCCAGACGGCCTCCATCTGTCTCAGGTCGAGCGCCTCGAACGCTCGATAGAACGCCCGGTTCGCCGCCTGAACCGCCGCCGCCTCGTCGGACATCCCAACGACGTAGCACGACCGCTTGACAAACGCAGCCGGTTACGGTTAATGAGTAATTACTCACTCACTCAAAGGATGTGATGTCTCGACCCACCGTGATCAGCGATGAACGCATCCTCGAGGCGGCGCGCGAGGTGTTCATCGAGCAGGGCATCGCCGCCACCACGGCCGAGGTGGCGCGGCGTGCCGGCGTGGCCGAAGGAACCATCTTCAAGCGCTTCTCCACGAAGGCCGAGCTGTTCAAGGCCGCCATGCAGGTCGAGTTCGACGATCCGGACTGGCTGCGCACCCTGATCGGAGCCCGAGACGAGGACGATCCGCGCGAGGTCCTCTACCAGGTCGGCGTCCAGGCGGTGTCATTCTTCCGCCGGCTCATGCCCTTCATCATGATGCAGTGGTCGACGGGAAAGAAGCACGGCGTACCCGATCAGCTGCTCGGCCCCAACTCGCCACCTCTGCGTGCTCTCAAGGCCTTGTCGGTGTTCATCGAGCGCCAGATCCGCAGCGGTCAGATGCGCAAGACCGAGCCGGAAATCGTGGCACGGATGCTGCTCGGCAGCATCCAAAGCTACGTGTTTTTCGAAATCTTGCTACGCGCGCAAGCCAAGATGCCGCTCCCTGTGGAGCCGTATCTGCGCGGGCTCATCAACGTCCTTTGGACCGGCGTGGAGCCGGCACCGAAAAGGGGGCACTGACGCCATGTTTCTCGTCTCATTTTTGAGTAAGCGCTCAATCATTCTGGCCGGCGCGCTCGGCGTGCTGGGGATCACGCCGGCAGCTGCCGTTGCGCACGAGCGCCAGACCGCGCCCGAGCGGGCCGGACAGTCCGGCCGCACGCTCACCATCGACGAAGCGCTGCAGATCGCCAACAAGAACAACCGCGATCTGCAGCAGGCCAAGGCGCGCGTCGACCAGGCGCACGCGGCGGTGCTGCAGGCGTGGTCGGCACTCTTGCCGACCGCCAACGCGCAGGGCAAGTACACGCACAACTATAAAGAGGTGGCCATCGGGTTCCCGGGGCTCACCGATCCCATCGTCATCCAGAAGGGCGAGCAGCTCGACTTCGGGCTCACGGCGCTGGTGCCGCTGATCGTGCCGTGGGGCTACCCGTCGGTGCAGGCGGCCAAGCGCAACGAGGAGGCTGGGCGCGCCAATCAGGCGGTGACGACGGCGCAGGTGCTCTACTCCGCCGCCCAGGCCTACTACGCCTGCGCCGGCGCCGACGAGCTGGTCGAAGCGCGCAAGCACGCCGTCGTGGTCGCGCAGAAGGCGCTCGACAACGCGCGCGCGCGGCTCGAGGCGGGCGTGGTCAACCGCGTCGAGGTCAAGCGCGCCGAGCTGCAGCTGGTGCGCGCGCAGCAGGCGCTCGTCGAGTCCGAGGACACGGCCGCGGCGACCTATCGCGCGCTCGGCACGGTGCTCAACATGCACGACCCGGTGCGGGTCATCGCCGGAGACGTCTCGCCCGCGCAGCCGGAGCCGGTCGAAACCTTGACCGCCAACGCGCTCACCTTGAGGCCGGAGTTCACCGCGATCCGGAAGACGATCGAGGGCAACCGTCTGGTGGTCACGTCGAACTGGCTGCGCTGGGTGCCGACGGTGTCGGCGTTCGGCAATCTGCGCGCCTTCAACTACGGCGGCTTCGCCGGCGACAACTATTCCTGGGCGGTGGGCCTGCAGGCCGACTGGCTGCTCTACGACGCCGGCATCCGCGACTCGTCGCGCGTCCTCGCCGCCGCGCAGCGACGAGAGAACGAGGCGCGCCTCGATCTCTTGAAGGATCAGGTTCGCGACGACGTCTACAACGCCGACCGTCAGCTCGGCACCAAGCGGCGCGCGCTCGAGACGGCGAAGCGGTCGGTGCAGCTGTCGAAGGAGACGCTCGACCTCGTGCAGGTTCAGCACGACGCCGGCACCGCCACGCAGCTCGACCTCCTGCAGGCGCAGGATGCGCTCGTCGGCTCCGAAGTGGCGCTGGCGCAGGCGCACTTCGATCTGTCACTCGGGGCGTTGTCGCTGGAGCGGCTGTCGGGCGCGTTTCCCGGCAATCGCAACTTCAAGTAGGGGGGACCATGAGCGATGCGGCGGTCGACAACGGAGCCACGGCGACCTCGCGGTCGCGCTTTCTTCCACTCGCGATCATCGCGATCCTGGCGCTCGGCTACGGCGGCTACCGGCTGTGGGTGGCTCGCCAGCCGTACGAATGGAGCGGCACCGTCGAGGCGCGCACCATCTCGGTCGGCTCGCGTGCCGGCGGCCGCGTCAAGAACGTCATCGCGCACGAGGGCGATCACTTGAAGGCGGGCCAGCCGATCCTGGAGCTGGAGGCGGCCGACCTCTACGCGCAGCGGCTGCAGGCGCAGGGGCTGTTCGATCAGGCGCAGGCGACGCTCGACAAGCTGGAGAAGGGGGCGCGACCCGAGGAGCTGCAGCAGGCGCGCGCACGGACCATGACCGCGTCGGCGGCGCTCGAGCAGACCAAGACGGGCGCGCGCAAGGAGCAGGTGCTGGCGGCGCAGGCGCGGCTGCAGGCGCAGGAGGTGGCGGCGCAAAAGGCGGAGCTCGACGTCAATCGCTACCGCCAGCTGTTTGCGCGCGGGGCGGCGGCGCGTGCGGAGCTGGACAACGCCGAGACGGCGCTGCGCTCGCAGGTGGCGACGCGCGACATGATCAAGCAGCAGCTCGACGAGCTGACCAACGGAGCGCGTCGCGAGGAGGTGCAGCAGGCGGTGGCGCGCGCCGACGAAGCGCGCGCCTCGCAGCGGCTGATTCAGGCCGGGTCGCGCGTCGAGGACATCAAGGCGGCGCAGGGTCAGGTCGAGGCGGCCAAGGGGCGGCTCGATCAGATCGCCACCATGGTAGACGAGCTGGTGGTCAAGGCGCCGCGCGACGCGCGCATCGAGTCGCTCGATCTGCGGCCCGGCGACATCGTCATGCCGAACGCGACGCTGGCCACGCTGCTCGAGGACGACCAGCTCTACGTGCGCATCTACGTTCCCGAGACGCACATCGGCCACATCAAGATCGGGCAGGAAGTGCCGATCACCGTCGACAGCTTTCCCGGCAAGAAGTTCAAGGGCGTGGTCGAGCACATCAATCACGTGGGCGAGTTTTCGCCGCGCAACCTGCAGACCGCGGACGAGCGCGCCGACCAGGTGTTCTCGACGCGGATCGGCATCAAGGATGGACAGGACGAGCTGCGCGCCGGCATGGCCGCGTTTACCACGGTGCCCAAATGAGCCCGGCCGAGGCCGAGCCGGCCATCGTCATGGAAGGGCTGACGCGCAAGTTCGGTGACTTCACCGCGCTCGACGACGTCAACCTGACCGTACGCAAGGGTATGGTCTACGGCCTCCTCGGTCCCAACGGCTCCGGCAAGTCGACGCTGATTCGCATCCTGTGCGGCCTGCTGGCGCCGACGCGCGGGCGCGCCACGGTGCTCGGTCTCGACGTCGCCACCCAGGGCGAAGCGATCCGCCGGCAGATCGGCTACATGAGCCAGAAGTTCGCGCTCTATGACGATCTGACGGTCCTCGAGAACCTCGACTTCTACGCGCGCGTCTACGGCCTCACCGGCGCGCGCATGAAGGCGCGACGCGACGCCGCCATCGAGCTCACGCACATCGCGCCCTACGTGGGGCGCCGCGCGGGGCTCCTCTCGGGCGGCTGGAAGCAGCGCCTCGCGCTCGGCGCCGCGCTCATGCACGAGCCGCGCATGGTGTTCCTCGACGAGCCGACGGCCGGCATCGACCCGGTGGCGCGCCGCGAGCTGTGGGATCTGTTGTTCCAGCTCGCCGCCGAGGGCATCACCCTCCTCGTCACGACGCACTACATGGACGAGGCCGAGCGCTGCGGCGAGGTCGGCTATCTCTATTTGTCCAAGCTGCTCGTCACGGGAACGCCCGAGCAGCTCAAGGCGCTCCCCGCAGTCAATCCACCCGACTCGCGGCGCGTGGAGCTCGAGAGCCGCGACCCGGCGCGCGCGCTCGCCTGGCTCAGAAAGCAGGACTTCTGCCGCTCGGCGACCATCTTCGGGCAGGCCGTGCACGCCGAGATCGCGCGCACGCTCTCGGACGATCAGCTGCTCGCGCGCCTCCACGCCGCCGGTTTTCCACACGCCAGCGTTCGCCCGATCTCCCCGTCGCTGGAAGACGTCTTCGTGACGCTGACCGAGCAGGCGGCGGCGGCGCGCAACGGAAAGGCGGCCTGACATGTGGCCCAGCTTCCGCGCCATCTTCGAGAAGGAGTTCCTGCACCTCCGGCGCGACCGCGCGACGCTGATGCTGGCGTTCATGATCCCGCTCTTTCAGCTCGTGCTGTTCGGCTTCATCGATCAGACCGTGCACAACGTCGCTACGGTCGTCGTCGATCAAGATCGTTCGTCCGACTCGCGCGAGCTCATCGATCGCCTGCGCGCATCGGGCACGTTCAGGATCAAGCACATCACCGAGAACCCGCACGACGCGCGCGGCGACATCACCGCCGGTCGCGCGCGCATCGGCATCGTGATCCCGCCCGACTACCACAACAAGCGCACGCGCGGTCAGGACGCCAAGGTGCTGGTGCTCATCGACGGCTCCGATTCGACGGTGTCGGGCCAGGCGCTGGCGTCGGTCAACGGCCTCGTCGCGGCCATGAACCTCGAGGACATTCGCAAAGGCACGCGCGCGCCGCAGCCGCTCAGCGCGCAGCCGATCATCCTCTTCAACCCCGATGGTCGTACGGCGAATTACATCATTCCAGGTCTGGTCGCGGTGCTGGTGCAGATCGTGGCGATGATGCTGGCCGCTGTGTCGATCGTCCGTGAGCGCGAAAAGGGCACGCTCGAGCAGCTCCTGGTCACGCCGATCAATCCGCTCGGGCTCATGCTCGGTAAGCTCGGCCCCTACCTCTTCGTCGGGCTCGGCGAGATGGCGCTCATCCTCGTCGCCATGCGCTTCGGGTTCGGTGTGCCGATACGCGGCAACCTCGTCTTCCTCTTCGGAATGGCGCTCATCTATCTATTCGCGCTGTTGGCGCTTGGACTGTTCGTATCGACACGAACCAAAACCCAGGCGGAGGCGCAGCAGATGGCGCAGATGTTCCTCCTGCCGTCGATCTTCTTGAGCGGCTACATCTTCCCGTTCGAAGGTCTGCCCTGGCCGCTGCGCGCGGTCGGCGAAGTTCTGCCGGCCACACACATGGTCGCCATCATGCGCGGCGTCGTTCTGCGCAACGCCGGCTTGATCGAGCTCATGCCGCACGTCCTGGCGTTGATGTTGATCTCGACCGTGCTGGTGGCGCTCTCCGTTCGCGCCTTCAAGAAAGTCGCGGTCTGAAAAGTCGCGGTCCGAAAATTCGCGGTCCGAAAGTCGCGATCTAAAGCGAGCAAGGGGTGCGGCAAGAATGTACGGCCCGATCGGTCGAAAGGGGCTGGAATCGGCTGTGCGCACGCATATAGTGGTGTCGCCGTCGGTCCAGGGAGGGCCACATGAGACCCGTCGTCGCCTCGGTTGTGTTGCTCGCAGCAGCATGGAGCTCATCGGCGCTCGCCCAAAGTCGAGTGTCGATCGAGGTAGGCGGCATCGTCTCCGCCTATGACGTCAACAACGGTCCCGCCGTCACTCGCGGCGCGGTCCGGGTGCCCGACGCGCTCGCCGGCAGCACGGCGACGAACGGCGGCAGCGATCCGGCGCAGGCGATCGCCGCGTTCGAAGTGCGCCCGACGGTGACGCTGGACAACGGCTTTCTCATGGGCGTCGGCTTCCGCGTCGGCCAGGCCGGGCTCGGCGACGGGGGCAGCTCGCTCGTCGGCGGCGATCTGTCGCTCGGCTATCAGCATCGCTTCGGGCAGTTCATGCCGTTCATCAAAGGCATGTTCGGGTTCAACAGCTACGACGCCCTGGGCACGTCGAGCGGACACGTCAACGACCTGCGTCTCGACGCGGTGCTCGGCGCGCGGCTCTACGTCTCGACGCGCATGTTCGTCGCGGCGGCGGCGTTCGCCGGCTTCGGCGATCGCTACGGCGGCACCGTGTCGGTCGGCGGCGACGTCGTGCAGTTCTACCGCCGCGGGGTGATGCCGTGAGGGCGGCGGCGCTGGCGCTGTTGCTCGCGGTCGGCGGCTGCGCGACCGTCGACATCTACCAATATCAGCCGAAGCCCCTGCCGGTGGGGTCGCAGCCGCTGGCGGTGGTCGCGTGGACGCTGCAGGACCTGCGCAACGTCTCTTGGAGCTACGGCGAGCCCGACCCGGATCCGTCGCGCCGGGCGGAGCTGGCCGCCAGTCCGAGCGGCATCTCGGCGGGCGCCCGCGAAGCGTCCGTCGCAGGGTCGCCGCTCGACCTCAGCTACGCGGAAATTGCCGAAGGCGTGCGCATGGTTACCCAAATGCACGGCTCCTGGACCATCTACATCTACGACCACCAGAATCGCCTGGTGCAGATCGAGTTCAGCTCCTACGCGGCCGCGCGTCTGTTCCTCGACGCCTCCTACGCCTTGGCGCGTCACGGCTGAAAATCACGCAATAAAGCTGAAACCACGCCGGAGGCTGCGTCACATTCAGGCGTGAGGTTGATGGCGCTGGACACGCGGGACCAAGGCGAAGCACTCGGGGTGGCCCTGCCGCTGCCGGCGCTCGATTTCCGCGTGGTGTACGACGCGCACGTCCGCTCGGTTCGCCGCTTCTTGGGCGACCTGTTGCGCGACGATACGGCGGCCGACGAAGCCACGCAGGAGACGTTCGTGCGGGCGCACTCGCGCCTGTCGACGCTGCGCGAAGGCGACAAGGTCCTGCCGTGGCTGTTCGGCATCGCGCGCAACGTCTTCTACGAAGAGCTGCGCGCACGCAAACGGCACCTCCGCTCGATCGATGACAACGAGCGCGACGAAGAGCCCGATCGCTCGCCGTCGCCCGAAGGGATGCTGCTCGGCGTGGAAGCCGACGAGCAGCTCTCGGCGGCGCTCGCCGCGCTCGGCGAAGAGCGGCGACAGGCGCTGGTGATGCGCATCGATCACGGTCTCGACTACGAGGAGATCGCCGAAGTGATGGGCTGGCCGCTGTCGAAAGTGAAGAACGAGATTCATCGCGCGCGCCTGGTGTTGCGCACGCGTCTGTCCAAGTACGTGGGAGGTCAGTGATGTGCCCGATGGAAGATCTGGAGGCGTTGGTCGCGGGAGAGCTCGACGAGGCGACGGAGGCGCGCGTGCGGGCGCACCTGGCCGGCTGCGAGACCTGCCGCGACGAGCTCGAGTGGCTCGCTGCCGAAGCCGAGCTGATGGCGCGGCGTCGCGCCGCCGAGCCCGAGGTCGCCGACGCGCTCTGGGATGGAATTCAGGAGCGACTCGCGCGCCCAGCCTTGCCGGCCGATCCGATGAGGAGCGTGACGGCAGAGCCGGTCCGCGTCCGGCGCTGGGGGATGGGCGCGCGGGTCGCGTACGGTTCGTTGCTGGCGGCGGCGGCGGCGGCAGTGCTGTTCGCGACCTGGCCGGGCCAGATGCGCAGCGTGCCGCCGGATCTGGGACGCCCATCGGTAGCGGTGCGCACCAAGCAGACGCCGGACGTGACGCTCGATCGCGCCGAGCGCGAGTACAAGGACGCGGCCAAGGTGCTGGAGGCCGAGTACGCCGAAGAGCGCAGCCGGTTGCCGCCGTCGGTGGCGGAGCGGTACGACCAGGTGCTGACGAAGACCAGGATGCGCGTGGCCGACGCGCGCGTGAATGCGGGCAGCGACGTCGACGGACGAATGGTCGTCCTCGATGGATACGCGGAGTACCTCCGCTCGCTGCAGACGATTGTTACGGATATCAGGTGAAACAATGAAGCGGACGTTGCTTGCGATGATTCTGAACGGGGCGCTCGCCGGAGCCGCATGGGCGGGGCAGCCGGGCGACGCTGTACCGGCACCGCCGGCGCCTCCGTCCGCAGCGATACCGGCGTCACCCGCGCACCCGGCGTCGCCCGCGCGCCCGGCGCATCCGGCGCATCCGGCGCATCCGCTGCCACCGATGCCACCAACGGGCGGGACGCTGCCGCCGCTTCCGCCTCTGCCGCCGATGGAGAAGGGCAATGGCTCCTCGACGGTTGCGACGCTGACGGTGAAGGGTCCGGTCACGCTGCGCGCCGATGTGCTGTCGTCGGAGATCGAAGTCGTGCCGGGCGCGGCCAAGTCGGTCAAGGCGTCGCTGCTCGATTGCACCTCGTCGGGGCTGCAGCTGGTCGAGCGCGGCGACCGCATCGAGGTCGTCTTCGAGACCCGCGGCAACGGCGGCTGGCCGCGCATTCCCGGCGGGATCGAGGGCAAGCTGCGCGTCGAGCTGCCGCCCGGCAGCCATGTCGAGCTGACCTCGGCGTCCGGTGACATCATGGTGCGCGACGTCGGCGGCAACGTGCGCTTGCGAACCGCGTCCGGCGAAGTCCACCTGAAGAAGGTGGCCAACGTCGAAGTGATGGCGGTTTCGGGCGATGTCACCGTCGAGAACGCCTCGGGCGAGGTGCGGCTGCGCACGGTCTCGGGCAACGCCAACGTCTCGCAGTGGAACGCGGCGACGAAGCTCGAGTACGGCACGACGTCGGGCGATCTCGACTGGACGGGCACCTGCGGCAACGGCTGCCGCATCGAAGCGCGCTCGACGTCGGGCGACGTCAAGCTGATGCTCACGCCGTCGTCGAGCTTCGAGCTGCGCTACGTCACGCACTCCGGCGACGTGGGCGACGATCTCAAGATGCAGACGATCGACACCGCTCCGACGCGTCACGGCGCCGGGTCGGTGCATGCGCGCTACGGCAAGGGCGAGGGGCTCATCGAGGCCCAGACCTTCTCGGGCGACCTGCACATCGGGCGCAAGTAATCGCTCTCTGCCCCCGCTCGCTCCGCACGCGCTCTTCTCTCCCCACTCGCTCCGCAACCTCGTCGCGCATCGCAAGTCCGTTCATCGATGCCGCGCATCGTCGCGCGCGCGCGGAGCGGGCGTGATCTCCCACACGCAGCGACATCGTCTCCTGCCTCTTTCCCGTCGAGGAATTCGATTTCGCGAAACTCCTTTTCGCTTCGGCGCACTACCGGTTGTAGGAAACGCGGTCGGGAACAAAGCACCGGGTACTGGTGTTCTACTCGACGAAGGCTGATTGCGAAGAAGGAGCTAGGACAATGAGAATGAAGACGCTGCTCTGGTGGTTCCCCGCTGCGATCGTTGCAATCGTCGCCGTGACGGAGGGCGGCATGCAGATGGGCGCACGCGCTGCCAGGCGGAAGGCGCCGCCCGCGAGCGCGACCTGCCTTCAGCGTCAGCTGACGGTGGATCTGGACGGTGACGGCCGCGCCGAGCTGGTCAAGCTCGTGCGTGTCGGCAACGACGCCTGGGCCGACGTCTGGTCGGGCAGCGCGCTCAAGTCGTCGACGCGCGTCGGCAGCTGGCGCGAAGACGCGGCGCTCGAGGCCATCGACGTCAACGGTGATGGCAAGATCGATCTGGTCCGCCGCTGGACCGAAGGGCCCGAGCAGCACGCGCAGGTCTGGCTCTCCGACGGCGCCGCCTTCGACGAAGGCTGGTCGGGCGTGACGGCGAATACCTGCATGGCCCAGCGCTAGCTCCAACCCTCGTCTGCACCACCCCACTTACGACAACGCAAATCCAGGCGCCTCGGCCGCCACCGCCGCTTCGAACTCGTGCGCGTCGTCGGTGATGCGCATGAGGTCATCGATGCGCGACAGGTGGCTCGAGATGGCCAGCGTCAGGCGCAGCGCCCGCGCCGCGGTCAGCACCGTAACCCGCTTGAGCCCCGCGCGATTGGCGGTGAACCAGGCGGTCCACGGCTCGCTCGCCGCCGTCGAGGCGCTCGGCGACAGGCGCGCGTCGACGAAGAGCGCGAGCGGGCGCAACCCCATCGCCGTCGACACCTCGTCGAGCGTCGCGGTGCCGAACTCGCCGTGGTCGTGGCCGTTGACCGTCACCAGTAGGACGCCCGGGCGCAGCCGCTCGAAGATCCACGAGCAGTTGGCGCTGCGCAGCCGCACCGAGCGATCGGTCAACACCTCGCGCTCGATGTCGCGGCGTGCGAGCGCCGGCACTGGCGGCATCGCCGGCAGGAGCGAGGGCGCCAGCGTCACCACCGCGCCGCGCGCCACGGTCAGCGCCTGCTCGAACAGCCGCTGGTCGGAGTAGATCTGAATGAGGTTGCCGGTGCGCGAGAACAGCTTGGCGATCTCGACGGCCAGGTTGATGAAGCGCGAGCTGGCCAGGATGCTGACGCGCTCGAGACGCACCTGCTGCCGCTGGAACCAGGCGGTCCAGGCCTCGCGCACCTCGGGGGCAGCCCCGGCAGCGTCGCGCAGATCCATGAACAGCTCGAGCGGCTGAGAGCGCGCCATCTCGCGCTCGATCTCGACGAACGGCGCCGGCCCGAGCGCGCCGCGATCGTCGCCCGCGATGACGACCAGCAAGAGGCCGGGCTTGAGCCGGGTGACGACGAAGCGGGTGCCGTCGTCGCCGCGCAGCTCCACCACGTTGCCCTCTTGGAACTCGGTACGCCGCACTCGCGACCTCCATACGGTAGCGTATGGTTGATCCATACGCTACCGTATGGTCATGCGCAAGGCGCCCCGGTTGGAAAAGTCGGATTGGGAACGTGCTGCCGTCGAGGCGTTGGCCAAGGGCGGCGTGACGGCGGTGGCGGTGGAGCCGCTGGCCGCTCAGCTCGAGGTCACCAAGGGCAGCTTCTATTGGCACTTCAGCGACCGCGAGGCGCTGATCGCGGCGGCGCTGGCGCGCTGGGAGCGCGAGGAGACCATCGAGGCGATGGCGCTCCTCAGCCGCATCTCCGACCCGCGGCAGCGAATGACCCAGGTGCTGCGCTCCGGCTTCGTCGGCCGACTGGGCGGCAGCGTCGACGCCGCGCTCCTCGCCGACGCCGCCGATCCGATCGTGGCACCGGTGCTCCAGCGCGTCACCGCCGCGCGACTGCGCTACACGACGACGGCCTTTCGCGCGCTCGGCTTCCGCGGGCGTGCCGCCAGCCAGCGCGCGCTCATCACCTACGCCGCCTACGTCGGTCACTTCGCGCTCCAGCGCGCCGCGCCGCGCCTGCTGCCGCGCGGCACCGCCGCCGCCTCCTACGTGGAGCATGTGGTGGCGACGCTCCTGGCGCGGCCGTGAGCGATCTATCTCACACCGCCGTTTAGCCGCCGGATTCCTGCAGCTTGGCGGCTTCGCAACGCGAGTTGCTAATATGAGCTAACGCTCGCATTCTAGTACGCGTAACCGACGCACTGCGAAACGAAAGGAGTCGGGACATGCGTAATCCGATCAAGACTGCCAAAGCAGCCGTGGCCTTCGTCCGGCTGGCACAGGACATGGGACGGCTCGACGAAGTGTTCAACCTCGGCGACGGACTGATCGCGCCCGAGGTGCTGCGGGCGATGGCCGAGCACGTCGGCGCGACGCCAACCGGGGCGCTGGCGCTGCGCGAGCAGCCGCGCGTCCATCTCGATCTGCAGAAGCTGCGCGTGCTGCCCGCCGGTACGCTCGGCCGCGTCTACGCCGATCTCATGATCGCCAACGGCCTCGACCCGGCCGACATCCCCACGCTGGTCGCGTTCGACGAGCTCCGTTACGTGCGCGCCCACCTCTACGAGACGCACGACCTGTGGCACGTCGCCACCGGCTTTGCGACGGACGTCGCCGGCGAGCTGGGGCTGCAGGCCTTCTACCTGGCGCAAATGCCGGGGCGTCTGCCGAGCGCCATCCTCGCGGCCGGCTTCGTCAACACGCTGGTGCACAACTTCGACGATCGCGACCGGCGCATGCGCGCGATCGTACGCGGCTGGCTGCTCGGAAAGCGTTCGCGCCTGCTCTTCGGAGTGCGCTGGGACGACTATCTCGAGCGTCCGCTCGCGGACGTGCAGCGGCTGCTCGGCCTCGATGTCGACGCCGTCGACGACATCCTGCCCTCGGACGAGCCCGTACAATCTCTGCTCGCCGCCGCGTGATCTAGCTCGTCCGCGGCCGCGTCGGGGATCCGGCCCACACGCACGCACCTTGCAAGAACGGTTCGCTCCCCTACAACGAGTCCATGGTTCATGGGTCGCTCATTCTGTTGGCCGATGACTCCGAGGACATCCTCGAAGCGCACGGCGACATCTTGCGCGACGCCGGCTATCGCGTCGCCGTTGCGCACAACGGCGAGGAGGCGGTCGCGCAAGCGCTCGCGCTCAGGCCCGACGTCATCCTGATGGACCTCGCCATGCCGAAGATCGACGGCTGGGAAGCGACCCGCCGCATCCGCGCCGATCTGCGCACGCACCACATCCCCGTCATCGCCTTCACCAGCTATGGCCTGCGCCGCTATGCCGATCGCTCGGCGGACGCCGGCTGCACCGCGTTTCTCGAGAAGCCGGTTCCGCATGCGCGCATGTTGCTCGACGAGGTGCGCCGGGCGCTCACGGGACGCAGCACCATGGGCATGGTGGTCGACCACGTCGCCGACGTCGGGTCGGGCGCACCGCTGCCGCGCCGCGACCCCACGCCCCGCCGCCTGCCCACGCACCGCCGCTGACGCGCGCGCCACGGCGCTTGCCACGACGCGCGGCCGATGCCTAAGCTTCGCGCGTGCGCTCCTCTACGATCGTCCTCGCGGGCCTGAGCCTCTTGGCCGCGACCGCCCTCGCCTCCTCTGCCGCCGCCGCCGAGCGCCGAGTCACGCTCACCGTCGACGCCACCGATGCGCCGCGGCACATGCTGCACGCGCGGATGACGCTGCCGGCCGCGCCCGGACCGCTCACGCTCCGCTACCCGAAGTGGA
>JAQBQH010000133.1 GCA_028287105.1 Myxococcales bacterium
GATGACCAGCTCGGGAGCGAAGAGGGGCTTCAACTCGAAGAAGGTGCTGTCGTCGACCAGCGCGTCGATCACGTCGGGGATGTCGTAACCCGTCCGCGGGTCGTCGGGGATCATCCGACCGTCGAACGCGCGCGCCGGAGCGCTGGGGTCGTAGGCCGGCGGGAGCTGGCGCCAGGACGTCGGGAGATACGAGAAAAACGTGCGTGCCAGCGAGATCGCGTGTTCGTCGTCGGTGGCGAGGTTGTCGCCACAACCGGAGATGGTGGCGTGCATGCGCGCCCCACCCATCTCCTCGAGGCTGACGGATTCACCGATCACGACCTCGGCCATCCGGGGTGAGCCGAGGTACATCGACGCGTTCTTCTCGACCATGAAGACCACGTCGCAGAACGCGGGGATGTAGGCGCCGCCCGCCGCCGACGGGCCGAAGAGGAGACAGATCTGCGGCACGGCGCCGGAGAGGTGCACCTGGTTGTGGAAGATGCGCCCGGCGTGCCGTCGCCCGGGAAACATGTCGATCTGATCGGTGATGCGCGCGCCCGCCGAATCGACGAGGTAGAGGAGCGGCACGCCGAGCTGCCCGGCGCGCTCCTGGATGCGGACGATCTTCTCGACGGTGCGCGCGCCCCACGACCCGGCCTTGACGGTCGAGTCGTTGGCCATCACCGCGACGGTGCGACCGTGGATCTTGCCGAGCCCGGTGACCACGCCGTCGGCGGGCAGATCGGGCGCGCCGTTGTTGGCGAGCAGCCCGTCCTCGACGAAATCACGCGCGTCGTCGTCGAGGAGCAGGCGCAGCCGCTCGCGCACGAACAGCTTGCCCTCCTGCTCGTTCTTCGCGTGATACTTCTGGGCGCCACCACGTTTGACTTGCTCGACGAGCGCGGCGAGGTCTTCTGCTTTGTGCGGCATCGAACCGGACTTTTAGCCATATGCACGCACGCATGCAAGTGCGCCGGTACTTACAGCTCGACCCAGGTGCCCCCGTTGCCTTCGACAGCCTGGCGATAACAGAGCTCGGCGGCGACCAGATCCTGCCACGCCAGCCCGACGGCGCCGAAGATGGTGATCTCGTCGTCGCGCTCGCGGCCGCGCTTGCGACCGGCCAGGACCTCGCCGAGCTCTGCGTGGATGACGCCATTGTCGACCTGGCCCGCCATGGCGGCGACGTTGATGGCGCCGTCGGTGAGCGCGAGCGCGCGATCGTCGACGACCAGCGTCGCGCTCTTCAAGAGCGGCGTGGCCAGCTCCACCTTGCCCGGCTCGTCGGCGCCGAACGCGGAGACGTGCATGCCGGGCTTGACCAGCGCGCCGTCGAGGATCGGGACGCGGCTCGGGGTCACGGCGACGATGACGTCGGCGCCGTCGGCCGCCTCCTCGGGCGTGGCCGCCGCGCGCGCGTCGACGTCGAGGGAGCTGCGCAGCTCGGTCGCCAGCTGCTCGGCGCGCGCCGGCTCGACGTCGAAGATGCGCGCTTCGTCGAGGCGCCCGATGGCACGCAGCGCGCCGAGGTGCCACGTGCCCTGCACGCCGGCGCCGAAGAGCGCCACCTTGGAGGCGCCGGCGCGAGCCAGCGCGGTGACGCCGAGCGCCCCGGCGGCGGCGGTGCGCATCGCCGTCACCAGCCCCGAGTCGAGGATGGCGCGCAGCCCGCCGGTCTGACGTTCGATGAGCAGGATGGTGCCGCGCAAGAACGGCAGCCCGGCGTCGCGGTTCGCCTCGGTCTTGGCGTTGACCTTGACCGTGTACGCGTCGTAGCCCGACAGGACGCCGGGGAAGTTGATGACGACCGACGTCCCCTCGCCGAGCTGCGCGCGGGCGCGCTGCGGTCGGGGCGCGGGGCCGTCGTCGGGCGCATCGGTCGAGTGGCGGATGTAGGCGTCGCCGATGGCGGAGGCGAGCGCGCGCAGCGGCAAGAAGCGCGCGACGTCGCTGCGCGAGAGGAGCAGCGTCCGTTCGCTCATGAGTCCTTCTTCGCTTTTGCCTTCGAGCTCGCTTTGGACTTCGATTTGACGGTTGCCATGCGCGTCGCCTTGGCCTTGATCCTCTCGGCCGCCTTCGCGCGCGCGCGCTTCAGCGTCGCGGCGCTCTTGGCGATCTCCTTGGCCTTCGTCTTGGCCCGCGCGGTCTCGTCCGCGCTCGCCTTGGCATCGGCGGCGGCGTCGCCGTCGGGGTCTTCGAGCTCTTCATCCTCTTCGTCGGTGTCGACGCCCGGCAGCGGCTTCGCCGCTCTCGGCTTCACCGTTGCCGTTGCCGGCGTCGCCGCGGCGGCCGGCGGCTCGTAGGCGATGGCGGTGACCGTCAGCTCGCGCTGCCCCGCGTGCCAGCGCACCGTCACCGTGTCGTCGAGCTCCTTGCCCAGGAGCGACCGCCCCACCGGCGACTTCCACGAGATGCGCCCCGCTGCCGCGTCGACCTCGTCGGTGCCGACGATCTGGTAGACGTGCTCCTCGCCCTCGTCGTCCTCGACGGTGACGTAGGCGCTGAAGAAGACGCGATCGCGTCTCTGCTCTTCGGGTTTGACAACCTGGATGTGCTTGAGCCGTCGGGTCAAGAAGCCCATGCGGCGATCGATCTCGCGCAGGCGGCGCTTGCCGTAGATATACGCGGCGTTCTCCGAGCGGTCTCCCTCGGCGGCGGCGTCGGACACCTCGCGGACGACCCGCGGCCGCTCGACGGTGGCGAGCTCCGTCAGCTCCTCGACGAGCCGCGCGTACCCCCCAGGCGTGATGTAATTCTTTTCAGCCATTGGCGATTAGCCTTTAGCCATTAGCTCAGAATTCGGATAAAAGCTAAGGGCCAATGGCTACCGGCTAACGGCTGATCATGACGCGCGACGACATCCTCGACTCGCTGCAGGAGCTCGGCTTCTCGACCAACGAGGCGCGCGCGTACAAGGGTCTCCTGTTCGAGAGCCCCGCCACCGGCTACGAGATCGCGCAGCGCGCCGGCATTCCGCGCTCCGCCATCTACGCCGTCCTCAAGCGACTCGAGGACGAAGGCATGGTCGCCCGCGTCGAGGAGACGCCCGCACGCTACGCGCCGCTGCCGCCGACGGATCTCCTCGGTGTCCTGCGCCGCCGCTTCGACCGCTCGCTCGAGGGGCTCGACACCAGCCTGCGCCGCCTGCGCCCACCGCCGCCGCCCGTCGATCTGTGGAACGTGTCCGGCTACAGCGAGGTCATCGAGCGCGCGCGCACGCTCATCGAGAGCGCCGAGGAGCACATCTTCTGCAGCGTCTGGCGCCGCGAAGCGTCGCGCTTGAAGCCGGCGTTCGACGCCGCGCACAAGCGCAAGGTCAAGATCATCACCTTCAGCTTCTGCGCGCTCGACGAGCAGCCGGGCAAGGTCTACAGCTACGGTCTCGACGAGAAGGATCTCGAGGCGTTCTGGAAGCACAAGGTCATCCTCGTCGTCGACCACGCGCGCACGCTCATGGGCGGCGCCGAGCCCGACGACGACTCTGACGCCGTGATCACCGGCCATCCGGCGATCAACGAGGTCGCGCTCAACAACATCGCGCTCGACATCACGCTGCTCAGCCAGCGGCGCAAGGTCGACAGCACCGACTCCATGGTCGAGATGCTCGGCGATCGACTGGGCTCGCTCGATCCGCTCGTCGCCAAGTCCAAGCGCTAGGGCAATGCCGGTCATGCGAAGGGACGGCTGGGGTCGCGGAGGTAGCAAGGCGCGCTGCCGGCGTCGGAATCCGTCGCAGTCGCCGCTGCGCGGCGTGCTCCTCCAGCGGACCCGCTGATGTCGCGCTGCGCGCGACGCGGGTCCTT
>JAQBQH010000140.1 GCA_028287105.1 Myxococcales bacterium
AATCGTCCGCTTCGCGGCGCGGGCGGCGGCGGACCGGGTTCGGCGACTCGACGCGCGCCTTGGTGACGCTGACCGCGGGCGCAGCGGCCTTGTTCGGCGTCGGCGTCGGCGTCGTCGTCACCGTCACCGTCACGGGCGCGCTCGGTGCCGGCGCGACGGTCACGAGCGGCGCTTCGGGCTTGGGATTGCGTGCAATCGCGGGGTGCTCGGGCGCGGGCGGGACCGACTCGTCCGCCGAGTTGTGCGTCAGGGCCGCCAGCACGCCGACCGACGCGCCCACCGAGGCCGCCAGGAACACGCCCACCCAGACCGCGCGGCTGGCCCACGGGCTCGGACGCGTGAGCGCGGCTATCTTGCCCGTCGTCGACAGCCGCGAGTGGCCCTGCGTCGGCGTGCGCGGCGTTCCCCCCGGCGGCGTCACCTGCGTCCAGACCGGCGTGCCGTTCGACGGCGTCGACGGCAAGGGCTGGCGCGTCGCCACCGCTGCCGCCAGGGCGGCGGCCTTGGGCGGCGTCACCAGCGGCTGCATGCGCCCCGACCCGCCTTTGCGCGAATCGGCCTCGATGCGATCGAGCGCCTGAATCACCTGCTCGGCGTCCTCGGGACGGCGCGTCCGCGACTTGGCCAGACAGGAGAGGATGAGGTCCTCCATCGCCTGCGGAATGTTGGCGTCGAGCGAGCGCGGCCGCGCCGGCTCCTCGCGCAGGTGCTTGAGGACGACCTGCATCGACTGCGTGCCCTCGAACGGCAGCGCGCCCGTGGTCAGGCGATACAAGATGCAGCCGAGCGAGTAGATGTCGACGCGATGGTCGACGTCGGTGCCCGAGGCCTGCTCGGGGGCGATGTAGTGCGGCGTTCCGAAGATGGTGCCGTCGGCCGTCATCATCGACTGATCGGCCTCGGTGTTGATGAGCTTGGCGATGCCGAAGTCGAGCACCTTGACGAGGTCGGGGGTGCGCGAGCGATCGGTGACCAGGATGTTGGCCGGCTTCAGATCGCGATGGACGATGCCGAGCGAGTGCGCTTCGGACAGCGCGGCCGAGATCTGCCGCGTGAAGCTGATGACGCGCAGGAGCGGCTGCGGCCCCTGCGCTTCGCAGATGGCCTCGAGCGAGACGCCGTCGATGTGCTCCATGACGAGGTAGGGCACCCCGTCCTCGGTCTCGCCGACCATGTGCACGGTGACGATGTTGGGATGCTGCAGACGTGCCGCCGCGCGCGCCTCGCGCAAGAAACGGCGCAGCACGCCCGGCTCTTTCAAGATTTCGGCGCGCAGGATCTTGACCGCGACGATGCGATCCATCGTGCGCTGGTAGGCGCGATAGACCGTGCCCATCGCGCCGCGGCCGGCGATTTCGCGCAGCTCGAACTGGCCCATCAAGATGCGGCCGAGGTTGCCGTCGGAGATCGCCTGGCTCACGAGCGCGCCGTCGACGGGGCAGAAGCGAACGCCGTCCTCGAAGGTGCGACGGCAGCGCGGACAGCTGGTCATGATTGCCTCGCGCGCGCACGACGCCGACCGGGGCGACGAGCCAACGTCTGCATGCGGGCGCTCATGGTTACAGTTCTAGCACCCGCTAGACACGATGCCAACGGCGGGCACACTATGCCGTCCATGATTGCGCTCCTGATCACACTGTTTTTGTCGCCCGCAACCTCCGACTCCACCGCGCTCGTCGCCGAGCAGGCGAAGCTGACGGTTCGCTACGACAAGGGCGCTGTAACGATTGTGCGCGTAGAGCGTCAGCCGATGAAGTCGCCGGCGCGGATGCCGCGCTGGCGCGGACGCTTCGAGGCGCGCGCCGTCGCCGCCGGCAAGACGCTCGATTTCGTTCGCTTCGACTTCCCGCTCATGGCGGCGGCCGAGGCGCCCGACGACGTCACCGAGGACGCCGCCGCGCTCGGCAGGAAGCTGCGCGAGCACGTCACGGCCACGACCATCGTCAAGGCGCCGCTGCCTCCCGGCGCGACCCAGGTCGTGATCTACGACAGCGCGACGAAGAAGACGGTCAGCGTGGATCTGCCAGGCTCGCCGACTCCAGCGGCGACTGGCGGCGACGGAAGTTCAAGAAAATAGCCTGCACGATCGACGCGATGGGAACGGCCAGGAGCGCGCCGATGAGGCCGCCCGTGTGCTCGCCGACCAGGAGCGCGAAGACCACGACCACCGGGTGCATTTTTGCCGCACTGCCGATGATCTTCGGATTCAAGAGGTTGGCCTCGAGCAGGTGAATCCCGACGATCCATCCGAGCACGCCGAGGCCGGTGGAGAGCGAGAAGCCGCGCGGGCCGGACGCCAGCGCCACA
This sequence comes from Myxococcales bacterium, assembly GCA_028287105.1. GTDB lineage: Bacteria > Myxococcota_A > Polyangia > Palsa-1104 > Palsa-1104 > JAQBQH01. The sequence goes on from JAQBQH010000140.1 coordinate 2,308, forward strand.
GCGACGATCGGCACTGACGACAGGATCGAGCCGAACACCGGGATGAAGCTGAAGGTGCCGGCGAGGAGCCCGAGGAGGATCGCGTATTTGACGCGGAACAGCAGCAGCCCGACCGTGGTCAGGAGCGCGTTGACCACGCAGATGATGAGCTGCCCGCGGATCACGCCCGACAGCCCGCGGTCGATCTCCTTCAATAGGACGTCCAGCGTGTTGCGATGTTGGGGCGGCACGAGCGAGCGCAGAAAGGCAAAGACGCGCTCGAGATCGATGAGCAGATAGGCCGCGACCATGAAGGTGAGGATCAGCCAGGCGAAGCCTTTGATGATGACGCCGAGGAAGCGCTGGCCGAAGGCGATGACGCCGCGCAGCTCGTTCTCGCCGGCCCGCGCCGCCTGCGTCAGCATCTCGGTGAGCCGCGCGCGCTTCTCGTCGCCGTCGGAGCGCGGGCCGACGATGTAGCGGCCGCGCCCGGTGGGATCGATCTCGAGCTGTAGCCCCTCGAGCGAGATCTCGTATTCGCCGGGCTTGGTCTCGACGACGCGCAGCTTGCGCTCGGGGCGCGGCTCGCCCGGCGGCGGCTCGTCGGGCTGGGCCGCCTCCTCGTCGCGCGGAAAGTTCGCCTCGAGCCAGGCGTCGGCGCGCGGGACGTACTGCTTCTTGACGCGCGCGAAAAAGGCCGGCGCCTCGCGAAATAGCCGCGCGAAGTCGCTCGACAGTCGCGGCACGAACAGCGTGAAGAAGATGCCGAACGCCGACAGAAGCCCGACGTACACGACGATGATCGCGACCCAGCGCGGCACGCGGCGCCGTCCGAGTGGAGCGGCCGAGAGCGTCGTCACCACCGGCGCCAGCACGTAGGCCACGAGGACGCCGACGACGAACGGCAACACGACCGCGCGGAACAGGATGAGCACGATCAGGATGAAGAGGAGAAAGCCCCACAGCCGCGCGAACCGGCGCAGCCACTGCAGCAGCGTGGACGCCGAGGCCGGCGACGCGTGCTCCGGCCCGGGCGCGCCCGTCCCCGGCGGCGGCGTCCCCGGCGGCGGCGGCGTCCCCGGCGGCAGCGTGCTCATAGCCGCGGGTCGCGCACTTCGATGCTGCCGCGCGGCTGTGCTGCCTCGATGGCGCCCTGGGTCGCGCCACGCAAGAGGTCGCCGACCCAGGAGCCGCGCTTCTTCGGCTCGAACACCGGCACCGCCTCGCCCTTCTGCCCTGCCAGCACTGCCGCACCGTCGATCGCGTCCTCGAGGTTGCCGAGCTCGTCGATGAGCTTGTGCGCCAGCGCCTCCTTGCCGGTCAGGATGCGCCCGTCGGCCAGCGGCCGCAGCGTCTCCTTGGGAATCTTGCGCCCCGCCGACACGTCGTCGAGGAACTGCTCGTACACGCCGTCGACGAACGCCTGAAAAAACTTCTTCTCGCTCTCGGTCATGCCGCGCAATGGCGTTCCCGAGTCCTTCATCGGCCCCGACTTGATGGTGTCGACCTCGACGCGCGCCAGCGCCATCAGCCCCTGCACGTGCGGGAACTCGCTGATGACGCCGATCGATCCGGTGATGGTTCCCGGCGACGCGTAGATCTTGTCGCACGCCGCCGCCACGTAGTAGCCGCCCGACGCCGCCAGCGTCCCCATCGAGCAGACGATCTTCTTGTCCTTCTTTGCGCGCAAGACGGCGCGATAGATCTCTTGCGACGGCGCCACCGCGCCACCGGGCGAGTCGATGCGCAATACGATCGCCTTGATGCTGTTGTCTTTGCGGAGCTCGTGGAGCTGACCGACCACGTCCTTCGAGTCCATGATGGTGCCGCTCAGCTCGACGACGCCGATGCGGGGGCCAAGGCCGGAGCCCCAGCCCTGCTCACCTTTTTGCTCGAGCGCAGAGAATAGGAAGTAGAGGAAAACGAAGCAGAGGGCGAGGAGCGATCCGAACACCAACAGCGCGTAGAGTGCGGATCGCTTCTCCAAGCTAATGGCTAACGGCTAACAACCGTCGTTTAGTCGTTGTCCTGCTTCTGAAGACCCTTGAGCTTGTTGCGGAAGACGTCGCCGAGCGTCGCGCCAGGCGCGCCCGAGCCGGTGTAGCCCTGCGCCTCGGCCAGCTCCGCCGAGCGATTCGCCGCCTTCATCGACAGGCCAATCTTGCGCTCGGCCTGATCGATCGAGATGATCTCGGCCTTGACGTCCTGACCCGGCTTCAACACCGAGCGGGGATCCTCGACGCGCTCATCCGAGATTTCCGAGACGTGGATGAGACCCTCGATGCCGCGCTCCAGCTCCACGAAGGCGCCGAAGTCGAGCACCTTCTGGACCTTGGCCGAAACGACCTTGCCCACCGGGTAGTCGAACGGGATGCGATCCCACGGGTCGCCGATGAGCTGCTTGATGCCGAGCGAGATCTTCGGCTTGTCGCCCTCGGTGGTGTCGATGTTGAGCACCGCCGCCTCGACCTCGTCACCCTTCTGATAGAGCTCCGACGGGTGCTTCACGCGCTGGGTCCAGCTCATGTCGCTGATGTGGACCAGGCCGTCGATACCCTCTTCGATTTCGACGAAGATACCGAAGTCGGCAATGTTCCGAACCTTGCCGCGCACGACAGTCCCCGGCGGATACTTCTGCACCAGCGACTCGTACGGGTTCGGCTCGAGCTGCTTCATGCCGAGCGAGATGCGGTTCTGCGACGGGTCGATGTCCAACACGACCGCCTCGACGACATCGCCGACGGCGACCATCTTCGACGGATGCTTGACCCGACGGGTCCACGACATCTCCGAGACGTGAACCAGGCCTTCGATGCCCTGCTCCAGCTCGATGAACGCGCCGTAATCCTTGAGCGAGACGACCTTGCCCTTGACGACGGTGCCGGGCGTGTAACGCTCCGCAGCCGACTTCCAGGGATCGTCCGAGATCTGCTTGAGCCCGAGCGAAACGCGCTCGGTCTCGGAGTTGAACTTGAGAACCTTGACGCGGACGTGGTCACCGACCTGGAACAGCTCGCTCGGGTGGTTGACCCGGCCCCAGCTCATGTCGGTGATGTGCAGAAGGCCGTCGATGCCGCCGAGGTCGATGAACGCACCGTACTCGGTGAGGTTCTTGACGATGCCTTCGATGATCTGCCCCTCTTTGAGCTTCTCGAGGGTCTGATCCTTCAGCTCCGCGCGCTCCTTCTCGAGCAGCACGCGACGCGAAAGCACGATGTTTCCGCGCTTCTTGTTGAACTTGATGACCTTGAACTTGAAGTTCTTGCCGATGAACGCGTCCAGGTTGCGCACCGGACGGAGATCGACCTGCGAACCGGGGAGGAACGCCTTGACGCCGCCGCGGATGGTGACCGAAAGGCCGCCCTTCACGCGCTGCGAAATGACGCCTTCGATGAGCTCGTCGCGCTCGCACGCTTCCGAGATCTCGTCCCAAACCTTGAGACGATCCGCCTTCTCCTTCGAGAGGACGCAGAGGCCGTTGTCGTTCTCGCGGCTCTCGAGGAAGACTTCGACGTCGTCGCCTTCCTTGACCGTAACTTTGCCGTCGGCGCCCGTGAACTCTTCAATCGGGACCTGACCCTCGGACTTGTAGCCGATGTCGATGACGACATGATCCTTGTTCAGCTGGATCACTCGTCCGCGGACGATGGCGCCCTCTTTGATCTCTTCGCGCTTGAGGCTTTCCTCGAACATAGCGGCGAAGCTCTCTTCACCACCCGAGGACGTGTTAGTTTGTTCAACCATTCGAATGCAATGCTCCCTTTCGATCTACCCGGTCTTGCAGGCGTATTCCTTTTACTGCAATGGACGTAAAAGGTTTGCGGAAGTTAGTCTCCAAACCAGTATGCGTCAAGGCAAATCGGCGCCGAAGCGCGAGCGTGCCAACGCTTCCATCCGGTCCACGACCGTGGCTTCGCCGAGCTCGCTGGAATCGAGCAGGACGGCGTCGTCCGCCTGCTTGAGCGGCGCGGTCGCGCGGCTGGAGTCGCGCTCGTCACGAACGCGCATTTCCTCCAGGGTCTTGGCTAGATCGACGGTCTGCCCCTTGGCGCTCAGCTCGTCGAAGCGCCGGCGCGCGCGCACTTCGGGCGACGCGGTCAGGAAGATCTTGAGCGGGGCCCACGGTAACACCACGGTGCCGATGTCACGCCCTTCGACGACGCAGCGGCCGCGCGCCGCCAGCTTGCGCTGGAGGCCCAGGAGCGCCTGGCGCACCGGCGGATGAGCGGAGACGGTCGACGCCCCCTGCGACATCTCGGGCGTGCGGATGGCGACAGAGACGTCTTCGTCGCCGAGGTAGACCTGGCCCGCTTCGTCGAAGCGGATCGGCAGCGTCTCGGCGAGCCGTCCGAGCGGCTCGGCATCCGAAAAGGCGATCCCGGCCCGCGCCGCCGTCAGCGCCAGCGCGCGGTAGATGGCGCCGGTGTCGAGCAGGAAGAAGCCGAGGCGACTCGCCAGCGCGCGCGCCACCGTCGATTTACCGGCCCCGGCGGGGCCGTCGATGGCGATGACGAGGGGCGCGTCGGACATGCGGCCGGTAATCTAGAGTTGAAAGTCGAAAGTTTAAAGTCGAAAGTTGAAGCGATGGCCCTGCCGCTCGCGCTCGGCATCAACCTGTGGATCGTGGCCGTGGCGTTGCCGCTCGGGCTGGCGGCGCACGCACGGGCGCTCGCGGGTGCCAACATCCTGGCCATCACGGTCGTGTCGCTGGCGCCGCTGGTGGCGCTTGCGGTCGGCGTCTCGCAAAAGCGCGCCGCGGGGCAGGCGCTGGCGCTCCTGGTCGGATTCCCGGTATTAATAGTAGCGCCGCAAGCGCTCGCGGCGGCCGAGGTGACGGCGCGCGTGGTGCCGTCGGTGGCGATGGTGTTGGCGGCGGCGTCGCTGCTGGCGTTCCTCGTCGCCGTGGCGCAGGCGCAGACCCGCGCCGAGCGGCTCGCCGAGGGGCCGCCCGCGGCGGTGCGCCGCCTGGCGCAGGACCCGGTGCCGTCGCGCTGGCGACGGCGGCTGCGCGTCTACCGCGGGCTCGCGGCGGTGGCCGTGCTGTTCCCGGCCGCGCTGCTGGCGGCGGTCGATCTGTCGCCCTCCTTCGCCGCGTCGCTGGAGAGCTCGTTCGGCGCGCAGGCGGCGCGGGCGCAGGCGCTCGCCACCGTCGGTGTCGGGCTCTTGTGGATCGTGCTCCTGCGCGCCTACGTGCTGCAGCCGCTGCACGGACATCTCCAGCACGACCGCGATCTGCTGGCGGCGATGGAGGCGGACCGGCGCCACGCGCGTCACGGACGCCCGCGCCCGGCCTTCTATCTCGCGGTGTTCGTGGCGCTGGCGGCGATGGTCGCGGTCGTCCTGCAGAGGGCGAAGTAGCCGCCATGAGAAAATACTTCTTCGAAGGGCTCGCGCTCCTCCTCATCCTCGGCAGCCTCGGCTTCTTCTTCGAGTGCGTGCACTACCTCGGCAAGCGCGACTACGTGGCGGCGATCCTTCTCCTCTTCGTCGGAGTCTCGGTCATTCACGTCGGCGCGGAGCTGGCGCGGCTGGCGCTGGTCGAACGCGACTGATGCGCGTCGTCGCGCTCCTTTTTCCCTGCGCCGTCGGCCTGTGCGCCGTCGGCTGCCGCGGCGGCGCGTCGGACGAGCCGTCCGCCGCGCTGGTCGCCGAGTCGAAGGACGCGGTCATCGCCACCGTCGACGGGCGGCCCATCTACGCGGCGGCCGTGGCGGCGCAGGCGCGCGCGCGCGGAGTCGATGCGCGGGCCGCGCTCGAGGATCTGATCCAGGCCGAAGCGCTCGCCGGCGAGGCGGCGCGGCGCGGGCTCGATCGCGATACCGAGGTGCGCCTCGAGACGCGCGGCGCGCTGGCGCGGCGCTACCTGCAGGAGAGCTTCGAGCGCGACGTCACCATCGACGACGTGCCCGAAGCGCCGCTGCGCCGCGAGTATCAGAGGCAGCTGCCGTACCTCAACCACAGCACCTACGCCGATGTCTGGCACTTCTTCGTCCCGGTCGGCAAGAAGGCGACGCCCGAGGAGAAGGCGGCGGCCAGAAGCCGGGTCGAAGCGCTGGCCAAAAAGGCGCGCGGCCTCTCGCTCGAAGACTTCAAGAAGCTCGCCCGCGACGAGGGGCTGCAGAACGAGGAGATCGTCACCGCGCGCGACGGCTGGGTGCAGAAGCCGTTCTCCTACGCCGCCTTCGATCAGCTCAAGAATCCCGGCGACACCACGAGCGGTCTCATCGAGACGACGTTCGGCTATCACGTCGAGTATCTGATCCGCTGGGTGCCGCCGGTGCACATCCCCTTCGCCGAGGCGGTCGGCAAGCTGCGCTCGGGCATTTTCCCCGATTATCAGAAGTACGCCTTCAAGAAGTTCGTCGACGACGCCATGACCCGGCATCGCATCGAGACGCATCCCGAGCGCCTGCCGCGATGACCACGTTCGGCGAGATCTTGAAGAGCATGGTCGAGCGGGTTCCCGGCGCCGTCGGCGCGGTGTTCTCCGATTGGGAGGGCGAGCCGGTCGATCAGTTCGCCCACATCGAGCCCCTCGACATCCAGCTCGTCGGCGCGCACTGGGGCGTGGTGTGGAGCCAGGCCACCACGCGCCTGTCGCGGCACGGGTTGGGGGCCGTCGAGGAGCTGCTGATCGAGGGCGAGCGCGCGATCGTCATCGTGCGGCTCGTGACCGAAGGCTACTTCGTGGTGCTGGCGACCAAACGCGACGTGCACCTCGCCACCGCGCTGCGCGAGCTTCAGCGCGGGGCCGAGACGCTGCGGGCGGAGATGTGATGCGGGCGCTCGCCGCGGCGACGATCCTCTTGTGCTCGTCGCTGGTAGCGGCTGCGGGGGGCGACTACAAGCTCGATTCGCGCGAGTGGAACGGGCTGGGCCGGCTCGCCGACGAAGCGGCGGCGGCCGGCTGCACGATGACCGCGGTCGACACGCTCGACTGGAGCGCCGTCGAGTCGCGCGACGCGGTCTGGTTCGTCTATCCGCGCACCGCCGTCGACGGGGGCCTCCTGCGCCGCTACCTCGAAGCCGGCGGGCGCGCCGTCCTCGCCGACGACTTCGGCGCGTCGGACGCGGCGCTGGCGGCGCTCGAGATTCGCCGACTGCGCGGCGAGCTGCCGTCGGTGACACGCTATGACGAGAATCCGGCGCTACCGATCGCGCGCCAGTCGATGTCGACCGAGCTGTCGGCCGGCATTCCGGCGCTCATCGCCAACCACCCGGCCTTCTTTTCGGCGGCGACGCCCTCCACCTACGCGTTCTCGCCGGGCGCCGCGCTCGTCGTCGAGGGGCGGCTGGGCAAAGGCTATTTCGTGGCGCTCGCCGATCCCAGCGTGCTCATCAACAACATGCTCGATCTCGACGAGAACCTGGCCTTCGCGCGCTCTCTGGTGAGGCGCACCTGCAAGTCGGGCGAACGGATCCTCCTCGTCACGCAGAGCTTCACGTCGCGCGGCGAGCCGTCGGGCGAGCTGTCGCCGCCGACGGCGACGGACCCCGCGTTCGTGCGCTTCAATCGGATGATCGAGGCCATCAACGACGCGGCGCGCGCCGCCGTCGATGGGCGGCTGCTCGCGGTGCTGGCGACCTTGATGGCGATGGTGGCGCTCGGGCTATGGGCGCGCGCCTGGCCTGCGCGCGGACGCGTCGACGGACACTGGACGCGTGCGCCGGCGCCCGCCGCCGTGGCGTGGGAGGCGTGGGATCTTCCGACGACGGCCGCGTTCCTGCGCGACGAGCTGGCGCTGCGGCTCTCGGAGTCGCTCGGCGCGTCGGTGGCGGGGCTGGCGCCGGCAGAGCTGCGTCGCCGCGTCACACGCGTGCACGGGCCGCGCGTCGCCCTGGCGGCGGCGCGGCTGTGGGCCGGCCTGCGCGGCCCGCCGACGTGGATTTCCCGTCGCCGGTTGGCGAAAATGCAGGCGGCGGCCGCGGCGCTCTTTGACGTCATCGGCCCGCGGGAGCAAGGTTAACGGGGATGGCTACGCAGACGATCGAGCGCTCTACACTGCAGGAGGTCGCGACGCTGGCGGCCGACGTGCGCACCGAAGTGCAGAAGGCCTTTTACGGCGGCGCGGAATCGATCGAGCTCATCCTGACGACGCTGATGGCGCGCGGACACGTGCTGCTCGAGGGCGTGCCCGGCATCGCCAAGACGACGCTGGTCAAGGCGTTCGCCACCGCGCTCGGCTGCAGCTTTCGGCGCGTGCAGTTCACGCCCGATCTCTTGCCCTCGGACATCACCGGCACCTTCGTGCTGCAGGCGGGCACGTTCGCGCTGCGCGAGGGGCCCATCTTCGCGCAGGTCATCCTGGCCGACGAGATCAACCGCGCGCCGGCCAAGACCCAGTCGGCGCTGCTGGAGGCGATGCAGGAGCGGCAGGTCACGATCGAGGGGCAGACCAAGGCGCTCGAGCTGCCGTTCTTCGTCCTGGCGACGCAAAATCCCATCGAGCATGAGGGGACCTACCCGCTGCCCGAAGCGCAGGTCGACCGCTTTTTGGCCAAGCTGAAGATGGGCTATCCCGCCGCCAGCGACGAGAAGGAGATGCTGCGTCGCTACTCGGCGACGGCCGACGCCGCGCGCGAGACGCGGCGGGTCCTCGAGCCGGCGACCATCTTGCGGCTCCAGGAGCTGGCCGACTCGGTCCACGTCGAGGACGAGCTGCTCGACTACGTGATCGCGCTGGCGCAGTTCACGCGCACCCACCGCCGCGTGGCGCTCGGCGCGTCGCCGCGCGCGGCGCTGCAGCTCGTCCACGCGGCCAAGGCGCGGGCGCTGCTCGGCGGGCGCGACTTCGTGCTCCCCGACGACGTCAAGCATCTCGGGCCGGCGGTGCTGTCGCATCGCGTGATGCTGTCTGCGGACGCGGAGCTCGAGGGCATGGGGGCCGACGCGATCGTGCGCGAGGCGCTCGACCGGGTTCCCTATCGCGGCCGTCCGCGGGCATGACCAACAAGCCCGAGCGCAGCGCGCCACGCGATCGCGTCGGCGCCGGCGGACGCAGTGACAATGCCGCGGGCGGACGCGGCGAGCGAGCTCCCGGGCGCACGCACGCCGGCCGCGCCCCGTCGCTGACCGCGCGCGGGCAGGCCTGGGCGCTCGGCGGCGGGCTGCTCCTCTTCGTCGGTGCCGTCGCCGGCGCCTGGCGCGTGGCGGCGCTCGGCGTCGTGTCGCTGGCCGCGCTCGGGGCCGCCTACGTCGCCTTCTTTCCCACGTCGGTGCTCATCTGGCGTCGCCACCTGGAGCTCCTCTGGCGGGTCGAGCGCGGCGAAGACGGCGGCGGCTTCATCGCCGGTCGCCCGTTCCGCCTCACCGTCACCTTGCGCAATCGCGCCCCACGCGCGCTCGGCGATGCGCGGCTGCGCGCCTTCACCTCGTCGGCGCTGCGGGCGCCGGCGTCGCTGGCGATGCAGCTCGCCGCCGCGCACGAAGCCACCGTCACCGCCGAGGTGCAGGCAGAGCGCGTCGGCTTCTGGTTTCTCCACGGCGCCGCGGTCGAGGTGCAAGATCGCCTCGGCCTGTGCACCGTCGAGGCCTACTTCCCGTCGCCGCTGGGGGTCAAGGTGCTGCCGCGCCCTGCCCTGCGGCTGCAGCCGGCGCAGCGCCGCCTGGTCGCGGGTGCGCCGCACGAGCGCGTCGGCGTGCAGCCGCTCCGCCATCGCGGCCTCGGTGGCGATCTGCGCGAGCTGCGCGAGCATGCGCCGGGCGATCCCTTCAAGCAGATCGCCTGGAAGGCGACCGCGCGCACCGGCAAGCTCATGGTGCGCGAGCTCGACCGCGAGACCATGGTGACGCACTGGCTGCTCGTCGACGTCGCCGGCACGATGCGCGACGGCGCCCCCGGTCAAGCGCGCCTCGACCTCGCCGTCGACGTCGCTGCCGCCTATGCGCGCGGCGCGCTCGAGGCCGGTGATCGCGTCGCGCTCCTCACCTTCGACGGCCGCATCGTCGGCGAGGCCAAACCCAACGACGGGCCGGTCCATCGGCTGCGCATCGTCGAGCGGCTCATGGAGGCAATGACCGTCGTCGACGAGGACCTCACCGAGCTCACCGACTCCGAGCTCATCGCCGTGGTCGCCCGCTACCTGCTCCTGCAAGAGGGGATCGACTCCCGCCTGCGCCGCGCCCCGCCCATCGATGATCCGGTCTGGTCGGAGCTGGCAGCCTCACCGTCGGGCGAGCTCTATGATCTCCGGGTCGTGCACCAGGCTGTCGCCGCCGCGCTCGAGCGCCATCGCAAGGAGTTCCCCGCTGCGGCCGCCGCCGGCGAGGCGGGACGCCTGCGCCTCTACTGCCGCCTGCGCGGCATCGAGCTGCCGTGGCGTCGCTCGCCCGAAGCGGGTCGTCGCGCCCGCGGCCTCGGCGCGGCGCTCGAGCGCGCCGCCGCCGCCCGTGGCAGCCAGCGCATTCTCGTGCTCTCCGATCTGCAGGGCCTCGAAGGAGATCTCTCGCCGGTGTCGCGCGCCGTCCGCCTCGTCCGCCGCCGCGGCCATCACCTGACCTTCGCCGCGCCCGAGTCGCGCCTCGATCCGCGTTCGGCCCCCGCCGCCGAGATCTTCGGCTGGCACGAGCGCCGTCGCGAGAGCGCGGCCGTGCGGCGGCTCGCCGGGCTCGGCGTGCGCGTCGTCGCGATCTCGGCCGACAACGCTGCGACGCTCCTGTCGCGCCCGCTCGGGGCGCCGCGCGCGCGGGTCGCATGAGCGCCAAGAAGGTCATCGTCGCCGCGTTCGAGCCGTTCGGCCGCCGCAAGCGCAACCGCGCCAGGGATGCGGTGGAGCTCCTGCGCGGCGAGCACGTCGGCCAGTCGCTCATCGAGGTCGCCGAGCTCCCGGTCGTCTATGCCAAGATCGCCGGCGCCGTGCGCGATCTGCTCGCGCACAAGCCGGCGGTGCTGCTGCTCGTCGGCGAGGCCGGCACGGCCACCAAGCTCCACGTCGAGCGCCTGGCCGTCAACGTCGCCCACGCACGCATTCGCGACAATGCCGGCGCCCGCCCGATCGACGAGGAGCTCCTGCCGGGCGGCGAGCCGGCCCGCCAGGTGGCGTTCGACCCGCGGCCCGCCGCCAACGCCGCCATCGCCGCCGGCTGCCCGTCCGAAGTTTCGAACCACGCTGGCACGTTTTGTTGCAATGCTGCGCTGTATTACGCGCTCGGTCAGGCGGCCAAGCTGCCCCATCCGCCGCGTGTCGGCTTCGTTCACGTGCCGGCCCGATTGCCGTGGGCCCGAGATCACCGCGCGGCGCGTGGCTTGTTAGCCATCGCACACTATCTCGTTTCGAGTTTATCTTGACGGAAACAGAGGCGTATCCTATAGAGACCGCGGAGGTCGAACGACGAAATGGCCACGATGATTACCGAGGAGTGCATCAACTGCGGCGCCTGCGAGCCCGAGTGCCCGAACGAGGCCATCTCTGAGGGCGACGACATCTACGTCATTGATCCGAATCTCTGCACCGAGTGCGTCGGATTCCACGACTACGAGGCGTGCCAGGCGGTATGCCCGGTCGAGTGCTGCATCCCCGATCCGAACAACGCGGAGCAGGAGGAGAACCTCCTCGGCCGCGCGCGCAAGCTGCACCCCGACAAGCAGTTTCCCGAGTTGACCGCCCTCCCGGCGAACCTCTCGCGCTTCCGCAAGTAAGCTCCACCTCTCCCTTTCACCGCCAACGATCACGAGAGCCCAGGATTGCTCCTGAGCTCTCGCGCTCGCGTTTGGATCTCGTCGAGGTCGGACGGCTGGTGGGTGTCGGGCGGACTGCGGCGAACGAAGGCTAGACTGCGGTGAGACCGGCGCGCTGCTTCTTCACCGGCTCCTTGCCCGTCGTCGACAGGTTGACGCTGACGAGCTTGGAGATGCCCGGCTCTTCCATCGTCACGCCATACAGCGTGTCGACGATCTGCATCGTCCGCTTGTTGTGCGTGATGATGATGAACTGCGAGCGGTCGGTCATCTCGCGGATGAGGTCGTTGTAGCGGCCGACGTTGGCCTCGTCGAGCGGCGCGTCGACCTCGTCGAGGAGGCAGAACGGCGACGGCTTGATGAGGAAGATGGCGAAGATGAGCGCGACCGCCGTCATCGCCTTCTCGCCACCCGAGAGCACCTCGACCGTCGTGTTCTTCTTGCCGGGCGGCTGCGCGATGATCTCGATGCCGCTCTCGAGGAGGTTCTCCTCGTCGGTGAGCACCAGCCGCCCCATGCCGCCCTTGAAGCAGCGCGGGAAGACCTCCTGGAACTTGTTGTTCACGAGATCGAACACCTCGCGGAAGCGCTTCTTCGACGTGCGGTTGATCTTGGTGATCGCCTCGTCGAGCTGCGCCAGCGCCTTCTCGAGATCCGCCTTTTGCGTCGAGAGGAACGTGAAGCGCTGCTCCAGCTCGTTGTACTCCTCGATGGCGTTGAGGTTGATCTCGCCCATGCGATCGATGAGATCGCGCAGCTCGCGCGCCCGCCGATCCTCGGCCTCGCCCGCGAGCGGCCGCAGATGGTGGTCGGTCACCTGCGTCCACAGCTCGACGCGATAGCGCTCGCCGATCGCCTCTTCCAGGTGCGACTTGGCGGCGTGGAGATCGTGGCGCTTGACCTCGAGCCGCGTCACCTCGGCGGCGTGTCCATCGAGCGTATGGCGGATCGTCTTCAGCTCGCCCTCCGCCGTCGCCAAGAGCCCGCGCCGCTCGTCGTGCGACGAGCGCTTCATGGCCAGCTCCTCGGCCGCGCGCGCGCGCTCCTCGGCGCGACGCAAGAGCTCCTCGCGCGTCGTCGCCACCGTCTGACGGAGCTCGCCCGCCCGCGTCTCGCCGGTGCGGATGCCCTCTTCGAGCCGCACCCGCCGCGCGCGCTTCTCGTCGCTGTCGGCGGTCAGCCGGAACAGCTGCTTGTCGAGCGACGCCTTCTTCTCCTGCGCCTGGCCGACCTCGACCTTGAGGCGCGTCACCGCCTCCTGCGCCGCGTCGAGCTGCTCGTACAGTTGCAGCGACTCGTGGCCGAGCGCCGAAACCTGGTCCTCGAGCGTGATCAGGCTCTGCCGCGCCTGACCGAGCGCCACCGTCGCCTCCTCGGCTTCGCGCGCCGCCTCGCCCTGCTGCCGCTCCAGCTCCAGCTTCTCTTCGCCGAGCTGATTGAGCCGCGCGACCAGTCGCTGCAGCTCCTCGCGGTCGCGCGCCAGATCCTTTTCCAGCGTCAGGATCTGCATCTCGCCCTGATGCGCGTCCTTGCGCATCGTGTCGAGCGCCGTCTGCAGCGTCGCCAGCTCGTTCTTGAGCTGCTGATGCTGAAAGGTGGCGTCGTTGTGCTGCGACTCGAGCTCCGTGATGATCCCGTCGAGCTCCCGGATCTCGCGCTTCTGCGCCAGGATCCCCGAGCCGGCCGCTTCGCGCGAGCCGCCGGTGACGATGCCCTTGTCGTCGACCAGCTCGCCGTCGAGCGTCACGAACGTGCGGTGATCCCCGGCGCGCCAGCGGTCCAGCGCCGTGATCAGATCGTCGACCACCAGCACGTCGCCAAACAGGTTCTCGGCGACGATCGCGTAGTCGTCGGCGAACTTCACCATGTCGAGGAAGCGCCCCTTGACCCCATCGCCGACCTCGACCGCGGCCGCCTGCGCCCCGCCGAACCGGTTGATCGGGATGAAGGTCGCGCGCCCTTCGGACTTCTCCTTGAGCTGCGTGATGACGTCGACGCCGACCTCCTGGCTCTCGACGAGCACCGCGCCCATGCGCTCGCCCAGCACCGCCTCGACGGCGATGTCGAGCTCCGCCGGCGCATCGACCGCGTCGGCGAACAGATCGCGGATGCCCCAGCGCGTCTCCTTGTGCGCCATGACCGCCCGGGTGCCGCGCGCGAAACCCTCGTACTTGGCGTGCAGCTCGTCGAGCGAATGGCGACGCGAGCGCCGCTTGTTGAGCTCGTGCGTGAGCGCCTCGAGCGCCTTGCCACCGCCCGACAGCATCTCCTTGAGCTCGCCGACGCGCGTCTCGGTGCGCTGCTTCTGATCGGCGAGATCGAGCTTGAGCTGCTTGAGCGAGTCGAGCTCCCGCGCGTTCTTGTGGACGTTGTGCTCCAGCTCGCTGCGCCGCCCGACGTTGCGGGTCTCGTCTTCACCGAGGCGCATCACCCGCGAGGCCAGATCGTCGCGCATGCGCGACGCCGACCGCTGCGTGCCCTCGAACCCGACGATCTCCGCCTTGCACGTCGCCACCGCGCCGCGCGCGGCCTCGACCCTTTGCTGCAGCGCCGCCAGCTGCTCCTTGACGGCGCGCCACGCCTCTTCGCGCTGTAGCAAGGTCTCGCCCGACCCGCTCGCCGCGGCGTTGGCCAGCGCCAGCTCCGCCGTGACGCGCTCGGTCTCGGCCTGATCGGCCTCGGCCTGCGCCATCAAGCGATCGATCTCGTCCCGCGCCTCGAGCGCCCGCTCTTCGAGCCCCGTGGCCTCGCGAGACGCGTGATCGGCCTCCGCCTCGCCGAGCTTGATCTGGTTGTCGAGCTCATAGAGGCCCTGCTGCAGCTCCGACAGCTCCTCCGACTCCGCGGCCATCTCCAGCCGCGCCGTCTCGATGTCCGCCTCGCGCGTGACCAGCCGCCCGTGCGTCGTCTCGCGCGCATCGTGCGCCTCGGCCTGCGCCTGCGCGGCGACGCGATCCTCGGCGACCAGCCCGAGCCAGCGCTGCGACGCCGACCAGAGATCGATATCCTTGAGCTCGCTCTTGTACTGCTTGTAGCGCTCGGCTTTCTGCGCCTGCCGCCGCAACGAGCCGAGCTGCTTCTCGATCTCGGCGACCACGTCGGAGACGCGCAGCAGGTTCTGCCGCGTCGACTCCATCTTCTTCTCGGCCGCCTTCTTCTTCAGCTTGTACTTCGAGATGCCCGCGGCCTCTTCGATGAGCGACCGGCGGTCCTCGGGCTTCGACGTCACGATCATGCCGACGCGGCCCTGCTCGATGATCGAGTAGGCCTTGGCGCCGATGCCGGTGCCCATGAAGAATTCCGTGACGTCACGGAGCCGGCACGGCGTTTTGTTCAGGAAGTACTCGCTGGTCCCGTCGCGGTAGAGCTTGCGGGTCACCGCGATCTCGGAATACGCGAGATACTCGAGCGGCACCTTGCCGTCGTTGTCGAAGACCAGCGTGACTTCGCACATGCCGAGTGGACCGCGCGAGTCCGACCCCGCGAAGATGACGTCGTCCATGGACTTGCCGCGCAGATGCTTGGCCGACTGTTCGCCCATGCACCACCGGATGGCGTCCACGATATTGGACTTCCCGCAGCCGTTCGGCCCGACCACACCCGTAATGGGTTGGTTGAAGGTCAGCACCGTACGATCGCAGAATGACTTGAATCCTTGAACTTCGAGTCGCTTTATTCGCATTGCGCCTCGCTCATGTAATGCAATGTATCGTCACTTCTCTGGGCAACGTAGCATGAGCTTTCAATCTTCGTCAACGAGGCTATGGGGAAGTCGTGTCCGGCCGCTAATTTTTGGCGCCGATTTCCCCAATTCAGCCGGCCGCCGTACACTCCGGCTCGTGCGGATCGCTACCCTGGTGACTGCCACGCTCCTGGCCCTGGCGCTACCCGCCGGGGCGGACGAGGCGGTCATCCACGTGCGCGCGCGCTTGCGCATCGACGTCGACGCCGTCGAGCGGGTGGCCGGCGGCCTGGCCGTGAGCGGCTTTCTGCGCGACGACGCCACCGACGACGCCGTCCCCGGTCGCGCGGTCGCCATCTCGGTCGAGGGCGAAAAGGGCTCCTATCATTATGCAGAGCCGAGCGCCCCGGACGGCTCGTTTCGCTGGCGCGTACCGGTGCCGCTCGGCAGCTATCGCCTGCGCATCGGCGCCGGCGGCGACGGCGACTACGTGGCGCCGGCCGCCATCGACCGCAACATCGATGTCGCGCGCACGACCCCGGTCATCGCGCTCCAGCTTCCCGAGCGCGTCCTCGCGCGCGCTCCATCGATGAAAGTGGTGATCGAGGCGCACGAGGCGGACGGCCTCGGACCGCCGCGCGCCTACGATGGCAGGGTGACCGTCCTCGTCGGTGGACGGCTGCGCAGCCAGCTCCACACGACCGCCGGTCGCGTCGAATCGGAGGAGCTCGGCCCGTTCGGCCGCGCCGGCGAGCGCATCCTCGTCGAGGCCACCATCGACGGCAACGAGCTGCGCAACGAGGCGCGCGTCGCCAAGACCGTGCTGCTGACCGCCAAGACCTTCTTGCAGCTCTCCACCGACGGCGACCGTATCGCGCCCGACGCGCTCCTGTTCGTCTCGGGCGCGCTCGACGACGAAGCGGGCGGCATCGCCGGTGGCGAGGTTGCCATCGGCCTCGAGAACGGCCCCGACGTCGCGCGCGTGCTCACCGACGCCGCCGGTCGCTTCGGCACCTGGGTCAATGCCCGCGATCTGCCGGCGGGCAAGCTGTTCCTCGAGGCGCGCTACCGCCCGGCGCACGATTGGCGCGACGCGGCCGTCTCACCGACGGTGCCGGTCGAGATCCTGCCGGCGCCGCCCGTCGCCGTCTGGCCCTACGTCGTGTCGCCGCTCGTGACGCTGCTGGCCGCGGCGCTGGTGTTTGCCGCGCGCGACCGTCGCTGGCGCGCCTGGCTCAGCCGCCGCGCCGCCCACCGTC